>NC_008260.1:2865000-3120143 GCF_000009365.1 Alcanivorax borkumensis SK2 | reverse complement strand
GCACCCGCCTTGTGTTATCCAATGTATTACTCGCCATAAGGGCCCTTTACTAGGACACAAAGGCCAATCTAATCGAACATTCTACCCCTACAGACACCCACCTATCCACAGGATACAGGGCTTTTTTTTAACAACGCCCCCCTGTGGATAACTAGGCTTACAACCCTGTTAGCGAAGCACAGTGCAACCCGGTGGATAACTACACGAACAACTTATATCCACATTTAATGACAACTCATCCACACACTCCCCCCATAGCTCTAACGGGTTAATACGCAAGTTATAAAAACCGCAACATATTGATTAATATAAATATATAGCACTTACACACAGAAAACGCCGAAGCCTATAATTACTACTACAATCAATAAATACTTAAATATATAAAATCTATTAACAGCCATTTCTTTTCTTCCAAAGAGCAGGAAAAAAAGCACGTTGACACAGCCCCATTGGTTCCCTAGACTTGCCGCCCTTCTAATCGCTGTCTAATCCATGGGGAAGACGCCATGAAACGCACATTCCAGCCAAGCGTACTTAAGCGCAAACGTGCTCACGGTTTTCGTGCTCGTATGGCCACAAAAAATGGCCGTAAAATCTTGGCCGCTCGTCGTGCCAAGGGCCGTAAACGGTTGGCTGCATAAGCCAACCGTTTCACCTTGCTTTCCTGGCTGAGGTAACAGTGCCAATCTCACAGGCCTTTACCCGCCAACATCGCCTGCTTACTGGGCCCCAATATCAAACCGTCTTTGACCAACCCGAGTGGAAGGTTGGTTTAGGTGGCTATTTGCTATTGGTAACCCGAAATTCCCAACCGCATCCTAGACTAGGTTTGGTAATAGGCCGAAAACGCGTCAAACGCGCCGTAGATCGTGCGAGAATCAAACGACGAGTACGCGAACAGTTCCGCTGCCGACAGCAGGAATTGGCCGGTTTGGACATTATTCTTCTGGTTCGTGGTCGGATTGAAAACCCGAATCCAAACCAAGTGACCCTCGATATTACTCGGCTATTTGACAAGCTGCTTGCTAAGTGCCGGCAAGCTTGAGAAACTGCGGCCCGTTTTTCATGCCACAGATAAGCCTCCTATGGAAATCCAGCGCGCCTTAGTTATTACCGGCATTGCCGTTGTTTCATACCTGATGATTCAGGCTTGGCAGCGAGATTACGCAAACACTGCAAGCCCTGTCCCTGTTGAACAGGTGGCAGAACAGGGAAACTCTTCATCCTCAGATAGTGCTGATTTGCCTTCGGTACAGTCGCAAACCGACAACAGCATTCCTTCGGCTCAGTCCGACAATGATCTGCCATCGGTTTCACCTGCAGATATTGCCCAACCCACACCCTCTTCTCAGCGTATTGAAGTCAATACGGATGTTCTTCGTGTGGAAATCAATCCTGTGGGGGGCGATATCGTTCGCCTGGCATTGCCCGATTATCCCAAGCATGTAGATACCCCTGATCAACCTTTTGTGTTGATGGATCAGAATAGCAATGGCACTTATGTGGCTCAGAGCGGGCTAGTAGGCAAGAATGGCACCGACTCCAGCAAAGGCCGCCCGCACTGGAATAGCGCCCAGCAAAGCTATCGACTTGCTGAAGGGGATAACGAACTTAACGTTGACCTGACACTTACTCAGGACAGCGGCGCAGAAATCATCAAACGTTATACTTTCGAGAAAGGCAGCTATCTGATTCGTGTTAGCCACATCGTGCGCAATAACGGCAGCACCCCTTGGACCGGCGCCTTGTACGGACAGATCAAGCGCGATGGGCGTGATGACCCGGGTCTCTCCAAAGCGGGGTTTGCCCCCATGCCTACCTACCTTGGAGCTGCGTACTGGAGTGCTGACAAGCCGTATAACAAGCTCACGTTTGACGACATGAGCGAAGACGACGTCAAGCTAGACCAGACCGTGGAAGGCGGCTGGCTGGCCATGGTGCAGCATTACTTTGTATCTGCCTGGATACCTGACGCCAAACAAAAGAACCATTACTCCAGCGTTTACCTGAAGTCTCGCGATCAGTACCTGCTGCGGTTTGTGTCGCCTAATACCACCATACAGCCGGGTGAAGAATCGGTGTTGTACTCCGAGTTCTATGCTGGGCCCAAGCAGCAAGATAACCTGGAAGCCATCAGTCCTGGGCTGAACATGACTGTGGACTATGGCTGGTTGTGGTTTATCTCCCAGCCTATCTTTGCCTTGTTGGTGTTCTTGCAAAGCGGAGAAGTGTCCGTATTCGGTATGGATATCGATATCGGTGGCGGTGTGGGTAACTGGGGTGTGGCGATCATCTTGTTGACCTTAATCATCAAGGCTATCTTCTTTAAGCTCAGCGCCACCAGCTATCGCTCCATGGCCAAAATGCGCAAGGTTGCGCCGGAAATGCAGCGCATCAAGGAGCAGAATAAGAACGATAAACAAAAGCAGCAGATGGAAACCATGAATCTGTTCAAGCGGGAAAAGATCAACCCGCTGGGCGGCTGTTTGCCAATGCTTGTGCAAATGCCCGTGTTTATCGCCCTATATTATGTGCTGCTGGAATCGGTGGAGCTGCGTCAGGCGCCGTTCTTCTTGTGGATTAATGACCTGTCTGTGATGGATCCGTACTTCGTACTGCCAATCCTGATGGGCGCCTCCATGTTCTTGCAAACCCGCCTAAACCCGACGCCGGCAGACCCGACTCAAGCGCAGGTGATGAAGTGGATGCCAATGATTTTTGCGGTGTTCATGCTCTGGTTCCCGGCTGGGTTGGTACTGTATTGGCTAACCAACAACATCTTGTCTATTGCTCAGCAGTGGATTATTACCCGTAATATTGAGAATAGTGCCTGACGCACGTCGTAGGACGTTGGCTGCAGAAAAGAGTAAAGCCGGTCTCACGACCGGCTTTACTCTTTTCTGGCCACGTCTAGCATCAAACGTCGAGTGCTTTCTATAATCAGCCTATGCTCACTTCGTCTCCAGATACCATTGTTGCCATTGCTACTGCTCCCGGGCGGGGCGGTGTCGGTGTGGTACGCCTTTCCGGCCCGCAGGCGCTAAGCATAGCGTCATCCATTGTTGGTGAGCGGTTACTTTCCCCACGGTTGGCGCATTTTTGTCGCTTTCGCAATCAGGATGGTGACGTTCTGGATGAAGGTTTGGTGATCAGCTTTCCCGCCCCTCACTCTTTTACCGGGGAAGATGTGGTCGAGTTGCAGGGGCACGGTGGCCCGGTAATTTTAGACATGTTGGTGGCCACATGTATTGAGGCGGGGGCTCGGCAGGCCCGTGCCGGTGAATTTTCCCAGCGGGCTTTCCTTAACGACAAGATGGATCTAACCCAGGCGGAAGCTATCGCCGATTTGATTGATGCGGGCACGGCTGCCTCCGCGAGGGCGGCGCTACATTCTTTACAAGGGGTTTTTTCTGCTGAAGTAAATCAACTGGTGGAAGCACTGATTGGCCTGCGCATCTATGTGGAGGCAGCCATCGATTTCCCGGAAGAAGAAATTGACTTCCTGTCTGATGGTAAGGTCGCTAGTGATCTTAGGGCGGTACGCAAGCAGTGCCTGCGGGTGCTCGGTGAAGCCAATCAAGGACGGTTGGTACGCGAAGGTATGACCTTGGTGATTGCTGGTAAACCGAACGCGGGAAAATCATCATTGATGAATGCTCTGGCCGGTTTTGATGCGGCTATCGTCACTGATATTGCCGGCACCACTCGGGATGTACTGCGTGAGTCCATTCAGTTGGATGGTATGCCCTTGAACCTGATTGATACCGCTGGGCTACGCGACAGTGCCGATGTGGTGGAACAGGAGGGTATCCGCCGCGCTTACGCTGAAATGCGTAAGGCTGATCGTTTGTTGGTCATGGTGGATTCCCGTGATCCGCTAGACGATATTCACAATCTCCACGATCTGTTGCCGCAAAGCCAACAGCAATTGGAAAATTTGGACTTACCGGTAACCGTAGTGCTCAATAAAGCCGATTTGTCAGGATTATCAACGGGTCCGCGTGCTGATGGGGCTTTTGTGATTTCCGCGGCCAATGGCGAGGGCTTGGATGCGTTGCGCGGCCATTTGAAGCAGGTTGCGGGTTATCAGGGGGAAGGCCAAAGCCGTTTTTCTGCCCGTCGTCGCCATATTACCGCTCTTGAGAAAGCGCTGATGGCATTGGAAAGTGGTGAGCAACAACTGCATGGTCAGGCTGCTGGAGAATTGTTAGCTGAAGACCTTCGTGCTGCTCAGAAGGCACTAGAAGAGATCACCGGAGTATTTACGGCGGATGATCTTTTAGGTCGTATTTTTTCATCATTTTGTATCGGTAAATAATCAAGCAACGTTACCCGCTAACCATAGCGACGCTTTTTCTTGGGAGTAACTATGGGCTTGTTAGGCTTATTGCCATGAGAGGGACGCGAGTAGCGAGGGGAAATCTTTACCTGCCCCACGGTCAAGGGTGAAGCAGGTAAAGGCGTTGCATTAAGATGATGGCGTACTATCGGCATGCCATTCAAATTTTTTGAACGGCTTATCAACTGGAGTGTTGGCCAGGTGGTTAGTGTAATTGCTCATCACCTTCTGAGACACGCCGAGAATGATTTCCAGGATATGCCGTTTTTCATAGCCTGCGTCCAAGAAAGCCTGCACCGTTTTTTCATCCACCTCACCGCGATCACGGACCACCGATAAAGTGAAATCGCGCAAGGCTTCGAGTTTGTCGGTGGGCAACGGTGTTTTGTCGCGCAATGCATTGGTAATGCTATCGTCAACGTCCATGGATTTGGCAATGCCGGTATGGGCTGGGACGCAGTAATGGCAGGCGTGTTCTACATTGATAGTTTGCCATACCACCGTCACTTCTTCGTCAGTAAAGCTCGTTTCTAGAAAAAGAGCGTGCAGTTTCTGATACCCCTCTAACAATCCTGGCGCTTCCGCCATTACCGCATGCAGATTGGGAATCATACCAAAGCTTTTTTGCGATTCTTTCAGTAAGGTCAAGCTAGCTTCGGGGGCTGTTTCATCGGTGTGAAGAGTGAAATCGGTCATAATTGCTCCTTTGTATCGGTTAATTGAGCGGTTTTATATTTGAGCAACCACTCAATAACGGTGCCACCCTAACATAGTGATCATGACCTGCAATAGTATTTTGAGTGATCACTCAGCTATTGTTAGACTCTTTTATTATCTGTGTGAAGGGGGAGCATCTATGCCCAGAGTAGTGGCGTATGATCGACAAGATTGCCTGGAAAAGGCCATGACTCTGTTCTGGCAGAAAGGGTTTCATGGCACCACGCTCAAAGATATTGAGCACACGCTGAATATGCGCCCGGGTAGTATTTATGCCGCTTTTGGCAATAAAGAGTCGCTCTACAGCCAGGCGTTGGATCTGTATGCCGGAACTATAGGCAGAGGTTTTCTCGAAAAATTGAAAGAAAAGGGCACTCCTCTTGAGGGCTTGGCAGATTATGTACATGAACTAGGTAATCTGCGCGACATAAACCCGCCTTCTCGGGCATGTATGCTAGTAAAAGGTTTATTGGAAACCGGAGATGAAACGCCTGCACTGCAGAGAAAAATTGAAACGCGGTTGGCCGATATGGAACGTATTTTTCGGCAAGCTTTTACTGAGGCACATGAAGCAGGGCAAATTCGAGATCCGGATCTTTCTGCTCATCAGCCGGATCGTTTAGCACGAAGACTGCAGTGTGAAGTGATGGGGTTACGTGCATTTGCCCAACGATCCGGTGATCAGGAAGAGTTGAAGTTGTTAGCCGAGGATATTGCGCAGAGCCTGCTTTCCATGCAGGCGGAATAAGCTTTCAGCGGGTTGCCGAAACGGTATATGTGTTGATTGCACTTCTAATGAATCTGGCTTGTTGCCGTGCCATCATAAGACCGAACGAGTTTTTAATGTTGGCAGGAGGCAGACCATGTCCACGGATCACTCTGATACTCGCATCGAAACGGACTCCTTGGGAGAGATAGCGGTTCCAAGTAGAGCTCGCTGGGGGGCACAGACACAGCGGGCGGTGGATAACTTTCCTATTAGCGGCCGCACGCTTCCGCCACGGTTTATTCAGGCGGTGGTGCACATTAAGCGTTGTGCGGCTGAAGCAAACCGGGAGCTGGGAGAATTGCCTTCCAATAAAGCAGTGGCCATTGTTGGGGCCTGTAATGACTTGTTGGCGGGTCACCATGGCGATCAGTTTCCTGTTGATATCTTTCAAACGGGTTCCGGCACTAGCACCAATATGAACGTTAATGAGGTGATTGCTCATCTGTGCGAAGAAGCGGGGGCTTCGATTCATCCCAATGATGATGTGAATTTGGGACAGAGCAGTAACGACACTATTCCCACCGCCATCCATGTGTCTGCGGCGTTAGCCGTGACCGAACACCTGATTCCTGCGCTGGAGCAGCTGATCGTCGAGCTGGGACTGCGCGCTCGGGAGCATCGGGAGACGGTGAAAACCGGGCGCACCCACCTTATGGATGCTATGCCAGTGACGGTCGAGCAGGAACTGCAAACCTGGGCGATGCAGTTGCAGGATGCTTGCGGGCGTGTGGCCGGTGCGCGCGACGCCTTGTTGGCCGTACCCCAAGGGGGGACGGCCGTGGGGAGTGGCATCAACGCGCATCCAGCGTTCGGTGAGACCTTTGCCAGCAAGCTAGCAGATGAAACTGGCCTGGCATTTCGGGCCTTACCGCACCCCTTTGTAGCGCAGAGCGCGCTGGATGGTCCGTTGGCATTATCGGCAGCGCTGCGTGGTATTGCTGTGGTGTTGATGAAGATCAGTAACGATTTGCGCTGGATGAATTCCGGGCCTACTCATGGGCTTGGTGAGATTCAATTACCGGCTACTCAGCCGGGTTCGTCGATTATGCCTGGCAAAGTGAACCCGGTTATTTGTGAGTCTGCCACTATGGTGGCAACTCAGGTTATGGGTTTGGATCAGGCCAATGCTATTGCCGCCCAGAGCGGCAATTTCCAGCTCAATGTGATGTTACCGCTGGTGGCCAGTAACTTGTTGGATATGACAGAGTGGTTAGGCAATAGCTGCACTAATCTGGCTGAGCGAGCGATTAAAGGGATGACTTTCAATGAAGCTCGATTGGCTGAAGGGGTGGGTAAGAACCCTATTTTAGTCACGGCCCTGAACCCTGTGATTGGTTATGAAAAAGCAGCGAAAATTGCTAAAGAAGCGTTTGCTAGCGGCAGGCCGGTACTGGAGGTAGCCGAAGAACAGTCTGGTCTATCTAGGCAGAAATTAGAGCAGCTGCTGGATCCAAAGGACCTGACGCATCCTTTAAAAGGATGATTGCGTTTATCCCTGGGTACATTACTACTTGCAGAACATAATCATTGGAAGTGATTCCTTGAAGTGAGCGTTCGGCGGGGTGTCTACCTGGGTGGGATTTGGTAACCTAGCGGCCTGGCGGCGGATGGCCCAAGTTCGGATTTATGGCAGTACTGAGCGTCAGTCATACTAACGGGTAGGGGGGTCCTTCCCGTGAACGGCAGAATAACAAGGGAACGGAGCAAGTTATGAGTAGTCAAGTGAACATCACTCGCAGCGACTCTGCGGTGGAGTCATCCTTAGTCATCAACCATATTCTCGCAGCCGGAGTACTCAAGTCCCCGGATCAGACCATTACTTATGGTGATCGCACTTTAACCTATCGTGAATTAAATGAGCGAATACACCGTTTGGCGGGTGTGTTGGCAGCCCAAGGCGTCAAGCCCGGCGATACGGTGGCGGTGATGGAGTGGGATACTAACCGTTATCTAGAAGCATTTTTTGCCATCCCGATGATGGGTGCCGTGCTGCATACAGTGAATGTACGCCTAAGCCCGGAGCAGATTCTTTACACCATCAACCACGCCGAAGATGATGCGATCCTGGTTAACAGTGAATTTCTGTCGACCCTGGAAGAGATTAAAGACCGTATCGAAACGGTGAAAACCTACATCCTACTCGACGACAGTGGGGTGAAAGGGAGTGACAGCCTGCCGTTAGCGGGTGAATACGAAGAGCTGCTGGCCAAGGCGCCGGCTCAGTACGATTTCCCTGAGCTGGACGAAAACACCCGCGCCACCACTTTTTACACTACCGGCACCACGGGTCTGCCCAAGGGAGTGTATTTCTCCCACCGTCAGCTGGTGCTGCATACTTTTGCTGCTCGCAATACTATTGCCGGTGTCGGGCAAGGGCGCTTCAATGAAAATGACGTCTATATGCCGATCACGCCCATGTTCCATGTGCATGCATGGGGCATTCCGTACATGGCGACCTTGATGGGTGTAAAGCAGGTCTATCCGGGTCGCTATGAGCCGGCCACTTTGCTCCGGCTGCTGGCCACCCACAAAGTCACTTTTTCACACTGTGTGCCCACGATCATCCAAATGTTATTGCAGTCGGAAGCGGCCGAGAGCGTCGATCTGAGCGGCTGGAAAGTCATTATTGGTGGTTCCGCCTTGCCCAAGGCGATGGCCACGAAAGCGCTTAAACGCGGCATCGATATCTACACCGGTTACGGTATGAGCGAAACTTGCCCGCTGTTGACCCTGGCTCTGTTGACCCCAGAACTGGAAAAGGCGGGCCTGGAGACCCAGGTGGATTACCGCACCCGCACAGGCCGCCCGGTAGCCATGGTGCAGTTGCGTATTGTCGATGGAGAAATGAATGACGTGCCCCACGATGGTGAGAGCCAGGGTGAAGTGGTCGTGCGCGCCCCGTGGCTGACTCAGGGTTACCTGAAAGATCCGGCAAAATCTGAAGAGTTGTGGCACGGTGGTTGGTTGCATACCGGTGACGTAGCGGTGATGTCCGATGACGGTTGGTTGAAAATCGTCGACCGTATCAAGGATGTGATCAAGACGGGCGGTGAATGGGTGTCTTCCATCGACCTAGAAAGCCTAGTACTACAGCATCCCGGCGCAGGCGAGTGCGCGGTGGTTGGCGTGCCCGATGAAAAATGGGGCGAGCGCCCGGTGGCGCTGGTGGTAAAAAATGGTGAAGTCGATGAAGACAGCATCAAGGCACTGGTTGCTGATTATGCCGAGAAGGGTGTGATCAGCCGTTACGGGATTCCCGATCGAGTGATCTTCGTTGATGAGTTACCAAGAACATCCGTAGGTAAACTCGACAAGAAAAAGATGCGTGCCGAAATGGTTTAGCTAGACGCAATAGGCCAAGCGCTAAGATACAAAGCCCGCCATTTTGGTGGGCTTTTCTTTTTTATCGTAAAGCGTCGTTTTCTATGGATGGATGCATGGTCGTATTTAGCTCCTTCGTAGGGAACATCTTGAAAATCGTGCTTTCTTTGCCTCGTGTGGGTGCAGATTGTCCCCCAGCCTGAAAGACGCAGCATGCAAGGGGTTTTCAGCGGTCCTTTAAGGCGTGCTACACATTGCTTGCATAATTTAACGTTACACTGATGTGCTTCAATCAGTCTCGGTTTGAATGAAAATAATGGAGAGTGGCATGGCGCGGATTATCGCGGGGCTGGTGCTGTTAGTACTGGTGGGGGTTGCTGTGTGGTGGTTTTGGCCCACGGAACAGGCGCCCATGGGCTCGCGCCCGCCGACGGCGGTGAACTTAGCGCCGAGTATCGAGCGTCCTCTCTATGACCGGGTAGAAGCTGTGGGCACCGCTCGTGCTGCTCAGGCCGTTGTGCTGTTGGCAGAAGTACCAGGGCGGGTAGCGGAAATCCACTTCCAGCAGGGTCAGCAAGTCACGCGCGGGCAATTGCTGGTGACCTTGGATGACCGCAACGCCCGCGCTGAACTCGCTCGCGCTGAAGCGGAGTACCAGCGTGCCAAGGACGACTATCGTCGTGGCCAGCAATTGGTGGATCGGCGCGCCATTTCCCAGTCCGAGGTAGATACGTTCCGCACTACTTTGGAAGCCGCTGAAGCCAGCCGGGATGTCGCCCGCGCCAATTTCAGTGACCATACCATCCGCGCCCCATTTGCCGGCGTGTTGGGTCTTCGACAGGTGGACCCTGGCGCTTATCTGCAGACCGGTGATCCGATCACGACGCTGGATAATGTGGGGCATTTGGAAGTGGATTTCCAGATACCAGAACGCTACTTGGCTAAGTTGGCTGTTGGTTTGCCGGTGCAGATCCGCAATTCAGCGTTTGAAAATCAGGCCTTTGAAGGGAGCATTACCCATCTGGATTCGCGAGTGAACAGTAGCAGCCGTAGCCTCACTGTGCGTGCGCGATTGAATAATCCTCAGGGCCAGTTATTGCCTGGGCAGTTTTTGCGAGTGTCTGTGCAATTAGCGCAACGCGATGCCTTGCTGGTGCCGGAGCAGGCAGTTATCACCCAGGGCGCGCAGAGCTATGTGTTCACCGTGAGCAAGGATAACCGGGCGCGGCGTCATCCGGTTACCTTGGGCGGGCGCCGTGATGGCTGGGTGGAAGTCACCAGTGGCCTAACGGATAAACCGGACGTAGTCGTCAATGGCCACTCCCGGCTCGGCAGCGGTCAGCCGGTAAAGGTGATTGATGATCCGGAGGCATTGCTGCCCGGCCAGCGGGTGTTGCTGAACTCGGAGCCAGCAGACGATGCTCCCTTTGGGGAGCCGCAACCGAATGATTCGGCTGTTAATGAGGCGGCGGCATGATCCTGTCGGATGTTTCTATTAAACGACCGGTCTTTGCCACCGTTATCAGCCTGCTGATCGTGGTGTTTGGCGTTAGCGCCTTGCTAAAATTGCCAATCCGGGAATATCCGGATATCGACCCGCCGGAAGTGTCGGTCAGTGTGGATTACGCTGGTGCCGCGCCGGAAGTCATCGATACCCAGATTATTCAGGTTATTGAAGGCGCGATTTCCGGAGTGGAAGGGGTGCGTAAGATTGAGTCGCGTAGTCGGCTGGGTTCCGCCCGCACAACGGTAGAATTTACCCTTGAGCGGGATGTGGATATCGCCGCCAATGACGTGCGTGATGCGGTGTCTCGGGTGCTAAACCGTTTACCTGAAGAAGCTGAATCCCCGGTTATCGCCAAGGCCGATGCAGATGCTCGGCCCATTATCTGGGTTACGTTGACCAGCAGTAGCCTAGCTCCCCAGGAACTCACGGACTTTGCTGAACGATCATTGGTGGACCGCTTTGCGATGCTCGATGGTGTGTCGGAAGTGATTATCGGCGGTGAGCGCCGTTATGCCATGCGGGTGTGGCTGGATCGCCAGAGTATGGCGGCCAATCAGGTTACCGTCACCGATATCGAGCAGGCTCTGCGTAACAATAATGTGGAGCTGCCGGCGGGTAAGCTGGAATCGGAATCCCGGGCTTTTACCATTCGCGCAGATAATCGTCTGGCCACGGTGCAGGCTTTTGAAAACCTGGTGGTTAGCCGTCAGGGGGATTATTTGTTGCGCTTAGGGGATGTGGCGCGGGTGGCGCTGGGCGTGGAAAACGATGATTCGGTGCTCCGTGCTAATGGCCAAACGGCTATTGGGCTAGGTGTGGTGCGTCAGTCTAAAGCCAACACGGTAGCAGTATCAGACCGGGTGCGCGAAGAAATTGTGGCCGTGCGTGACAACCTGCCGGCGGATATCCAGCTAGACATCAATTCTGATGAGTCCTTGTTTATTCGGGCCTCTATTCGTGAAGTGCTGATTACCCTGGGCATTTCCGTGGTACTGGTGATAGCGGTGATTTTTGCCTTCCTGGGTAACCTGCGGGCTACCTTGATTCCGGCGGTGACTATTCCAGTGTCTGTGATTGGTGCTTTTATCGGGTTCGGGGTGATGGATTTTTCCATCAACGTACTGACTTTGCTGGCGTTGATACTGGCCATTGGCCTGGTGGTGGACGATGCCATTGTGATGCTGGAAAACATTCAGCGTCGTATCGACGAAGGTGAGTCACGGCTGGTGGCAGCGTATCTCGGTGCCCGTCAGGTTGCGTTTGCTGTGGTGGCCACGACGCTGACATTAGTAGCGGTGTTTGTGCCCATCTCCTTTATGGGAGGCGATGTGGGCCGGCTGTTTAGTGAGTTTGGTTTTACACTGGCCTCGGCGGTGATTATTTCCAGCATCGTGGCGCTGAGCTTGGCTCCGATGTTGTGTTCACGCTGGCTGCACCGCCACAGTCATAAAGAAAGGCAGGGCCAGAGCAACGTTCTTCAACGCGGGCTTACCCGGTTAAACCAAGCCTACGCCAATGCTCTGCAACGAACGTTGAAAAGCCCTTGGCCGTTGGCGCTAGGGTGTGTGCTGCTGTGTTTGGTGGCAGCGTTATTATTTCGGCAGCTCCCCCAAGCGCTGGCGCCTACGGAAGATCGCGGCGTGTTTATTATTCCTGCTACCTCACCGCAGGGCTCCACCGTGGAATACGGTGCGCACCATACTCGGGCACTGGAAAAAATTCTGATCCCTCTGGTGGAAAAGGGGGAGGCAGAGCGGGTGCTGGCAATTATCGGTTTTCGTGGTGTGCCGGAGCGGGCGTTTACCATTGTGCGGCTAAAAGATTGGCAAGAGCGTGAACGCACTCAGCAGGAAATTGTTAGCGAGTTACGCGGCCAACTGTCCCAAGTCACCGGCTTGCGTGCCTTTGCGGTCAATCCGCCGGGGTTGGGGCAAAGTGCCTTCGACCAGGCTTTGGAAGTGGTGGTGGCCGGGCCGGACTATGAGCAGGTGCTGGCTTGGAGCGAGACTCTGATGGCGGCCCTGCGCGAAAACCCCAACTTGATCAGCATCGATACTGATTTTGAGCAGACCCAGCCGCAGCTGGATGTGAATTTGAATCGTGAACGGGCGGCAGATTTGGGGATCACAGCCACCGATGTGGGCACTACCCTGCAGGCCATGTTTGCCACCCTCACCGTATCCACCTATGTGGACCGGGGGAGGGAATACGATGTGCTACTGGAAGCGGAAAAGAGCGCCAGTGAAGTTCCCGAGGACGTGCTGCCGATCTATCTGCGCAGTGACAATGGTGGGTTGGTACCATTCTCCAGTGTGGTAAATCTGACGACCACTGGTGATGCACCAGAGCTGCGCAGGGTGGACCGGTTACCGGCTATCACTTTGTCTGCCAATCTGGCCGATGGCTATGACCTCGCCACCGCCATGCGCTATGTGGAAGCGAAAGCGAAGGAGCGGTTACCGCTGCAAGCGCGTATTGGCTACAAGGGTATGGCCGAGGAACTGAAGGAATCGGCGTCAGCGATTTTGGTGACTTTTTCATTGGCGTTGGTGATCGTGTTTTTAGTGCTGGCCGCCCAGTTTGAAAGTTGGATTCATCCGTTAATTATCATGCTCACGGTGCCACTGGCGTTAGCAGGTGCGGTAATTGCGATCAGTATTACCGGTGACAGCCTGAACATTTACAGTCAGATTGGCATGATCATGTTACTCGGGCTGATGGCGAAAAATGGCATCCTAATTGTGGAATTCGCCAACCAGCTTCGTGATCAGGGGCGCAGCGTTAAAGACGCTATCTACGAAGGTGCTATCGTGCGTTTTCGGCCAGTATTGATGACAGGGGTCTCCACTATCTTCGGTGCTGTGCCGTTGGTGCTGGCCACCGGCGCTGGTGCGGAAAGTCGTTTTACCATCGGCGTAGTGATACTCGGGGGGTTATTGTTTGCCACCGTGCTGACCTTGTTCATTATCCCGGTGCTGTATCAATGGCTGGCACCCTATGCCACACCGGCGGATGCGGTCAGCCAACAACTGGATCAGGAAATGCGCAAAAGCCGTTGAAAGTGCAAAATTAAAACACGGATGATATTTTGCCAGTCGAGAATGTTATTACCTGTGTGTCCCCCACAACGATTTCGCAGCCACGGCGAGCCAGAAAAAAATCTGCGCTCGCGGCATTTTCTTTAACGGTTAACTTTTTAGCCTGCCTTTGTAATGACTGATTACGAACTGATCCGCAGCAAGCGCCGCAGCCTGGAGCTTCGTGTTCTCGAAGATGGGCGTGTTCAAGTGCGCGCGCCTCAACAGACACCTCTACGGATGGTGCAGGCTTTTGTGGCAAGCCGTAGTCAATGGATTGCCGCGCAGCAAGAACGGCAAGCACAGCGGCCCCGACAGCGTTGGCACGACGGTGCTGCGTTTGTCCTGCGGGGGAAAACTCTCAGCCTGGATGTGAGCGAAGGGGCTACCCGGGTTTTCGTCAGTGGCGGCTATCTCACCGTACGAGTGAGCGATTCGGATCAGGAAAGCAGTGTGAAAACGGCGGTGCAAAACTGGTTACGCAAACAGGCGCGAGCGGCTTTCGAAGACAGTATTGAGCGCCAGTTCGACTGGTTTGCTGCTGAAGGATTCTCACGCCCGGTATTACGGGTGAAAAGCATGCGTACCCGTTGGGGGTCTCTGTCTGCCCGCGGCTACATCAATCTTAACTTGGCGCTGCTGCACTATCCTCCCAAGGCGCTGGATTATGTGGTCATGCATGAACTTTGCCATCTCATACACATGAACCACGGCCCCGGTTTTCACGCCCTGATGGACGCCCGTATGCCCGACTGGCGTCAGCGAAAAAATCTCCTAGACCAACCATGTTATCAGCCCTGAGCGCTGAGTTAATCGTGCAGAGTGTAAAGTTCAAACGCGGGAGGGTTGGTGATGGTGTGCCGGTGATGAATCAGAGTACGCGGGCATGGTCTTTCAACACGCGAGCACTTGTTGCGCGTTTTTAAACGTTACACTTTCAACGTTTCACCAGACATAAAAAAAACCCGCCGAAGCGGGTTTTTTCTACTAACGTGGTTGCTTATTCAGCAACAACGTTAGCAGCCTGTGGACCTTTTGGGCCCTGCTGGATCTCGAAGGAAACCTTCTGACCCTCAGCCAGGGTTTTGAAGCCTGAGCCGGTAATTGCACTGAAATGAACGAACACGTCCGCACCACCATCGTCCTGGGAAATGAAGCCAAAACCCTTGGACTCGTTAAACCACTTCACAGTACCTGTAGCCATGTGAATATATACCTCAAAAACTATTACTTAGGGTGTTGCTTGCAAACCATGTTGAGCGGTGTTCGGAGACAACTTCAGCTTCACGCAGGGAAGACAACTACCAAAACAATCCACGGCCATAATTCGCAGCCACTTCTGACTCTACTCCCCTTTTTTTGATTGCACCACCCCTTTTTTTTGCCTGTTTTTAAGGCTGGAATGAACCATTGTCTCTAATCTCAACGGCCATTTCGTGGGACTCCCCTGGAGCCAAAGTGAGCACATCATCCAATACTCGAGCGGTTTCGATGCACAGCATTCGCTGCCATGCGTCGGGGGCAAATTGACTGAGCAACTGACTTTTTTTGATCCACGGATTCCAGATAACGGCGGAGTGGCTGCCTCGACAAGTCAGCTGAATTTGTCGTTGCCAGAGGGGATCTTCCACGTGTAGCTGCGAAGGCAGTTGCAGGTAAAGTCGGTCGGTTTCCTGATGCAATTGCAGTGGCTGATCGTCTTGGCGTGTCTGCCAGTCGTCCAGTGCATCCACGTAGGGAGTATGGGCGAGCCCGTGCACGGTAATCTGCCGGCTGTCGGCCACGGCCAGATAGGTGTGCAGGGCTTGGCTGAGAGTGACCGAACGGTTGCCGTGATTATGGTTGCTCAGGCTTAACGTTAGGGTGTTGCTGAGGGTGACAGTGAGTGTGGGCGTGACCGGGGGAAAATGCTGGTGGTCGCCATGCTCTGCCAGTTGGAAAATCAGTTGCACTTGTTCTTTGTCCATGTGCTCTTCGTCGAGCCGCCAGGGTTGCTGGCGAACCAGGCCGTGGGCGGGCGGCTCGTGGAGCTGATATTGCCGCTGAACACTGTCAGGGTTGCGCTCCAGTGCGCCGAACCAAGGCCAGCAGATCGGCACGCCGCCGCGCACGCCTTGGTCAACTTCGTAGGCCGCCTGTTCACTGAGCCACAGAATAGGTGGCTCGCCATCGCGCCGGTATTCGAGCACTTGGGCACCTTGTTCGGCGATTACCAGCGTCTGGCCGCGATGGTGTAACTGCCAGCAGTTGAGACCGCCTCGCCTGATGCGGTTTAGTTCAGTTGCCATAATTGTTCGCCGGATGCCAAACGTCGGACCGGTCAGGAATCAACAGCCTGGTGTGACTATTTAATTCCTGCACCGATTTCCAATTCGCGGATGGACTGTTCCAGGTAATCCAGTAGTCGCTGCATGGAAGGCAGAGTACGGCGGCAGGCGATAAGCCCAAATTCCATCTGGTCTACATAACTGGTGAGGGTGATATTTAGGGCGATGCGATCCAAGGCAATGGATACTGGATACACTCCTTGCAGCTGTGCACCATTCCAGTACAGCGGCTCTTTCGGCCCGGGTATGTTGGAAATCACCACGTTGAAGGCCCGCCATTTTGGCGCTAGGCCGGTCAGTAAGTTCAAGCCGGTGGGAGCCATGGTGAGGGCGGTGAAATTGAGAATTTCTTCCGGGCTCATCTGCGAGAAGCGGGATTTGGCTTCCTCGACGGAATCGTGGATGACGCGCAGGCGATTAGCTGGATCACAGATGTGGGTGCCCAGGTTAGCCAAGATCATACCGATCTGGTTGCCGCCAGTGCTGTCGTCCTGCCGCAGGCTCATGGGCACCATGGCAATCAGTGGCTCATCGGGCAGCGCGTGTTGGCTAATCAAGTATTCGCGCAGAGCGTGGCCACACATGGAGAGCACCACGGTGTTAATGGTGCAGTTATAGGCCTTGGCGATAACTTTCAGGCGCGGTAATGGAAAGCTCTGGGCGGCAAAGCGGCGTGAACCGGTGATGGTATTATTCAGAATCGTGTCGGGAGCCTGAAAAATAGACACATAGTTTTCATCTTTTTTGGCTTTTTGGGTGACTTTGTAAACCTCCCGCGCGAGACCGGGCACTGTGGCAGCTTGTTTGCTTATGCTCGCGGTTAGGCGCGCCATGCTGGAGGCCATGTCAACCGGGTTGCTGGGCAGTGAGCGGGAGCGTTTTTTGGTGTTGAACGCCCAAGCCGGAGCCATTTCACGTTCACTGGGGTCAGTGGAAAGCGTTTTGGAGGCGATACGCATGGCGGATATGCCATCCATCACCGAATGGTGGATCTTATAATAGAGAGCGAACTGGCGACCGCGGATCCCTTCGATCAAATGGGCTTCCCACATGGGGCGCTCCCGGTCCAGCAGGTTGGAATGTTCGGCGGAGACCAAAGAAAGCAGTTCGCGAATGCGACCGGGTTTGGGGAGTGCTTCGTGGCGGAAGTGGTGGTCGATATCGAACTGTTTGTCTCTAGTCCAGTAATACTGGCCGAGTCGACGGGTCAGGCGCTGGTTGAATGGCGCCACTGGGTGGCAGTAATCCCGCATTTGCTGGGCCAGCTCACTCACATACTTGGGGCCGGCACCTTCCGGGAAGGAAAACAGCTGCAAACCGCCTACGTGCATGGGTTGCTGTCGTTTTTCCAGCCACAGGAACAGTTGATCCACTGGGCTAAGCGCTTTCATATATTCTCCTTGGTAATAATTTTCTCCCTAGACACACGCTGTCTACCTTTAACAGGTTATGCACTCTCCATGCCAGCTGCGCAAGAGTAAATCATAGTAACAAAGAGGAGGGCGGGTCATTCTCTGTGTGCCTGTGTGTGGGCACGCAAAGAGTGGGCGTTGCGCTAAGCTGTCTTGGTGGGAGGGGATGATGGCCAGATTCTACTAGTGCTTAAGTCTTAGGTAAAAGGCCAGTCACTAGCGTTGAAAAGACAGCATTATCAAGGCATTCATGCTGTGAATACCGAATATAGATCATATTGATTATGTTTATGTGTTGTGGGGCACTAGAATGCGCGACATCGGTAGATCGGCATGGAATGTCATGAACAGGGTTTTCACTCTCCGGCATCGATAAACTAATTTCATATTCAGAGGTTCACCATGTCATACACCAAAGACATCGAAGCACTCGGCTCCGTGGTTGGTGCGCAAAGCACCTGGAAAGATATCAACCCGGAATCTGCGGTTCGCATGCGTCTGCAAAACCGTTTCAACACGCATCTGGACATCGCCAAGTACAACGCCAAGATCATGCGTGAAGACATGGCGGCCTATGACGCTGACACTTCCAAGTACACCCAGTCCCTGGGTTGCTGGCACGGTTTTGTTGGTCAGCAAAAAATGATCTCCATCAAAAAGCACTTCGGTAGCACTAAAGGTCGTTACCTGTACTTGTCTGGCTGGATGGTTGCTGCACTGCGTTCTGAGTTTGGTCCGCTGCCTGACCAATCCATGCACGAGAAGACTGTCGTCGCTGACCTGATCCGTGAACTGTACACCTTCTTGAAGCAGGCTGACGCTTGGGAACTGAATCACCTGTTCCGTGCGCTGGACGATGCCAAAGAAGCTGGCGACGAAGCCAAGCAGAAAGAAATCATCGATCAGATCGACAACTTCGAAACTCACGTTGTTCCGATCATTGCCGACATCGATGCTGGTTTCGGTAACCCGGAAGCCACCTACCTGATGGCCAAGCAACTGATCGAAGCCGGTGCTTGCTGTATCCAGATCGAAAACCAGGTGTCTGACGAGAAGCAGTGTGGCCACCAAGACGGTAAAGTAACCGTTCCTCACGCTGACTTCCTGGCCAAGATCAACGCTGTACGTTACGCGTTCCTGGAGCTGGGTATCGACGACGGTGTAATCGTTGCCCGTACTGACTCCCTAGGTGCTGGCCTGACCAAGCAAATCGCAGTAACCAACGAGCCGGGCGACTTGGGTGACCAGTACAACGCCTTCTTGGACGGTGACGTGATCGAATCCGCTGCCGACATCAACAACGGCGACGTTGTGATCAAGTCCAATGGCAAGCTGCTCAAGCCGAAGCGTTTGGCTTCTGGCCTGTTCCAGTTTAAAGCCGGCTCAGGTATCGACCGTGTTGTTCTGGACTGTATCACCAGCCTGCAGAACGGCGCTGACCTGTTGTGGATTGAGACTGAGAAGCCTCACGTTGGCCAGATTGCAGAAATGGTTAACCGCATCCGCGAAGTGGTGCCGGACGCCAAGCTGGTTTACAACAACAGCCCGTCCTTCAACTGGACCCTGAACTTCCGTCAGCAGGTATTTGATGCTTGGGAGAAAGAAGGTAAAGACGTGTCCGCTTACGATCGCGACCGTCTGATGAGCGCTGATTACGACAGCACTGAGCTTGCTCAGCTGGCTGACGAGTGGACCAAGAACTTCCAGCGTGATGCGTCCCGTGAAGCAGGTATCTTCCACCACCTGATTACTCTGCCGACTTACCACACTGTTGCTCTGTCTACCGATAACCTGGCTAAAGGCTACTTCGGTGACGAAGGCATGTTGGCTTATGTTGCAGGCGTTCAGCGTAAAGAAATCCGTCAGGGCATCGCTACTGTGAAGCACCAGGACATGGCCGGTTCTAATATCGGTGATGACCATAAAGAGTACTTCTCCGGCGAAGCTGCACTGAAAGCTGGCGGTAAAGACAACACCATGGGTCAGTTCGAGAACACCTAATTCTCGATAGATTCAAGGTAAGTCTTTAAGAGGCGGCCTCCGTAAGGGGGCCGCTTTTTTTGTGCTGAAAAAAAACGTCTTCCACCACAGTAAAATGCGGGTAGTTGCCCCATTCAGCCAGGGTGGGCGAAACCAGAAACAGTTGAGCTAACACAAAACAGAGAAAGCAGTGTTTGATGATGTACCGCGAGGCTGAATGGAATAATGCTGCACTCTAACTAGAGTACGATTCGGCACGCGGTGGTCGCATCACCTATATGAGATAATCGGTGGCCGGGACCGAATATGCCGAGGGGATTAACGAAGAGGATTGACCAACGGCCAGTTGGCCATTGGTCAAATAAAGGGGCAGGGAAGGTTAAAGCGGTATCGGACAGTTGAGTCCGCCGAATTTTTTCTTGGTAGTACTGATGCATAGTTTGGTTGCGATGCCAAAGGGGTCACCTGGAATACGGCCACAGGCTTCTTTGGCAGCGTAGGCTTTAGCGCACTCCGATGTAGTAGAGGAAACCACACTGGCGGGTGTGTTTGCTGCAGGAAAGGTACTTGCCGGTTGGCTCGGCGCTGTGGGCTTAGCTATGGTGGCGGCTGGAGAGGGAAAGCCATTGCGAATTTTCAACAAGGGATCCATATACACCCCTTCTTCGCCGAAGCTGCTTTCGGTGGCGCTAACGCAATCGTAGGTATTTTCAATTCTGAAATAATCCACCGACTGGCCCATGTCTTTACAGTACACACTTTGTTCACCGGTATGGCTGGGAACAATAAAAACACCATGCTGAACACCATCTCTCTGGGTAAGAACGGTACCGTTATGCGTCCAGGTGCGGTTCATGAAGCGGTCCTCTTCTTGCCACCGCATTCTGATGCTATTGCCGGTTTTATTGACAACAGTCTGCCGTATCAGAGTAATGCCTTGGTACGGGGCTTGGGTAGTTGAGGCAACATAGTGAGCGACATACATGGGTTTATCGATAAACCGGGAGGTATCGATATCGCCTTTCTTGAGCCGATCGGTTTTTTGCCAAGTGGTTTTAATAACAGGAAAATCGTTTAGGCCACTATCGCGACGGTAGCGTTTTACGGTAATGCGAGACTTACCCAGGTCGCTTTTTCTCCATGAGCCATTGATATTGATTCGATTCTTGATGTGGTTGGTGTAAACCGCATGAATATAAACCGGGTGCCGGAAGGCATCGGGCAATTGTTTCAGTTCCACCACCATGTTCGGGATGGTGTGCATCTCAACGGCGCTTAACGCCTGACATCCGGCTGGAGTTGAGCGAACGCTAATCTGTTCATAGCCAACAGTGGAAAGGCTTTCAATCGTAGCGCTTTTACTGGGTGGATTAATCATCTCGGGGCTGAGTCTGGCAATCTCTAAAGCCCGTTCCTGCGGCAAGGCGCATTCAGTCAGACTGGGGAAATCGTCATACACTTCACCGTTGGCGTAGTCCTGCTGGTAGTGAGTGAAGAAATCCGACTCAAGGAGGCTTATATCAAATTGTGTTTGTGTGGGCCAGTGGTCCAGAGGATCAACAACCTCGGCATACAAGGCGTTCTGAGCAGCGTTGGTTTGAGCGAGTTGTTGATGAGGTGCGGCGCAGCCGACCAGAAGGCTAGCCACAACAGCGAGCCGCAATGGTTTCAAGATGGTCATGACCTTCCCCCGATCATTATTTATAACGTAAAACCCCCGATCAAACCGTTGCTAATGTAGCAGTTGGCAGCTACTGAGCGGATATCCTATATGGGGGATGAATAAAAGGAGGGTGCCTGGATAACCAGGCCTGGTTGGGGTGCGGATAGATAAAAAATAATAAGGCGGCCAAGTGGCCGCCTTATTATTGAACGCAAGGTGTTATTCGTAATCGAACGAAAAGTGCTCAGCGCTCAACTGCATGGTGCTTTTGGTGGGCTTGAGAGCCGCTTCGGCATGGCCCTTGGCGCTGGGCAGCATGCGGTCGAAATAAAATTCTGCGGTAGCCAATTTGGCTTTGTAGAATTCTGCCGGCTCTTTGCCGCCATTTTCCAGCTTGTCAGTGGCAACACCGGCTTGCAGCGCCCAGAAGTAAGCCATCATGGCGTAACCGCTGTACATCAAGAAGTCGTAGCTGGCAGTGGCCACCATATCGCGATCCTTTGCGGCCACCAGCATGATGCGTGTGGTTAGGTAGTTCCACTCGGCAGCAATTTTCAGCAGCTTCCAGGCGAACGGACGCAGCTTGGGATCACGTAGGTTCTTGGTGCCGAAATCCACCAGTTTTTTGGAGAATTCACGCACACACTTGCCGCGGGAAGACAGCAGTACCTTGCGGCCAAGTAAGTCCAGCGCCTGGATACCGGTGGTGCCTTCGTACAGAGTTGAGATGCGCGCATCGCGAGCGATCTGTTCCATACCGTGTTCTTTAATGTAACCGTGGCCACCGAAAACTTGCATGCCTTCGTTGGCCGCTTCCAGGCCTTTTTCAGTGAGGAAGCCTTTCAGGATCGGCGTAAGGAAACCCAGCTCGCTATCCCAGTGGTCGTATTTTTCCATGTCGTCTTCGAGCATGCCAGCGATCATGTTGTCTGCGTACTGGGCAGCGTAATAAATCATCGCGCGGCCGCCTTCGGCAATAGCCTTTTGCTTGAGTAGCATGCGGCGTACGTCGCCGTGATGAATCAAGCTGTCAGCGATGGCATCGGGCTCTTTCTTGCCGGACAGTGCGCGCATGGACTTGCGCTCTTTGGCGTAAGGTAGTGCCCCTTGATAAGACCGTTCTGCATGGGCCACACCTTGCATTGCCGTACCGATACGGGCGCTGTTCATGAAGGTGAACATGCACTCCAGGCCGCCGTGTTCCGGGCCGATCAAAAAGCCGGTGGCTTCATCAAAATTAATCACGCAGGTGGCGGATGCCTTGATGCCCATTTTCTTTTCCAGGGAACCACAGCTTACGCCGTTGTGTTCACCGATTTTGCCGGGCAAGTACTTGGGTACGATGAACAGGGAAATTCCCTTAGTACCTTTCGGTGCATCGGGTAGGCGGGCCAACACGATGTGGATAATGTTTTCGGTTAGGTCATGATCACCGGAGGAAATGAAAATCTTGGTACCGGAGATTTTGTAAGAACCGTCTTGCTGCGGGTCGGCTTTGGTTTTTACCTGGCCCAGGTCGGTGCCGCACTGAGGTTCAGTTAGGCACATGGTGCCGCCCCAGGTGCCTTCGGTGAGCGGTACCAGGTAATCCTGTTTCTGTTCTTCGGAACCGTGCATCTGGATAGTGTTCATGGCACCCAGAGATAGCCCCGGGTACATGGAAAAGGACCAGTTAGCCGTGGCCATCATTTCCTGTTTAATCAGGCCCAGAGACATGGGCAGGCCTTGGCCGCCCACTTCTACCGGGTGGCTCAGACCTTGCCAGCCGCCAGCGATGAATTCGTCGTAGGCTTCTTTGAAACCCTTCGGGGTGGTCACCACGCCATCTTCCAGTTTACAGCCTTCCTCGTCACCGCTCTGGTAAAGGGGCGCAATAGTGTTTTCACATAATTTGGCCATTTCACCGATAATGGCTTCCACCATATCGGGGGTGGCTTCTTCACCATTGGGCTGAGCCTTGTAGTGACGCTCAAAATCGAACACTTCGTTCATCAAAAAGCGCATATCGCGCACGGGAGCCTTGTAGGTTGGCATAGCAATCACCCTAAGAAAACGGATTAACTGTCAGGAACGGACAGCGCAACAGGGCAGGCATTGTTGGGCAATTCAAGGATGAAGGCATTGACTGCCAAGGCGCCGCACGGTTGGCGTTAGGGTGAATGGGTGTAAACACAATGCTGGGGAAAAATCGGTAAGCGACAATGTCATTATAGTGGTCTTCTACCCGAACTTCTTACCAGCGCTTTATGCTTGGAGGCCGGCACATTGGCTCAATAACAGCATACTTTGCATGTGCTTTGCGCCGGCCTTATCCGGGAAGTTTCAGCCCGGCCATGACGACCGTGCCGTTTTCAACAGACCTTGCTCTTAGCCGCAGGCCGCTGACACGCACCGTATCACCCACTACGGTTTGTTTTCCCACTTGTTTGGTGAAGATCTCGGCCACGGTCAGTCCTTGCCAGAGTGGTGGAGGGGCTTGTACCCCATACACCGCAATCAATTGCGCTACCGGGGTTTTGCCCAGCACGCTGAAGTCGCCGTAATAACGTTTCTCATCACTGCTTAATTTATGGCATAGGTCGGACAGGCCGGATTTGTGTGATAGCGGTGCGAGCCAGGCAATCAAGTCACCGGCTTCAATTTTGGGGTCATCACTGAGGCTGAGCACCCGCGTGTTGCGATACAAAATCAACGGGGTGCGCTCGTTTTCGCCCAGTTCCCCCAAGCTCTTGCCTACGGCCTTAGCGCCGTCTTCCACTTCAAACTGCATCAAGTAGCGATCGCGAGGGGCGGCCAGGGCCACGGTTTGTTTCGGCTCGGTGGTGCGCGGCACCGAGACTTTCAGTTTGCGGGCGACAAAGCGCAGGCTTGCGCCTTGCCCAAGCAGGGAAATCAGCACCACCACGAGGGTAATATCAAATAGCAGATAGGTTTGTTCCACGCCGGCCAGTAGCGGGAAAACGGCCAGTACAATGGGCACGGCACCACGTAACCCGGTCCAGGCAATAAAGGTTTCTTCGCGCCAAGTAAAACGGAAGGGTAGCAGACTAATCCATACGGATAGCGGGCGGGCTAGCAACATCAAAAAGGCTGCCACGGCGAGGGCATAGGGAAGGTTTTCGATGAGTCGCGACGGCGTCACCAGCAGACCCAAGATCAGAAACATGCCGGACTGGGCCAGCCAGGCCATGGAGTCCATGGCTTTGAGCACATTGTCACCGGTGCCGCCCCGGCGATTACCGGCTACCAAGCCGGTCAGGTATACCGCCAGAAAACCGGAGCCGCCTACCAAATTGGTAATGGCAAACACCATGGCGCCACCGCTGCACAGCAGTAAAGCATGTAGCCCTTCGTTGCTACGCACCCGCAGCAACACTTCGCTGATCACGGCCCCCAGCAACAAGCCCAGCAGGATGCCCAAACCAAACTGTTGGATCAGAGTGACCAGCATCCCCGCGCCCCACTGGGCATCCGGGTCCACCAACATGCCTACCAGCATCAGGGTAATAAAGATGGCCATGGGGTCGTTGAGACCGGATTCGATCTCCAGGGTACTTGCCACACGTTCATTCAGGGTGACGCCAGCGCCTTTGATAACACTGAAAACGGCCGCCGCATCGGTGGAGCCGATAATACCGCCCAGCAGCAGACCCACCCGCCAGTCCACCCCGATTAACCAAGTAGTAAAAGCGCCCACCAGGGCGGCAGAGATGGCCACCCCTAAAGTAGCCAGGCTAAGGGCGGGGCGTAGGCCCAATTTGAAGGTGCTTAATCGCGTGCGTAGGCCGCCATCGAGCAGAATCACCGCCAACGCGATATTGCCAATCACATAAGCGGTGGAGAAATCATCAAACTCGATGCCGCCTAGGCCGTCTTCCCCGGCCACCATGCCCACCACTAGAAAGATGAGCAGGGACGGCACCCCGAAGCGAGCGCTCAGAGAACCCAGTAGCAGGCCGGTGAACATCAGACCGGTGCCGATCAGCAGAAAGATATTCAATGATTCCAAATGCGTTCCTAGTTAAGTGAGAACAGAGTTATAGAGTACAATAGCTTACACGGAACCGGCGGTGCGATTCAGGCCAAGCTCAAAACTCTTTTCGCCACCCAGGCACCTTCACGGTGTTGGGGGGCGCGCCTTCAGCTACTTTATGCGTGGCAGGAGCGGTGGTTGAGTTGCGGCTTGCACCGGCAAGATTACGGTAATCGGCTTGGCGGCGAGGGTTTTCGGTTCCTGCCTATTGCGAGAGGCTTGCAGCGTGAAGCGTACTCTCTATACTAGCGCGCCCGGTTGACTATATTTTGAGCAGCAGGCCAGCCCTGCAAGGTAAGTGCAGCATGGATTTTTCCCAGCGATTTGGCGTGATTGTGATTGGCGGCGGCCATGCCGGAACCGAAGCGGCACTGGCATCCGCACGTATGGGCGTTTCCACGCTGTTGCTTACTCACAACATTGAAACCCTGGGTCAGATGAGCTGTAACCCAGCCATCGGCGGCATCGGCAAGAGTCATCTAGTCCGTGAAATTGATGCTTTGGGCGGGGCCATGGGCCGTGCCACTGATAAAGGCGGTATCCAGTTTCGCGTCCTCAATGCCCGTAAAGGCCCAGCAGTGCGCGCCACTCGTGCCCAAGCCGATCGGGAACTCTATAAGGCCGCCATCCGCGGCACCCTGGAAAACCAGCCCAACCTGACCCTGTTTCAGCAAGCGGTGGACGACCTGGTGGTGGAAAACGGTCGCTGTGTGGGTGTGGTCACTAACATGGGCCTGCGTTTCATGGCCGACGCGGTGGTACTCACCGCTGGCACCTTCCTGGGCGGTGTGATCCATATTGGCCTGGATAACCATCAGGGCGGGCGCGCCGGTGACCAGCCGTCTAATGCACTGGCATGCCGTTTACGTGAACTGCCGTTTCGGGTTGATCGTCTAAAAACGGGTACGCCGCCGCGGATTGACGGCAAGAGCGTGGATTTTTCGGTGATGGAAGAGCAGTGGGGGGATAACCCGCTGCCAGTGATGAGCTACTTGGGTAAGGTGGAGGAGCATCCGCAGCAAGTGTGCTGCTACATCACCCATACCAATGCGCAGACCCACGACATTATCCGCAGTGGTTTTGATCGCAGCCCCATGTTCACCGGAGTTATCGATGGGGTGGGGCCGCGTTATTGTCCGTCCATCGAAGACAAGGTAAACCGCTATCCGGACAAAGACAGCCATCAGATTTTCGTGGAACCGGAAGGGCTCAATACCCACGAGTTATATCCTAACGGCATTTCCACCAGCCTGCCGTTTGATGTGCAGCTGCAGGCGGTGCGCTCCATCCGCGGCTTTGAAAACGCCCATATCACCCGCCCTGGTTATGCCATCGAATACGATTATTTTAATCCCCAGGACCTCAAGCACAGCCTGGAAACTCAGCATATGCCGGGGCTATTCTTTGCCGGCCAGATCAATGGCACGACCGGTTACGAAGAAGCGGGCGCCCAGGGATTGCTGGCGGGCCTGAACGCGGCCCGGCTGAGTCAGGGTAAAGACGCCTGGACCCCCCGCCGCGATGAAGCCTATATAGGCGTACTGGTGGATGACCTGATTACCATGGGGACTCAAGAGCCCTACCGCATGTTCACTAGCCGCGCCGAATACCGGTTGTTGCTGCGTGAAGACAACGCGGATCTGCGCCTCACAGAGAAGGGCCGTGAGCTGGGATTGGTGGGTGACGAACGTTGGGCGGCCTTCAACGCCAAACGTGACGGCATGGCCAGCGAAGAGCAGCGTCTTAAAACCACCTGGGTGCGGCCAAAAACGCCAGAAGCCGAGGCGGTGAATGCGTTAATCGAAAAGCCGTTGACTCATGAATACAATTTGCTCGACCTGCTCAAGCGCCCTGAGCTGACCTACGCCAATTTAGCGGAAGCGGTGGCGCTGGCGGACCGCCCGGATAGTGCAGTCATTGAGCAGATGGAAATTCTTGCCAAGTACGCAGGCTATATTGATCGTCAGGCAGACGAAATCGAAAAACTGCGGGCCGCAGAAACCACCGCCCTGCCGGTGGAATTTGATTATGGCCAGGTAAAAGGCCTATCCAATGAGGTGAAGCAAAAGCTCAGCGAGATTCGTCCGCAGACCTTGGGCCAGGCGGGCCGCATTCCCGGCGTCACCCCGGCGGCTATTTCCTTACTGATGATTTACCTGAAAAAACATCACCATCAAAAGAAGGCCGCCCAACAAGCATGAGTCTTTCCAGCACTCTGACCCAGGGAATTGATGCCCTTGGCCTTTCCTTGAGCGACGATCAGCAGCGCTTGTTACTCGCGTATGTGGATCTGTTGGTTAAATGGAACCAGGCCTATAACCTCACCGCGATCCGCGACCCACAGGAAATGGTGACCCGCCATTTGTTGGATTCTCTGGCTGTATTGGCCTACCTGGAAGAAGGCGATACCCTGGATGTGGGGACCGGTGCCGGTATCCCCGGGGTTATTCTGGCGGTGGCTCGCCCGCAGCAAGCCTTTGTGCTTCTGGATTCCAACGGTAAGAAAACCCGTTTTGTCCGTCAGGCCCGCCGCGAATTAGGGTTGGATAACGTGGAGGTTGTGCACGGTCGCGTGGAACAGTACCGTAAAGCCCCATCACAGATCATTTGTCGCGCTTTTGCTTCCTTGTCGGATATGCTGGCGTTGATGACGCCCATAATGACCGATAATACCCGCCTATTGGCAATGAAAGCGGCCAGCACAGAAGAAGAGCTGGCCACCCTGCCGGCGCAGTGGCAAGGGCGCCATCACACCCTGACAGTGCCGGGCTTGGATGAGCCTCGCACCTTGGTGGTAGTGAATAAAGCTTGATAGTGAACGGGGGCCGTCAGGCACCCTGTCTCAAGCGTCAGGCGTAAAATCAAGGAGAACGCAGTGACCACCGTATTTGCCGTAGCCAATCAGAAAGGCGGCGTGGGCAAGACCACCAGCAGTGTGAATCTGGCGGCGTCGCTGGCGGCCACCCGCAAGAAGGTGATGCTCGTGGACATTGATCCACAGGGCAATGCCACCACCGGGTCAGGCGTAGATAAGTTTGATACCGATTACACTATTTATGATGTGCTGTGCGATGACGTGGCTATCGAGCAGGCGGTGACGGACACCCCGGAAGATTCTGGGTTTGATCTGATCGCCGCCAATGGTGATTTGACCGCGGCTGAGGTTCAGTTGTTGGACATGAGTGCTAAGGAGTTTCGTTTGCGTAACGCCTTAGCGCGAGTCCGTGATCAGTACGATTACATCCTTATTGATTGCCCGCCGTCCCTGAACATGCTCACCGTCAATGCGCTGACGGCGGCAGACTCAGTAATAGTGCCCATCCAGTGTGAGTACTACGCCTTGGAAGGCTTGACCGCACTGATGAACACCATTGAGAAAATTCGCATGGTACTCAACCCGAAGCTGCACATCGGGGGTTTACTGCGCACCATGTATGACCCACGCAACAGCCTCTCCAATGATGTGTCCAACCAGTTAATTAGCCATTTCGGTGACAAGGTGTATCGCACCATTATTCCCCGTAACGTGCGGTTGGCGGAGGCGCCCAGTCATGGTGCGCCAGTGATTACCTATGATCCAAAATCCCGCGGTGCGGTTAGCTATTTGGCGTTGGCCGGCGAGATTTTGCGCCGGGAGCAGGCCATCAAGGCCCAGCCTGTCGCAGCGTCATGATGGCGGCATCCGGTAATATTTTTTTTGGCGGGCGGAGTGTGTCCGCAGCGTCAGGCGCCGAGCGTCTGGCGTCATGCGTATCATCAAGGATTAACCATGGCGGCAAAGCGTAAACGCGGTCTCAGCAAGGGCCTGGATGCCCTGCTCAGCAGCAACGAGTCCTACCAGCGGCATCAGGAAGAAGTGAGCCTACAGAATCAGGGCGAAACGAGCGGTGAGCCCAGTCTGCGCCCCCGAGATGGCGAATTGCGCCACCTGCCTGTGGAGTGCATGGAGCGTGGCCGTTACCAGCCACGCCGGGATATGTCACCCGATGCCCTAGAGGAACTGGCTGAGTCGATTCGTGCCCAAGGCGTGATGCAGCCCATCGTGGTGCGCCCATTGGGCGATAAGCGTTACGAAATCATCGCCGGTGAGCGCCGCTGGCGTGCCGCACAGATGGCCGAGCTGGACACCATTCCAGCGGTTATTCGCGAAGTGCCCGACGAAGCCGCCATCGCCATGGCGCTGATTGAAAATATCCAGCGGGAAAATCTCAACCCAATGGAGGAGGCCATCGCGCTGGGCCGATTGAAAGAAGAGTTCGGGCTCACCCATCAGCAAGTGGCCGATGCGGTGGGTAAATCCCGCGCCATGGTGACCAACTTGCTACGGTTGATGAGCCTGGAGACCGACGTTAAGAAGCTGCTGGAGCACGGCGACCTGGAAATGGGCCACGCTCGCGCCCTGTTAGCGCTGACCGGCAACAAACAGGTTGAGGCTGCCCGCACCGTGGTGGCCAAAGGGCTGTCAGTACGCCAAACCGAAGAACTGGTCCGCGATTTTGAAAAAGCCAAACCTGCGAAACCGGCGGCCCCTAAAGAAGACCCTAATGTGAAGGCGCTAATCAGCGACTTGTCTGATCGCTTGGGGGCGCCGGTGCAAATTCAACAACAGGGGAAAAAAGGCAAGCTAGTGATCAGCTATAACAGCTTGGATGAATTGGATGGCATTTTGGCTCACATCAAATAGCAGGCCTGCGTATTGCTGTCCGAAGGGATAATTTGCAACTAGCTGTTTCCGTAGCATCTCGTTAGCCGTGCGGACCTTGATGGCAGAGATCAGGGTTTGGCGATCGCCCCATTTGCGCTATTGCAGGCAGGATGGAAGGCTGAGCGGGGGTATACAAAAATATCTCAATAGGCGGTGCTTTTTCATGAACTGTGTTCAGCCCTGCTTTGTGGAGATCAGGTGAAAGAAAGTCGCCAACAAACCCTAAAGTTTGCCGAACAATCCGCCCGTTACGGTTGCCACTTGCGTGCCAACTCCATATACTTCGCCGCGCTAAAGATCAGGGGTGCTCGAGACCTTAGCGCTTGGTGCGGCATCATTTTGCATCAGCCAAGAGGCTCAAGGTGACCAGCAACGAATTTCAGCCCAACAGAGCATTGTTCTGGGGCTTAATGTGCGCTCAACTGACCACGATAGTGGTATTTGGGTTGCTGGTAACCGGGCTGGCTGGCGTGTTCGCCGGTCTAGTGGCTGTCTGGGGCGGCACTATCAGCCTGATCGCTTATGCTTGGGGTGGCTTCCAGATATGGATGCACCCAGGCAACCGTGCGCCAAAGCGTATGGCTACCGCAGCAATGCGGGCCGAGATGGGCAAGATCGCAATTATGCTATTGCTGTTCTGGCTAACATTCTCCAAGGTCCCTGAAGCGCGGGAAATGAAAATTGCAATGGTTCTGCTGTTAGGCTTCTTGCTAGCCCAGGTTGTGGGTTGGATTCAGGTAGCACGCCTCGACGGGCAAACAGCAGGGCAAGACAGGCACAATGACTAGCCTGTAGGCATCGGCTCTCTATAGAGGTTTGACATGGCAGCGAACTCCGCCGGCGAGTATATCAAGCACCATCTGGGCAATCTGACCTATGGCAAACTGCCGGAAGGCTATGTCCGTGAATGTCACGGTCATGCGGAGACTCTGAGCCAGGCAACCTGGACCATGGCGTGTAACGGCACCGAAGCCAAAGATATGGGTTTTGCAGCCTTTCACGTTGACTCCTTAGCTTGGTCTGGCGGTCTTGGCATTATCATGTGCCTGTTGTTCTGGTTGGGCGCGCGTAAAGCGACTGCCGGTGTGCCTTCTGGTTTCCTTAATTTTGTGGAAATCATCATTGAGTTTATCGATACACAGGTGCGTGACTCTTTCCACGGCAAGAGCAAGTTGATTGCGCCGCTGTCGTTGGTGATCTTCTGTTGGGTGTTCTTGATGAACCTGATGGATCTGATCCCGGTGGATTTCATTCCGAAGACATTTGAATGGGTGATGGTGACCTTCTTCGGTTGGAGTGCACACGAAGCCTATTTCAAGATTGTTCCCAGCACCGACCCGAACATTACCTTGGGTATGTCCTTCAGCGTGATGTTCCTGATTATCTTCCTCACCATTAAGACTAAGGGTGTGGGCGGTTTTGTGGGTACTCTAGCGTTGCATCCTTTTGAATCCGGCAACCCGGTGGTCAAGGCGCTTCTGATCCCGATTAACCTGTTGCTGGAAACCATTGCTCTACTGGCCAAGCCGGTATCTCTGGGCCTGCGACTGTTCGGTAATATGTACGCGGGTGAGTTTGTATTTATTCTGCTGGCAGCGATGATGGGCACCTGGCAATTCATCGGTGCCTGGCCTTGGGCGGTGTTCCATATTTTGGTAATCACCCTGCAGGCATTTATCTTCATGGTTCTGACCATCGTGTATTTGAGCATGGCGGTCGAAGAGCACTGATTTAAGTAAGTAACAGTTTTTTTAAACCGGTTTTTAATTAAACCAACCAAGCACTTAACGGGAGTGTAAAGATGGAAGGCATTCAATTTCTTGCTGCTGCTATCGTAGCTGGCCTGGCGGCCATCGGCGCAGGTTTGGGCTTCGGCATGATGGGTGGTCGTTTCCTTGAGTCTGTGGCTCGTCAACCGGAGCTGGCTCCGATGCTGCAAACCCGCATGTTCATCATTGCTGGTCTGCTGGATGCTGTGCCAATTATCTGTATCGCTATCGCGTTCCTGCTGATTTTCCAGTAAATCGCGCTTTAACGTTTAAGCCCCGATTTAGGGAAATCTAAAGCAACGCGGATTGAGGTGTTGGCATGAATATTAATGCGACACTAATTGGCCAGGCCATTTGGTTTGCCCTGTTTGTGTTCTTCTGCATGAAGTTCGTTTGGCCCCCGATTTCACGGGCGCTGGATGAGCGTAAGCAGAAGATTGCCGAAGGCCTAAGTGCCGCGGATCGGGCAGAGCGTGATCTGGAACTGGCGCAGGAAAAGGCGACCGCCAATCTCAAAGAATCTAAAGAGAAGGCGGCCGAAATTATTGATCAGGCCAATCGCCGGGCTAATCAGATTGTGGAAGAGGCTAAAGATGCAGCGCGCGCCGAAGGTGAGCGTCTGATTGCCAAAGCCCATTCTGAGATTGACCAAGAGGTTAATCAGGCTCGCGAGCAATTGCGTAAAGATGTAGCTGTACTGGCGTTGAGCGGTGCCGAAAAGGTACTGGGCGGCGAAGTAAACCAGGACAAACACACGCAGTTGCTTGAGCAGCTGGCGGCTGAACTCTGAGAATACGGGTAACCCATGGCTGAACTGACCACCATCGCACGCCCCTACGCCAAGGCCGCATTTGTGTTCGCTAAAGAACACGATGCCCTGGAGCAGTGGGAGAAGATGCTGGGCCTGGCAGCAGCAGTGGCAGGTGATGCCTCCATGCGTGCCTACCTTGACCAGCCGGAACTGGATGACGCCACCAAGGTTTCTGCTTTTGCAGAAGTCTGTGGTGATGAGCTGGACGAAAGCGGTCGCAACTTTGTTGCGCAGCTAACGCAGAATAAGCGTTTGCCGCTTTTGCCGATCATCCTGCAACTGTTCCACGAGCTTCTGGCCGAACAGCAGCAGTTCACCGATGTGGAGATGATCTCTGCATTCGAGTTGGACGATGCTGCTACCGACAAGTTGGTAGCAGCGCTTAAGAAACGCCTTGGTACGGAAGTGAATGTCACAACTTCCGTCGACCAATCTTTGATTGGGGGCGTGCTGGTGCGAGCCGGCGATACCGTAATTGATGGCAGTGTGCGCGGCCGGCTTAATCGCTTGGCAGAGCAACTGAACTCTTGAGTTTGAGGGATTAGAGATGCAGCAACTCAACCCGTCCGAAATCAGCGAGATTATCAAGTCGCGCATTGCGAAACTTGATACCTCCACCGAAGCACGCAACGAAGGTACGGTGGTTTCCGTATCTGATGGTATTGTGCGCATTCATGGTCTGGCCGACGTGATGTTCGGCGAGATGATCGAGTTTGAGGGCGGCATCTACGGCATGGCCCTTAACCTGGAGCAAGACTCTGTCGGCGCCGTGGTGCTGGGTGATTACCTGGGCCTAGCCGAAGGCCAAAAAGTTCGTTGTACCGGTCGTATTCTGGAAGTCCCCACTGGCCCCGAAATGCTGGGTCGTGTTGTTGACGCTCTAGGTAATCCGATTGACGGTAAAGGCCCGATCGAAGCCAAGCAAACCGATGCGGTTGAAAAGGTAGCGCCCGGCGTTATCTGGCGTCGTGAAGTTAACGAGCCTGTTCAAACCGGTTACAAGTCCATCGATGCCATGGTGCCAATCGGCCGTGGTCAGCGTGAGCTGATCATTGGTGACCGCCAGATCGGTAAGACCGCCGTGGCGGTTGATGCGATTATCAACCAGAAAGACTCCGGCATTAAGTGTGTCTACGTCGCCATCGGCCAGAAGCAGTCCACCATTGCTAACGTGGTGCGCAAACTGGAAGAGCACGGCGCGATGGAAAACACCATCATCGTTGCGGCCTCCGCTTCTGATCCGGCTTCCATGCAGTTCCTGGCACCGTTTGCTGGCTGCACCATGGGCGAGTATTTCCGTGATCGCGGTGAAGATGCACTGATCGTTTATGATGATCTGACCAAGCAGGCGTGGGCGTATCGCCAGATCTCCCTGCTGCTGCGTCGTCCGCCGGGCCGTGAAGCTTATCCTGGTGACGTGTTCTACCTGCACTCCCGTCTACTGGAGCGCGCCGCCAAGGTAAACGAAGATTATGTTGAGAAGTTCACCAACGGTGAAGTGAAAGGTAAGACCGGTTCTTTGACCGCTCTGCCTATCATTGAAACCCAAGGTGGTGACGTTTCTGCTTTCGTACCGACCAACGTGATTTCCATTACCGATGGTCAGATCTTCCTGGAAACCGACCTGTTCAACTCCGGCATTCGCCCGGCGATGAACGCCGGTGTGTCTGTATCCCGTGTAGGTGGTGCAGCCCAGACCAAGATCGTTAAGAAGCTGGGTGGTGGTATTCGTTTGGCTCTGGCTCAGTACCGTGAACTGGCTGCATTCGCTCAGTTCGCTTCCGACCTCGATGATTCTACTCGTGAGCAGTTGGAGCATGGTCAAGCCGTTACCGAGCTGATGAAGCAGAAGCAGTACAGCCCGATGAGCGTTGCTGAAATGGGTGTTGTGCTGTACGCCGCTAACGAAGGTTACCTAAAAGGTATGGAAGTCGAAAAAATCGGCGCCTTTGAAGCTGCACTGCTGGACTACATGAACAGCGAAAAGAAAGCGTTGATGGATAAAATCAACGAGAAGGGTGACTACAACGGCGAGATCGAAGCTGAGATTAAAGAATCTCTCGATCAGTTCAAAGCTACCCAGACCTGGTAATTCGCTGATAAAGGAACGTTCCTATGGCCAGCGGTAAAGAGATCAAAGGCAAAATTGCCAGCGTCCAGAGCACGAAGAAAATTACTCGTGCAATGGAAATGGTAGCAGCCTCCAAGATGCGTAAGGCGCAAGAGCGTATGACGGCCAGTAAGCCGTACGCCAGCCGTATGCGTCAGGTGGTTGCTCACCTGGCTAACGCCGATCTGGAATACCGGCACGTTTACCTGCAAGAGCGGGAAGTTAAAAACGTTGGCTACATCGTAGTGAGCTCCGATCGGGGCCTCTGCGGTGGCCTCAACGTGAACCTGCTCAAGAACGTCGTCAAAAGCGCGAAGGCATGGGAAGAAAAGGGTGCCAAAACCAGCTACTGCGTAGTCGGTTCCAAGGGCATGTCTTTCTTCAAGAGCGTTGGCGGCAATGTGGAAGCGAATATCACAGGCTTGGGGGATACCCCGCACCTGAATGATTTAATCGGTTCCATCAAGGTGATGTTGGATGCCTACGAAAGCGGTGCAATCGACCGTTTGTACATCGTGTACAACGAATTCGTGAACACCATGACCCAGTCGCCCAAGAATATTCAGTTGCTGCCGCTGGAAGCGGGTAGTGATGAAGAGCTGAAGCGCCACTGGGACTACATTTACGAGCCAGCCCCGAAAGAGCTGCTCGACGAACTGCTGGTGCGGTTCATTGAGTCTCAGGTGTATCAGGGTGTGGTTGAAAACAATGCCTGTGAGCAGGCAGCACGTATGATTGCCATGAAGGCTGCCAGTGATAACGCTGGTGACATCATTCGTGATCTGCAATTGGTGTACAACAAGGCACGCCAGGCTGCTATTACGCAGGAAATCTCCGAAATCGTTGGTGGTGCTGCTGCGGTTTAATCGTCAAGCAGATTAACGTGGCAAAAACGCAAGTTAAGAGGATGCAAGCATGAGTAGCGGTCGTATTGTTCAGATCATCGGTGCCGTGATCGACGTGGAATTTCCACGCGAAGCCGTACCGAAGGTATATGACGCCCTCTCCGTGGACGGTACTGAAACTACCCTGGAAGTTCAGCAGCAGCTGGGCGACGGTGTAGTGCGGACTATTGCCATGGGCTCCACCGAAGGTCTGAAGCGCGGCCTTGGCGTGACTGATAACGGTGAACCGATTCAGGTTCCTGTGGGCACCAAAACCTTGGGCCGTATCATGGACGTGCTGGGTCGCCCGATTGATGAAGCGGGCCCCATCGGTGAAGAAGAGCGTATGCCGATTCACCGTGCAGCGCCTACTTATGCGGATCAGGCAGCCACTAACGAACTGCTGGAAACCGGCATCAAGGTAATCGACCTGGTTTGTCCTTTCGCCAAAGGCGGTAAGGTTGGTCTGTTCGGTGGTGCGGGTGTTGGTAAAACCGTAAACATGATGGAGCTGATCCGGAACATCGCGATTGAGCACTCCGGTTTCTCCGTGTTTGCTGGTGTGGGTGAGCGTACTCGTGAGGGTAACGACTTCTACCATGAAATGAAGGACTCCAACGTACTGGATAAAGTATCGCTGGTGTACGGTCAGATGAATGAGCCGCCTGGTAACCGTCTGCGTGTAGCGCTGACCGGTCTGACCATGGCCGAGAAGTTCCGTGACGAAGGTCGCGACGTACTGTTCTTCGTGGATAACATTTACCGTTATACGCTGGCGGGTACGGAAGTATCTGCACTGTTGGGCCGTATGCCTTCAGCGGTAGGTTACCAGCCGACTCTGGCGGAAGAGATGGGCGTTCTGCAGGAACGTATTACTTCCACCAAGACCGGTTCCATTACCTCCGTTCAGGCGGTATATGTACCTGCGGATGACTTGACTGACCCGTCTCCGGCCACCACCTTCGCGCACTTGGATTCCACTGTATCCTTGAGCCGTGATATCGCGTCTAAGGGTATCTACCCGGCGATTGACCCGCTGGATTCCACTTCGCGTCAGCTGGATCCGCTGGTTATCGGTCAAGAGCACTACGACATTGCACGTGGCGTTCAAACCGTACTGCAGCGCTTTAAAGAGCTGAAAGACATCATCGCTATTTTGGGTATGGACGAACTGTCAGAAGACGATAAACTGATTGTATCTCGTGCCCGTAAGATTGAGCGTTATTTGTCTCAGCCGTTCTTTGTGGCCGAAGTATTTACTGGTTCCCCGGGCAAGTATGTTTCCCTGAAAGACACCCTCGCGGGCTTTAAGGGCATCCTTGGCGGTGATTACGATCACATCCCGGAGCAGGACTTCTACATGAAGGGCTCTATCGACGAAGTGATTGAAGCCTACAACAAGCGTAGCAAGTAACCTGCACCTGGGAGACAAGCAAATGGCGATGACCGTGCATTGCGACATTGTAAGTGCAGAACGCCAGCTGTTCTCCGGCTTGGTTGAAATTGTGGTAGCTTCCGGTGTGGAAGGTGACCTCGGTATCATGCCCGGCCACGCCCCGCTGCTGACCCGGCTGAAGCCGGGCCCGGTACGGGTGAAGAAGCAGAATGGTGAAGAAGAAGTGTTCTACGTATCCGGTGGCTTCTTAGAAGTGCAGCCGAAGCTGGTGACCGTACTGGCAGATACGGCTGAACGCGCTGAAAATATGGACGCTGCAGAAGCTGAGCGTGCTAAAGCCCGTGCCAAAGAAGCGTTGGAAGGCAAGAGTTCCGAAATGGATTACTCCCGTGCCGCTGCAACTCTGATAGAGGCCGTTGCACAGCTGCGTGCCATTCAACAATTGAAGAATAAGCGGTAAGTATCTTTTGCAATTCTTCAACACAGGAAAGGGTAGCCAAGTGCTACCCTTTTTTGTTTCTGTCGTATAGTGAGCGCCCGGTTGGAATAGGTCCTGTGCGAATCAGAGGCGGCACAGTGGTATAACGGTACCGGCATGTAAAAGACAAGGATAGGGTATGAGTCTAGCAGTAGTGATTCTGGCGGCGGGTAAAGGGACGCGGATGAAGAGCGCTTTGCCAAAGGTGCTTCATGCAGTGGCCGGCAAGCCAATGGTGCAGCATGTGGTAGACGCGGCAGCGTCGCTGGAACCAGCCAATACCGTCATCGTATACGGCCATGGTGGCGAACAGGTGAAAGCCTCGGTCACTGGTGAGCAAGTGGCTTGGGCAGAGCAAGCTGAACAGCTCGGTACTGGCCATGCGGTTGCGCAAGCCATGCCTTATGTAAAAGAAGACATGGTATTGGTGTTGTACGGTGATGTACCGCTGATTCGCCCGGAAACACTAAAAGACTTTGTCGCCACGGTGGACGATAGCACCCTGGCGCTGATGACCCTAACCTTGGATGACCCGAACGGTTACGGCCGTATCGTTCGTGATGGTCAGAACAACGTGCAGCGCATCGTTGAGCAGAAAGACGCCAGCGAAGCTGAGCTGAGTATTCAGGAAATCAACACGGGCATTCTTGCCTGTTCACGGCGATTCCTAGAAGAAAGCTTGCCCAAGCTTTCCAGTAATAATGCCCAGGGCGAATATTACCTTACTGACCTGATCGCAATGGCGTCACAGTCGGGCTTGAATGTGCAAACCCTGCAACCCAACGAAGGCTGGGAAGTGGACGGGGTGAATGACAGAGTGCAATTGGCAAGGCTAGAGCGCATTTACCAGCAGGCTCAGGCTGAAACCTTGATGCGTGACGGGGTAACATTGCTGGACCCTTCTCGTCTGGATATTCGCGGCAGAGTACAGATCGCCAGTGATGTAATCATTGATGTGAATGTCATTTTAGAGGGAGATGTCACCATCGAAGAAGGTGTGGTGATCGGTCCTAACTGTATTCTGCGAGACGCCAACATCGGCGCCGGCACCGTCATAGAAGCGAACACACTCATTGACGGTGCTATTGTGGGTGAACACTGTCAGCTAGGCCCCTATGCCCGCTTGCGCCCTGGAACAGAACTGGCCGACAAAGCGAAGATAGGCAACTTTGTTGAAACCAAAAAGTCCTACATTGGCGAGGGTTCCAAGGTAAACCACCTGACCTATATCGGCGATAGCAAGATAGGTAAAGGCGTCAACGTGGGTGCCGGCACTATTACGTGTAACTATGATGGCGCCAACAAATTTCAGACCGTGCTGAAAGACGGAGCGTTCATTGGCTCCAATTCCTCTCTAGTTGCTCCAGTCACCATTGGCGTAAATGCCACTGTAGGTGCGGGCAGCACTATTACAAAGGATGTGGGCGACAACGGCCTAGCGGTTGCTCGAACGCAACAGCGCAACGTGGCTAATTGGCAGCGCCCCAAGAAAGGGTAAGGAAGAGCATTTATGTGCGGAATTGTTGGGGCCATTGGCCAGCGGAATGTGACCAATATTTTGATCACTGGTCTCAAGCGACTTGAGTACCGGGGTTACGACAGTGCGGGAGTCGCGCTGCTCAACGATAAGGGCATCAGTCGTGTCCGTCGTCAGGGAAAAGTGGCCGGGTTGGAAGAGGCAGTCCTGGAAGCACAAACCCAGGGTTTCACCGGCATTGCCCACACTCGCTGGGCTACCCACGGCAAGCCTTCGGAGCCTAATTCGCACCCGCATATGTCCGGTGATGATTTGGCCCTGGTGCATAACGGTATCATCGAAAATTTTCAGGCACTCAAAGACGAGCTTGAAGCCAGCGGTTATACGTTCAACTCCCAAACCGATACGGAAGTGATTGTGCATCTGGTGCATCAGGCGCTGGATAACGGGTTGAATCTTTTCGACGCCGTGCAAGCGGTCACAAAGAAACTCGATGGTGCCTACGCACTGGGTGTTATTCATGCTTCTGAGCCGCACAAGTTGGTTACCGTGCGCTCTGGTAGCCCGCTGGTCATCGGCCTGGGGATTGATGAAAACTATATCGCCTCCGACCAACTGGCCTTGTTGCCAGTAACCAACCGGTTCATCTTTTTGGAAGAGGGTGACCAGGCAGAAATTACAACCAATAGCGTGCGTATAGTGGATGCAGCAGGTGAGCCGGTAACACGCGAAGCTCACGAGTTTGATGGCACCCATGAAGATGCGGAAAAGGGCGAATACCGCCACTATATGCAGAAGGAAATTTTCGAGCAGCCCGCAGCTATTCAGAAAACCTTGGAAGATCGCATTGATAGCCCGGCTACCCTGATTGAGTCTTTCGGTGAAAAAGCGCCTGCTATTTTCGATAAGGTTAAAACCGTTCAAATCGTCGCCTGCGGTACTAGCTATCACGCAGGTATGGTGGCCCGTTATTGGTTAGAGGACATTGCCGGTATTCCTTGCCAGGTCGAAGTAGCCAGTGAGTTCCGCTACCGCAAGCACGTGGTGCCAGAAGGCACTCTCTTTGTCACCATTTCCCAAAGCGGTGAAACCGCCGATACCTTGGCAGCGCTGCGTGATACTCAGTCACCCAATTATGTGGGTCGCCTGGCTGTGTGTAACGTGGACAGCTCATCGTTGGTGCGTGAATCAGAACTGGTTTTTCTCACCAAAGCCGGTCCGGAAATCGGGGTAGCTTCCACCAAGGCCTTCACTACTCAACTGGTTGGGTTGTTGATGCTCGTGTTAGCGCTGGGCCGCCAAAAAGGCCTGGCCGACAGCGAGATCGAAAAAATTCTGGAAGAACTGCGTCAGCTGCCCAATTTGATCGAGCAGGCGGCGGCGTTAGACAAGCCCATCGAAAAACTTTCAGAGGCGTTTGTGGAAAAACACCACGCCCTGTTTTTGGGGCGTGGCGTGCAATTTCCGGTGGCTTTGGAAGGAGCCCTTAAGCTCAAGGAAATTTCCTATATCCACGCCGAAGCCTACGCAGCGGGAGAGCTTAAACACGGCCCGTTGGCCTTGGTGGACAGCGAAATGCCGGTGGTGTCGGTGGCCCCCAATGATGAATTGTTGGAAAAGCTGAAATCCAATCTGCAAGAAGTCCGTGCCCGTGGCGGTGAGCTTTATGTGTTTGCTGATAAGAATGCTCACGTAAAAGAAGGGGAAGGGATTCATGTGTTAAACATGCCCTCAGTGCCCGACACTGTAGCCCCGATCGTTTATACCATACCGCTGCAGCTGCTTAGCTACCATGTGGCGGTGCTGCGCGGCACCGATGTGGATCAGCCTCGTAACCTAGCCAAGTCGGTAACGGTGGAATAGCCGCCACCCGCAAGGCAATACAAAAAAAGCCCGGCGATCGCCGGGCTTTTTTTGTTGCCGCTTTCTCTCCAGTGCCATTGCATACCACCACGGGCACGGGGTGGCGTATAAGAATCAATACCATGGATCGCGCTAACGCTCTTACGGTGATGGCCCCTCTACAAGTCTCAGCCCTTATAAGTGATAAGCCGCCCTCTATTTTAGCAGGTGGCACAAAAGCTGCATAAATTTGGTGCATGATAAAGAGCAGGCAAAGGGGCCAGGCCAGTGAGCGTAGAGAAACCGGTAGCAGCGGGCCGGCAGAACAGTAAGGCCACAGGCAGGCATAAGGGATGGCAAGCAAAACTGCATATGCAGCTTGAGTGCGCCATAACTGGGCGCGGCATGAAAACCGTCATGGCCGAATTGCACCATTATGGACCGTTGCGCGTTCAGCGCCCTTTCTACCCAGAGCAGGACACCGCACACATCTATTTACTGCACCCACCAGGGGGGGTTGTGGGTGGTGATGGACTGGATATCAGCATTACCGCATCGAGCCAGGCCCATGGCTTACTCACTACCCCTGGGGCAACCAAGTTTTACCGCAGCGCTGGGCAAACCGCCCATGTGAGCCAAACGCTCACCGTTCAGGCAGGAGGGACACTGGAATGGTTTCCCCAAGAAAATATTTTCTTCCCTGGGGCACGGGTACAGATGGACACCCGGATCGATCTGCACGGGGATGCCCATTTTATGGGCTGGGAAATTTCCTGCTTGGGTCGGCCGGTTAATAGTGAAGTGTTTCACGAGGGAAAAATCGACGCCCGTTTTCGTATTAGCCGCGACCGTAAACCGCTGCTGATTGAACGCCTTAAGGTGGATCAGCCCAGCCACCTCAATGCGGCCTCTGGGCTGCGTAATTTCCCCATGCAGGCAATATTTGTAGCCACGGGGAGTAATGAGGAGTTGCTGGAGCAGGCCCGTGAATGCATTGAAAAGCAGGCCACCGACATGCCCTGCGGCCTCACCCTGATTGACGACATTCTGGTCATGCGTGTGCTCGGCACTCGCTGTGAAAAAATTCAAGCATTGATGCTTCCCGTCTGGCAATTATTGCGTCAGGCCACCCTGAATAAACCGGCGGTGATACCGCGAATCTGGAACACCTGATAACGGTGTAAGGAAAGGCAAAAAGGTAAAGCATGGAACTGACACCCAGAGAAAAAGACAAGCTGTTGATTTTTACCGCCGCGCTGCTGGCCGAACGGCGCAAGGCCCGTGGCGTTAAGCTTAACTATCCGGAATCGATCGCTTATATCACCGCCACCATTATGGAGGGTGCTCGCGACGGCAAAACGGTCGCCGAATTGATGGGCGAAGGGCGAACCTTGCTCAAGCGTCAGGATGTGATGGAAGGCGTGCCAGAAATGATCCACGAAGTGCAGGTGGAAGCGACCTTTCCCGATGGCACCAAACTGGTAACGGTTCACGACCCCATCGTTTAAGACGATCCGCTATAGGAGAAGCCAAATGATTCCAGGCGAATACGCTATTCAGAACGGCGACATCGAGATCAATCCTGGGCGGGAAACGCTCAGCGTGGAAGTGGCCAATACGGGCGACCGTCCCATTCAGGTGGGCTCCCACTACCACTTCTATGAAGCTAACAATGCCCTGCAGTTCGACCGAGAAAAAACCCGAGGCTTCCGGCTCAATATTCCGGCCGGCACCGCCGTGCGCATTGAGCCAGGGCAGAGCCGGACAGTAGAGCTGGTGGCGTATGCGGGACAAAGAAAAGTGTACGGGTTTCAGGGCAAGGTCATGGGGCCGCTTTGAGTCGCGCCTGTCTTTAGGGCCGAACTTGCCCGTGGAAATAGCGCCATGGGAAGCAGGCCGGCGCCTGTACAACACCGCATTTCGGAAAGGCTGCCGATAACCAGCCGGTAGATGCAAGAACAGGAGAATCATCGTGGCAACAATGTCCAGACAAGCCTACGCCGACATGTTCGGGCCCACCACAGGTGACCGGGTACGCCTGGCCGATACCGATCTGTGGATCCAGGTAGAAAAAGATTTCACCGTCTATGGTGACGAAGTGAAATTTGGCGGCGGCAAGGTAATTCGTGATGGCATGGGCCAATCCCAGCTGCCTTCGGCGAAGGTTATGGACCTGGTCATTACCAATGCCTTGATCCTCGACTACTGGGGGATCGTTAAAGCGGATATCGGTATTAAGAACGGGCGAATTGCGGCCATTGGCAAGGCGGGTAACCCAGATGTGCAACCGAATGTGGATATCATTGTTGGCCCCGGCACCGATGTGATTGCTGGTGAAGGCAGCATCATTACGGCGGGGGGGATTGATTCGCATATCCATTTTATCTGCCCGCAGCAGATCGACGAAGCATTAGCATCCGGGGTCACCACCATGATCGGTGGCGGCACCGGGCCCACCACCGGCACCAATGCCACCACAGTGACGCCCGGGCCCTGGAACATGGCCCGAATGTTGGAAGCGGCGGATTGCTTTCCAATGAATCTGGGGTTCCTTGGCAAAGGTAACGCCAGCTTGCCGGAATCCCTGAGCGAACAGATCAGCGCCGGCGCCATTGGCCTGAAATTGCACGAAGACTGGGGCACCACCCCCGCCTCAATCGACAACTGCCTTTCGGTTGCAGAAGAAACGGATACTCAAGTGGCGATCCACACCGACACCTTGAACGAATCCGGCTTTGTGGAAGACACCATCGCCGCGTTCAAAGATCGCACCATCCATACCTATCACACCGAGGGAGCCGGGGGCGGCCATGCGCCGGATATTATTCGCGCTGCTGGGCTTGCCAATGTGCTGCCTTCGTCCACAAACCCGACGCGACCTTACACGGTGAATACCGCCGATGAGCACCTCGATATGCTCATGGTCTGTCACCATTTGGATCCGAGTATTCCAGAAGACGTAGCGTTTGCTGAATCCCGCATTCGCCGCGAAACCATTGCCGCGGAAGACATCCTTCATGATCTTGGTGCGTTCTCCATGATTGCCTCAGACTCCCAGGCCATGGGGCGTGTGGGCGAAGTGGTGATGCGCACCTGGCAAACGGCCCACAAGATGAAAGTGCAGCGCGGTTCCCTAAAGGGCGACCCATCCGAACATGATAATTTTCGCGCCAAACGCTACGTAGCCAAGTACACCATCAACCCGGCATTAGCCCATGGCATGGCCCATGAAATAGGCTCGGTGGAAGTGGGCAAGCTCGCCGACCTGGTACTGTGGAGCCCGGCCTTTTTTGGGGTAAAGCCCAACCTCATCATTAAGGGCGGCATGATCGCCATGGCCAAGATGGGCGACCCTAACGCATCCATCCCTACACCCCAGCCAGTTCATTACCGCCCCATGTTTGGGGCCTACGGCAAGGCTCGCCAAGCCACCACCATGACCTTCATCTCCCAGGCCGCCATGGATGCGGGTATCCCTGAGCAACTCACATTAGCCAACCGCATTGGTGTGGTGAAAGGCTGCCGCACAGTGAAAAAGAAAGACATGTTGCTCAATGATTGGCTGCCACACCTGGAAGTGGATCCACAGACCTATGAAGTACGTGCCGATGGCCAGCTGCTAACGTGCGAACCGGCGGAAGTGTTGCCAATGGCGCAGCGCTATTTTTTGTTTTAACGCATTGTTTACGAGACAAGCATGATCGAACTGACGAAAAAAATTACCGATACCGTCGCGCTGGAAAAAATCGATCCGGCGAGACTAAAAACCCTCAGCCTACCGCTCGATGCACGGATCAAAAGCCGGCAAAAAGTGCAGCTGACATCCGGCGAAGGCGTGGGCCTATTCCTAGAGCGAGGCACCCTGCTTCGCGGTGGGGATGTGCTTACCAATGCAGACGGAGTGTTGGTCAAGGTGTTGGCCGCCAACGAAACCGTTTCCACCATTGTTTGCAGTGATGCACTGATGCTAACCAAGGTGGCCTATCACCTGGGCAACCGTCACGTTCCGCTGCAGATCGAAACCGGCTTTGTTCGTTACCAGCACGACCATGTGCTCGACGACATGGTGCGTCAGCTTCCGGGCGCCGACACCTGCGTGGACGTACAGGTTGAGCAGGCCCCCTTCGAACCGGAAGCGGGTGCTTATCAGCAAGGCGGTGGCCATTCCCATGGTCATGCGCACAGCCATTCCCACGAAAAGCCACACTCGCACACTCACAACCACTGATTTCTCACGGTGCCAAAGGGCACAGGTACGTTAAAGGAGCACAGCATGAACAACACAAAACACAAGCTTACCGCTGCTGTTATTACCTGTGGGCTTGCCATAAGCCCCATGGCCGCGATGGCCCATACCGGCGAAGGCGGCCACGTTCATGGCGGTTTTACCGCCGGGCTCATGCATCCAATTACCGGCATGGATCACCTTGTGGCCTTGGTGCTGTTCGGCGCCTTACTGGCCGGTATTCGCCTGCAAGAAAAACGCTTCGCGTTGATTGCTGCAGGCGTTAGCTTGGCGGCGGGTTTTGTTGGTGGCGTGGCACTGGGCGGCCATGTGGCCATGGAGTGGTTGATTACGGCATCAGCGTTGTCGTTCGCCGCAGCGTTGGCGTTTCCAGCGGGCTCGCGGGGCAAGGCGGCTTGCGTGGTGGCTGTTCTATTGGGCGCGCACGGCTGGGCCCACGGGGTGGAAATGAGCGGTGGCATGGGCGGGTTTGCGCCAGGCTTCTTCGTCAGCTCTATGGTGCTAATGGTAGCCGGCTTGGTGCTAGGCCAGCAGTTACAGCGAATTGCTCCCGCTCTGCGCGCCATTGTGGCTGGGGGTGCCGCCCTCGCGTTAATGCTGCTGGCAGGCTGATCGCCTCATGAATAACAGCGCCTTCTTTCGTTTGCAGCAATTGATCAGCCCATCGCTGCCCATCGGTGCCTTTACCTATTCGCAAGGCATGGAGTGGGCGGTGGAGTGTGGCTGGATCAAAAATGCGGATGACCTGCATTGTTGGCTCGAATCCCTGCTGCAAAGCAGCGTCCAAACCTTGGAATTACCGGTACTAGCGCGGCTCTATCACGCCAGTTGCCATCAGGATCGTGAAGCCTTTACCCATTGGGCGCACACCCTGTTGGCCTGGCGGGAAACCCGTGAGCTGCGCATGGAAGAATGTCAGCGTGGCCATGCCCTCACCATGGTACTGGACAGGCTCCCAGACGCTGCGAATTGGCCAGAGCTGCAGCAACCCGAATGGCGCGATGCGCTGGCGCAAACCCAATTAGCAGGTTTCGCCCTGGCGAGTGCCCGCTGGGGCATCGAGCTGCAGCAAGCGCTCAACGGTTACCTATGGAGTTGGCTGGAAAACATGGTGATCGTGGCCGTGAAGTTAATTCCTCTTGGCCAGAGTGATGGGCAGAGAGAGCTCTATCGTTTCAGTGATCAATTGGCCGCGATTACCCAGCACGCCCTGGCCATGGATGACGACGATATTGGCTCCTCCTCTCCCGCCATGGCCATCGCCAGTTGCCTGCACGAAACCCAATACTGCCGGCTCTTCCGATCATAAGGCAGGTTCAAGAAGGGCACCAAACAAAGAAGAGCATCTAACAAAGCAGCTGCGGCAGCACAGCCGTGAAAAATTGATGTGGGAGCGTGCTTACACGTGAAGCCCAACACCTCGATAGGCACCACACAACGGAGACAACCATGACAACCGATTATAAATCCCCCCTGCGCGTTGGTATCGGCGGCCCAGTAGGTTCCGGAAAAACGGCCCTGCTGGAAAAACTGTGTAAGGCCATGCGCGACGATTACCACATCGCCGTAGTCACCAACGATATTTATACCAAAGAAGACCAGCGCATCCTCACCGAAGCGCAGGCTCTGGAACCGGAACGTATCGTTGGTGTGGAAACCGGTGGTTGCCCGCACACGGCCATCCGTGAAGACGCCTCCATGAACCTGGCCGCAGTAGAAAACCTGGCGCGTAAATTCGGCAACCTGGACGTAGTGTTTGTGGAAAGCGGCGGCGACAACCTTAGCGCCACCTTTTCGCCAGAACTGGCGGACCTCACCATCTACGTTATCGATGTGGCCTCCGGCGAAAAAATCCCGAGAAAAGGCGGCCCCGGCATTACCAAGTCAGATCTGCTCGTCATCAACAAAATCGATCTCGCACCGATGGTGGGCGCCGATCTCGGCATCATGGCATCAGACACCAACCGCATGCGCGGACAAAAGCCCTGGGCGTTTTCCAATTTAAGAAATGATGTGGAGGGGCTGGAGAAAATTATTGGGTTTGTTGTAGAGGAAGGAATGCTGGTGAGCCATTCGGAGAAAGCGGTAAGCGGTTAATTATGAATGAACAGCGCAAGCCCGGCTAAGCCGGGCTTTTTTGTGGCTATTAAAACTCTCTCGCTGCGCAGGAGCATCGCTGACGACACCATAGCCGCCTTTATTGAATAGCTTTGCGCAGCCAGGCACGGGCTTGATCAAGTAGCCTTACGGGCTTGTCAGGAATGAAACCCGGAATATCTGTGGCTCTATTACTCATAGCGTTCTCCTTACCCATAGCTGGCTTGGGCTATGGAAGCCCGTGCTCAACAGAACGGAGCGCAAGTGCGTGTAGGAGATATCTCAAAATTCGCTAAGTCATTGATCTTTGGTTCGGATTGCGACTTAAATGTGCATGGAGTCCCCCGGAAATAGGCCGCTCGTTCGAGTTTTGTCAGATGCGAAAGGTTCTCGCTTCCTGGGTAAGTTGCTAAATGCTATGGGTTTATCGGAATTATATACGGTGGCCTGTTAAGAATTATGTCGAAAAAAGATATGTCGAATCGTTCGACTGAATACGCTGTTATGTGAAGAGAGATAGTAAATGATGAATAAATTGCTCGCTGTGCTTCTTCCCCCTCACCATGAATACTCGGGCAATCTACTATGGAACGCCGCTGACGTTATCGGCAGGGAGTCGGAAATAGGAGAGTCTATCAATCAACTCAGGGGGCTGGGCTATTGGGCTAGTGCATTTCCAGAAGGCGATGGGGTTACATTTACGGAAGATAGTGGAAAAAAGAGCACCGATGAGCTGACACAGGATGTTAGCTCAAGCTTTGTATGGCTAAATATTTCGGTCGATCTTTCAAAAATGGATCAAGAAGCTCCTAAACGATCTCCTATGGCAACATTAGGATATGAAGACCCGATAAAGATTGGAAAAGCCGAAGCAGCGCTTATGCAGCTAGAGGATGCAATTGATCTATTTCTGAGCGGGAGGAGGCTTTCGTCCATCACTTTGGCCGCAGCTGCAGATGGAATTTTCTCCGGTGTCCTAAAACAAAAAGGAGAAAAGTCTGCTGCGGAGGAAACCTGGGATAGCATTGAGAAGGCTCGAGAAAAGACGGGGTTAAATATTGCAGGTGATCGCACTAGAAAAGATGCTTTCAACGAATGGAATTGGCATCAAAATAGATTGAAGCACCATGATAAACGAGATGAAGAGTGGCTCGAAATAAACATTTTTGATCATGCTTACTATGCGATAAAAAGGGCATTAGCAGACTCAGAAAAACTTGGGTTAGTACCTAGTAACCATTATCTATTTGAAAAATGGATTTTCGAGAATATATTCACATAACAAGGCGCTGCTGCCGGACAAATTTTCCGCTGCGCTCCAAATTTGCCGCAGAGCACGGCGTTATGCGTAAAAGAAGGTAGAACATGGAAGAAAAAGAAGAGATTGAAAATCTCTGCTCTAGGGTAGATCACTATAAAAAAAACGAGGAGCAGTCAGAGCGGCTTGGCACTTCTCCGTCAAGTAGTTATCTCTGTGTGAGGCTTGATGGTATTGGTTTAAGCAAGAAATATCTAAAAAACAATGTATCGAATGGCGAGTTTGATGTTGCGATGAGAGAGGCGTTTGAAGCAACTTACGATGTGTTGCGTCGCAAGGCCCCAACAAATGCAAAAAACATATTCTTATGCGCGTTTATTGCATCTGACGAAGTTTCTGTTGTGCTAAATTCCCAGCCGAATTATTACAAGGGGCGTCTATTCAAAACAGTAACAACAATCGCTTCTACTTTTACTCACTTCTTAACACGTAATAGCTGCCCCAAAGTTCACGGGAAATCACGAAAAGAAAAAAAATACGACGGGTCGTTCGATGGAAGGCCACTTGTATTCCAGGATACAAGCGAAGTAGTTGATTACGTCGCATACAGGTACGCCACTTACATAAGAAATACCTCTGCGAAACTGCTTCGGCTAAACGGCCTGTCTGATGACGAGCTGTACTCCAATGGAAATCATAATAATCTGAAATTCATTTCGTCGCATATTTCTGACAGAGGGTTAATAGAACAGCAAGTTCATATACCCAAGCATCCAAGGCTCTATGTCCCAACTAGCAGCGGAGAGCTTATTGAATATAAGTTCACCTCCTTGCACGAATTCGAGTCCATAGCAAGTAATGCAATCAAGGAATTTAATCAGTGGCTGAAGCAGAAATGCGCATAACAAGTAGCTCCACCGGACAAAATACTCGCTCCGCTCGAATTTTTCCGGTGAGCAAGGCGTTAAGTGCCTTTCCGGCGATGGAGAAACATTCTGATTAGTATAGTTTTTGGAGCAGGGGCAAGTTTTGGTTCAGGTGGATGCTTGCCAAAAAACCCTCCTCTCGGCAATGACTTATTTAACGATCTTGAAGGCTTGAAGGGAGCATTTTATAGACTAGACTCCGATTCAAAATCAGTATTTAACGCTTATGGCTTCGAAGCGGGCATGGCTACTATTGCTGATGACAGCAGGCTCATAAACCTACTACAGAAAGAGCTAGCTTGTTATTTATCAAAATTTTCCACTAGACCAGACAATGCTTATGTACGTTTATTTAACAAACTGCGAAGCTGTATGGGACAGATAAATATCACAACTTTAAATTATGATCTATTGATAGAGCAATCCCTCGCCAGCAATGGCTTTAATGTTGATTATAATGCTAGCGGCAATGGAGTTAATTTATTAAAGCCACATGGCTCTTCCAATTTTCTACCTCAGCTTCCAAATGGCCTGATTATGTCAGGTAATACTATGATAGGTTGTGGAACGTATGTGGAGGGTCTTGAAACTAAAGCGGTGTCGACCGCACATGAAGTAGAAGCTTGGTGCAATGACCAAAACAACTCTGACTTGAGTCCTGTTTTGGCTATGTATGCAGAGGGAAAGCGTGTGGTCGTAAATAGGGATCTGATTAAATATACACAGAATAGGTATTCTGAGATTATTGCTTCCTCATGCTTAGTTGTTCTTGTTGGCATAAAGTACATAGTTCATGATACGCATATATGGAAACCAATTGAGCAATATCGACCAAACCTTTTTATAGTAGATCCATATCCACAAAGTACCATTGATTGGGCAGAGGCTAACAATTTCAATAACACTGTTATTATAAAAAAGAGTTTTGATAAATCAATTTGGGACATAACGAAAGCAGTGCATCGAGAACTCTATTGCACTTAACAAACGCGTCAATTAGGACGCTCGCAAGCTCGCGCCTATTACGCGGGCGTTAATTCAAAGAGATGTTATGTCAGAATTTTCAGGTTCAGAAGCAGCTGAGTTATTTTCTGACTACTATGAGCTGATTTCCGAAGAGAGTGATCGCGGAGCAGTCATTGTCGCAGCCTCTATATTAGACGAGAGCTTGGGCGAGATTCTGAAGACTTTTTTGCTCCGTCCTTCAACAAAAAAAGATAATTTGCTTGAAGGCGCGTATGCTCCGCTCGGTTCTTTTTCGGCAAAAATTGAGTTGTCTTTCCGTTTGGGAATTATCCGCAAGCCAATTCGGCAGCAACTAATGCTGTTCAAATCGATAAGAAACGATGTCGCACATCGGCTTTCAGTCGCTAGCTTGCAAGACGAAAAATGTCGCTCAAGGCTCGCTGAAATCCTCAACACTACCCCTGATATTACGCATCAAATGATTAAAATCCTGATCCAAGCAGGTCTCGATATCAGTCATAAAGAACGTGGGGATAGTTTTCTCGATACCTATGGCTGCAGACGGACGTTTGATCTGCTTTTTTCTATGGTATGTATGGCGACCACTCAAATAGCCAAAACGATCGAGCCAATAGACTGTTTTATCCAAGAGAGTTAACAAGGCCAGGCACGGCGACGTGTAGCTCCCCCGCTTTAGTGGCCACCTTATCCTAACCAGAGGAGGTGGAAAAATTTTCCGATACAACAGCCTCAGAAAGACCTGGCAGTATTCGACAGAATTTAAGGCCAAAGCTCTTGAGCTGAGCTATAACTAAGGTATTCAGGTTTAGCAGGTGGCTGCCGGTTTTTATATTTATTTGATGATGCTGTACCGGTGGCAGAGAGAGTGCAGGGAAGGAACAGACGCTAGCGCCGCTGCGCGGCGCTATACGTAAAAGGGATATCATGGCTTTTCCAGTGGATGAGAAATATATAGAAAATACCAAAAATGAATTGGGGGTAAAATTTCCCGATTCGTTCCGAAAAAAGATGATGAAGTCGAACGGTGGTGGCGTTGAAGTATCAACGGATTATTTTGAAATACACCCGTTCTACGATACTTCAGATAAAAAGAGAATAAAAAGAACCTGCAATAGTATTCTTCACGAAACGAAAATAGCGCGTGAGCATTATCGACTTCCTGAAAATTTAATCGTCATCGGTAATAATGGGGGTGGCGACGTTCTTGTCTACAAAACTGAAAAAGAGGGCAGCATTAATAATGCAGTGTACTGGCTAGACCATGAAACAGAAGAGCTAGTGCTTGCCGCAAAGGACTTCGGTGAACTTAACCAAAGCGTATAACCAATGTAGTCTGCTCTTCTCTGTTTACGAAGAAGCCCATGACAGAAGTGCTTTCTTGGAGGGTTTTGGCTTTAATGGCAGTCGCCCTGTTCTAGGGAAACATATAATCGTCCACTTTAATCAAGTCTGTAATTCAATGGAGTGGCTGGTGGGAGGAAATATCGGTGACGCATAGAGTAATGCCCTACATGCGGCAAGCGCATAATGGACGGCGTTAGGGGGAACTGTTCACTTCCTCCTTCAGCGAGGTAAAGCGTTAGCCATGGATGTGGCTCATTTTTCTATTCTCGCTCCGTGCTTTTACCAGTAACAAGAGCCATTCAGGCCTGATCCAGATGCAACTTTCATCATCTGATCAAGTACGACTACCTTATATCGCTTTCAGTAGTTCGTACGCCTGAATGGCCGATGTCATTAGTATGCCCGGTGGCTTACGTCGCCCGGGTTTACACTTGGACCTTTCCCAGCAGGATGTCGGCCGCATTTTCGGCAATCATCATTGTGGGTGCGTTCGTGTTACCCGCCACCAAGCTGGGCATTATCGAGGCATCGACAACTCTTAGCCCTTCAACGCCTCTGACTTTCAGTTCCGGATCGACAACGGAATCAGGGTCGGCCCCCATACGACAAGTGCCAACAGGGTGGTAGATGGTTTCAGCATTTTCACGGATAAAGTCTGCTAGTTGAGCGTCCGTAGATACGGACTCTCCCGGCATAACTTCCCGTTTACTATGAAGCGCCATTGTTGGTGCTCCGAGAATGCGTCGCCCAAACTTAATGGCGGATATCATTGTTTTGATATCTTCGGGGTCGCTCAGATAGTTAGGCTGAATCAGCGGATTGGCCAATGGGTCAGGGCTTTGCAATCCAATGAAGCCTCGGCTTTTCGGCAACAAATCGCAAATGTGCAAAGTGTAGCCATAGCCTGCCATTACTTTTCGGCCATGATCCTTCAGGTAAGTGGGCAAAAAGTGAAATTGCACATTGGGTCGCTCAGACGAAGGGTCCGATTTCACAAAGCCGCCAGACTCGGCAACATTACTGGTAAGAAAACCACGTCGCGCAAAGATATAGGAGAAAAGTGCGCTCACCCCACGGAATAAGAAGCTGGGTGCAACGCCAATGGGCAAACGAGAGTTCGCCGTGTGCATGATCGTGATGTCCAGATGATCGGCCAAATTCTGGCCGACTTCGGGAAGGTGATGAACTAGCGGAATGCCGTGTTTCGCAAGCTCTTTACTATCCCCGATGCCAGACAGCAGGAGGAGCTGTGGTGAATTAACTGCACCACCAGACAGGATGACTTCGCCGCCGGCATTGAGTCTCAGCTGGCGATATTCACTTCCCTGTTTCAGGGTCACGCCAACCGCTCGCTTACCCTCCATAGCCACGCGGGTTACTCGAGCATCGGTTAGCACGTCAAGATTAGAGCGGCTCTCAGCGGCACGCAAAAATGCTTGCGCTGAACTCCAGCGCTGGCCATTTTTCTGCGTTACTTGGTAAAGCCCCAATCCGTCTTGTGATTTGCCGTTAAAGTCTGTGTTCACGGGCAGGTCTACGTGAGGCGCTGCTCGAACAAAATCACGGCTCAGCGGGTTGATCGATTTTAATTCGCTTACAGTGAGCTCACCATCTTTGCCGTGGTATGGGTCTGCGCCAAGGCGTTGGTTGTCTTCCACCCGACGAAATAATGTTAATGCACGATCCCAACCCCAGAGGTTGTTGTTACCGGCAACTTGGCCCCAATGATCGTAGTCGGCTTTATGGCCCCTGATATACACCATGGCATTAATAGAAGAAGAGCCACCAAGCGTCTTTCCGCGGGGCCAAAACAGTTGGCGCCCTTTCAAGTGTTCTTGAGGCTCGGTTTCTAGCGCCCAGTTGAGTTTTCTATTGTTGGCGAGGAGAGCGATGCCAATAGGCATGTGAATTAGGGGATTTTTATCCCGTGGGCCGGCTTCGATCAGCGCTACGCGTTTTGAAGTATCCGCACTAAGGCGGTTAGCCAACACACAGCCAGCCGACCCGGCTCCTACAATAATGTAATCGTACATAATAACTCTCTTATTATTTGTTAATACTCAGCCTAAAATACGAACAGCAGCATTTATAAGCTGCCGAACCCAGCCAGTGTAGGGAGGGAAAAGGAGATGGATAAGAGAATGCCTGTCCTCCATCAAAACCTTATCGTGTGAAAATGAACGGAAGCCATATTCGCCATGCGCCGCTCCGATCCCTGAATGATTGACTCCACCGAACGGAAGATTCGGATGTAGAAAATGCACCACCGTTAGGTTAATTCCCACAGCCCCTGAACTTGTTTGCTCAACAATATGTTTAGCAAAGGATTTATCTTCATCAAATATATAAAGCGCGAGAGGCTTAGGGTTGTCGTTGATTTGTTCAATAACCGAATCGATATCATCGTATTCAATAATGGGCAGAATAGGGCCGAATAGCTCTTCCCGTGTGATGTCCATATCGTTGGATACATTTGTAATCAATGTGGGAGCGATAAAGTTTTGATCAGTATCTATAGCCCCGCCTTCAAAAATTTTCGCCCCTTTAGATTTTGCGTCATCTATTAGGTTTGAAATTCGCTGAAAGTGACGCCTGTTTACTATTCGACAATAGTCAGCGGTAGATTTTTGAGCTTCAAGCGTTTTTCCGTAAACGCGGCCAATTTCTTTTTGAAGCGCTTGGTTGAATTGCGCTGCAATATTGCTGTGCACAAAAACATGATCTGGAGCAATGCAGGTTTGGCCGTTATTAGCGAACTTACCCCAAACAATGTTTCTTGCGGCCTTCTTTATATTAGCATTTGGGCCTACAACGGTAGGCGATTTCCCTCCCAGCTCGAGTGTTACCGAGCAGAGGTTCTTGGCGGCAGCTTCCATAACTACCTTGCCTACCGCAGGGCTGCCTGTGAAAAATATGTGGTCGAAGGGCAGGGCTAACAGTTTTTGTGATACAGCAGCGTCGCCTTCAATCACGCTGACTAAGTCAGGCGGGAAGGTTTCGGCGACAATGTTGGCAATGACTTTAGAGGTGTGTGGCGTCATTTCCGAGGGTTTGATGATGACGCTGTTGCCGGCAGCTAACGCTGATACTAGAGGGCCTAGTGCAAGATTGAGAGGATAATTCCAGGGCGCAATAATTAAGCACACACCCTTTGGCTCCGGCCGGACATGGGACTTTGTACCTAATACACCAATGGAGGCGGGCGCCCATTTGGGACGCATCCATTTGCGCAAATGTTTTTTTGCATGTCGAATTTCCTGAAGTACCGGGAGGAGTTCAGTTAATTTGACTTCAGGCGCAGGTTTTTTAAAGTCTGCTGCACACGCGGCAATAATGTTTGATTCGTGGCGTTTGAGCGAATCTCGCAACTTATTAAGCTGCGCTATTCGAACATCCAGAGTGAAACTAGCACGGCGCGCAAGTTGCGCCCGCTGTAATGCAGAAAAGACGGAATCAATTGTATCGGCGGTTGGCGCGTTAGTCGCACCAACCTCAGCCAGATTAGCAATCTTCATGATGAAATTACCTCTTGCCGAATGAGCCTATCGTTATTATGAGCCTGATGGCTAATCTTCATGGAGGACATAGTCCTCTTTTGTGGCACCACAGTCGGGACAGCACCAATCGTCCGGGATATCTTCAAAAAGAGTGCCTGGCGCGAACCCTTCAGTTTCATCGCCAAGAGCTTCATCATAAATGTGACCGCAAGTGATACAGATCCATTTACGAAAGGTGGTCTCTTTGCCGGTGGAGTCTTTAGACGATTTTGCCCGTGCGGGTTTGGCTTTAGCCTTTGCTTTGGCTTTATTGTTAGCTGAAGGAGTCGAGGCCCCCGTTGATTTTTGAGGTGAAGCCTCTGCCTTAGGTGGGGTGGTAGCAGTGCGCACTTCTGGGGTGGCCGCGCCAGACGCCGGGGACGCGGAACCGGATTCTATTACTACGAAGTCAGCTTTATCCCTTACTGCACAGTCTGGGCAGGCCCACTCTTCAGGAATCGTTTCCCAAGACGTTCCTGGGGGGAAGCCTTCGTGTGGGTGGCCAGCGACTTCATCGTATATATATTCGCAATCGGGGCATTGATATTTAGCCATTTAAAGCACCTTTGAACCAATATTATTGTCTTTAGTTAATGGCGCCCGACGTACACGCCGGGCGCTGTTCCTCAAAGTGTGAAAGCACGAGCTTTAATAGATGGATTTCTGTTGGCGATTATTTGGCAACGGTTGTATCGGGTGACTCCGAACCCTTTACTCCAAATTTTTGCTCATAGAATTCACGCATTCCCGGCTGAATCTGGATCTTATTAATGTCTCCGTGCGCCCACTCCATCACCCGATCATCCATTAGTGAACGAAACCAGGAGGGAAAGAATGCGACGAAGAACATCCCAGGGTAGCCCGTAGGCAGGGTGGGAAGGTCGCTGAAGTCCCTAAGTGATTGATAAGATCTTGTAGGATGCGCATGGTGATCTGAATGACGTTGCAGATGAAACAGGATGAGGTTCGACATTACATGGTTTGAATTCCATGAATGATGGGGTTTTTGATGCTCGTAACGCCCGTTCGGCAGCTTTTCACGCAGCAGTCCGTAGTGCTCAATATAATTGGCACTGGTCAGCTGCCACCAGCCGAAGGCCATTTGAATGGGCAAAAAGATGAGCATTAAAGGACCGAAAAATGCCAGCAATGCGGCATAAAGCACTACCGTCAAAATCATAGGCTGTAAGACTTCATTATCTAGGCTCCATACGCTTTTGCCGCAACGGCTGAGGCGCTGCTCTTCCAAGCCCCATGCCCGTTTAAAGGCACCAGGAATTTCACGCAGTGAAAACGTATAAATAGATTCGCCCATGCGGGATGTAGCCGGGTCCATCGGTGTTGCTACGTCACGATGATGCCCTTTATTGTGTTCAATGAAGAAGTGACCATATCCGACCACGGCCAGTACAAGCTTGGCCATCCAGCGGTCAAAGGTTTCTTTTTTATGCCCGAGTTCATGGCCTGTGTTGAGTGCCAGTCCATTAACAATGCCCAAAGAAAGGGCGAGAGCTAAAAACTCGAATACCCCTATTGGTTGGGTAGATACCCACCAGGCACTTATAATCAACGCTGCATAATGAATAGGAACGGTTAAGTACGTTAAAACTTTGTAGTAACGGTCTTGTTCAAGCTTAGGAACAACGGATTCAGGAGGGTTGGAATAATCCTCGCCAAGCATGGTGTCGATCAAAGGGACTAGGCCGTACCATAGGATTAATACTAATCCGTACCATATACTCCACCCTGTTTGGGATACGAGATATAGGCCAATTATTGGTGTTGCTGGCCACAGTACAGAAAGAATCCACAAGTGGCGCTTTCGGTCCACATAACCCTCATTATCAGCATCACTTCGTGGGGGCTCGGTTAAAATGTTCTCTGACATTAGGATCACCTTGTTTTATCATATTGATTGTTTCTACAGGCTGTGCGACACCGCGTAATGTTGGTGAGCGGACGAGTTGTAGGTTGTAGGCAGTGGTAGGGTTAGCTAGAAATAGAGGCCAAACAACTACTCCAAAGGGTAGTTTTTGCTCTGTACATAATATCAATATGCATTCATCCCTTAGTACGCAGGTCTTTGGAGGAGATGCAACAGGGGGTCTTGTTGCCATGCTGTGCGATAACTTGGAAAACTGGTGCCTTAGAATGTCTGACCGGATGTGGGCCCGGCAGCGTTTTATTACTCAAGGGTGCATAGAGCGCGGTCGCCTGAAAGCCTCTGCCGAGTCCGAATCAAAAGTTATTCTTTACCGGGCCCCTTTAGGTTATGGCAAGTCTGTGCAAGTTGCTTTCGAGGCGGGCACTCAGGGCCGAGAGGAGGGGGGCGTCGCCTATATCAATACGCGATCGTATCCTGGCTCCGGTGAAATTACGGATTCTTTGTTGGCTGCGTTAATTTTATATCAAATTAAAGGCCGTGAACCCTGGAGCGTTATTCAAAGTAATGATGACATCATTGAGTCACTTCGAGATACGCTGTGTAATGCTAAAAATCCGATAAAAATTTGCATAGATGGCATTGGGGAGGCTGAGCATGGCGTGGGCCTGGTTGAGAATTTAATATGCGAAACCCCCAATAATGTGAAATTTTATATTGCGCCCAGTAATGCTGGAGCGTTGGCGCGCTTGTCTATGATGGCGGGTGTGGTGACATATGGCGCGCATGACCTTGTCTTCACAGAAGAGGAAGTATGTGAGTTGCCGGGAATGCATAGCGCCAAGGCTAAAAATGTTATAGAGGCTACTGGTGGATGGCCCGCACTTGTTGGGCTTATGTGCCACACTTCAAATCCAAACCTCCCCGCTGCGACCTGGCCGGAAACCCGTTCGTATTTCAGAAACAATCTACTCAACGCGCTGCCAAATAATACACGGGAATTTATTTGCAAAGCCGCAATGCTGGAAGAGATCAGCGTTGCCTGCTACGACTACGTATATAAAACAGAAGAGGCCCATAAAGAAATTCCGTTTATTAATGAAAATTATGCGCTCTTTACCCCCACAGAATCTTCCAGAGAGTGCATGGTTATGCACCCGGTGCTAAGAGAGTATTTGCGTGGTTTGTTTGATTCTATTCAGCGAGAGCGTCGCTCATATGTGCTAAAGCGTGTCGCATTTTGGCATTGGCGTAGGGGTGAGTATCTCCATTCAATCAATGCCGCTCAGGAGGCGAGCGATCACAGCTGGGCTCGAGCGGTAAGCGATAGCATTATCTTAGACGTAGCACTCAGGCAAGGCGAAATAGAGGTGCTTCGAACATGGTTCGAAAAAGTGCCGGTTCGAACGATAAAAAAAATCGCGTCCTTAAGCATCAGCTATGCTTGGATCTTGTATTTCAGCCAGCAAGCTCGGCAAGCAGAAAAAATACTGGCAAGCTCCACGGAGTCCTGCAGCAGAGGTTTAGACAACCTTGATGAAAAAGGATGGCGGAAGCTGGTCGACGCGGTAGGAAAAGCGACACAGGATCAATTTGCGCAAAGCCAAACCCTCTGCCAGCAATGGATTGATACTTTCGGCGAGCGTAACATGGTCGGCAAGGGAGCGGCGCTTACGTGCCAAGCATACATTGCTTCCAGTGATCGTCGCTTTGAGGATTTAGAGCAATTATTACACAGGGGAGCGGTAGCCAATCAGTCTTCCAATCAACACTACGCTTTTGTTTGGCTTAAAACGGCAGAACTTCAGGCTGAAATATTTAAAGGTGATATCGCTCATGCAATGAGTATATTACTTGAAGCCAATAAAACAGCAGAGAAGATGGGGGTGTCAAAAACATTTTTAAATAAAATGCTTGGCTCCCTTGAATTGCAAATTCTGCACGAGAAAAGCCCTAGCCTAATTAGTTATGAGTCTGCGGAAGAGTCATTCAACTTCGCATTAAACTATGGTGTTACAGATATTTTATGGGGTTGCACGCAAACGTTCAGTAGTTTCCTGTACCAGCAAGGGTTAAGAGATAGGGCTATGGCCATATTGGAGCAAACCCGGATAGCTGCCTGCGAAAGAGACCTACCTCGACTTAACATGCTAGCTAAAATACAGCTGGCTGAGTTTACGCTTATAAACGATGAGGAATTAGAGCCGCCGATACTTCCTGATGAGAGTGAGCTGACATTTTTGCCAAATCAAAACCAAGCCATTCGCGCACGTATTGCGCTAGTCAATTCAATGTATAGGTTGAGGCTTGGAAAGCAGTTTGGTGTTGCTGAAAAGTATGCAAAAAAAGCATTACAAAGCGCCAGTGCAATTTCAGACGCTAGAACCAAGATCGCCGCCCAATATTGCCAGGCATTAGCGGTTTTTGGCCTCGGTTCATCAAAATTAGCGAAGCGCACAATTATTGATGCCGACCAGCTTACGGAACATTTAAGCTGTTATTTTACCCGAGACTGGATTAAAGAAGCATTAATGTCGTTTAGCCCCATTGCTCGGGATCTTTTTGATACGTTGCCAGAAAGCGCAGAGACTAACGCTACAAAAGATCTCGAGGTGAGAAAAGAAGAGGCTGACGCCCGCCCTAAACTCACTAATACCCAATCAACCATTACGATAAAGCAAATTTCTCTGTTGAAATGTGTAAGCAGTGGAATGACGAACAAAGAGATCGCTGAGCGGCTTCTTATAACAGAGGATACCGTCAAATGGCATCTGAAAAAGATTTTCAGCGAACTTAAAGTAACCAACCGGGTTCGGGCAGTGTCTGAAGCTAGGCTACGCGGGCTTCTATAGCACCACGAAAATAAAAGAGAAGATGAGCGAGTGCGCAGCAAGTGGCCATTAATTGATTTTTTAATGGCACGTTAAGGCGGCTATCGACATGGCCTCGGAAGCTCTACACTGGGTCGATCATTGGTTGATCGGGACGCCCCTACATGGCCAACACACATAACCACGCTGTGCCCTCTGGGCGCGTTTGGCCGCTGCTCCCTTTGTTGTTTTTCCTGGTGGTGTTTCTTGGTAGTGGCTTGTACTACACCGCTGCCGATACTGACTTTGCTTTCTACCAGATAAAGGCGCCAGTGGTGGCCATGGTCGCTATTGTGTTGTCCATGTTGATGGCGCGATTGGCTGGGCAGCGATTAAATACCAGTGTGGAGCGCCTGGTGGCGGGGATCGGCCACCCCAACATTATTCTCATGTGTTTAGTGTTTCTGCTGGCCGGCGCCTTTGCCAGTGTCAGCGTTAGCATTGGCAGTGTGGAGGCCACTGTCCAACTTGGCCTGAGCATTATTCCTTCCCAGTGGGTGCTGCCTGCCCTATTTCTGATCTCTGCTTTTATAGCCACCGCCATGGGTACGTCCATGGGCACCATTGCGGCAACGGCTCCCATTGCGGTCGGCTTTACCGGCGCTACCGGGTTGCCCATGTCACTGGCGTTGGGCGCGGTGGTGGGTGGCGCCATGTTTGGCGATAACCTGTCGATGATCTCCGATACCACCATCGCGGCTACACGTAGCCAGGGTGTGTCGTTGAAGGACAAATTTCGGGTCAACATCTGGATTGCGGTGCCGGCGGCCTTACTGACTCTGGGCTTGCTAATCGTATTGGGCGGTGGTGAGCACCAGGTAGAGAGCAAACCTTTTCAGGTTGCTCTAGTGGTGCCTTACCTGTTGGTGTTTGGTTTGGCACTCAGCGGCCTTAATGTACTGGCGGTACTGATCATCGGTATTGTCGCTGCAGGCGCCACCGGCATAGCGATGATGGACGATTATAATCTGGCCACCATGAACGGCGCGATCTATGAAGGCTTCCAAGGCATGTTCGAGATCATGCTGTTGTCCATGTTGATTGGCGGCTTGTCTCAGCTGATGACCGACCAGGGCGGTACCCGCTGGGTTATTGAGCGCATTCATGGCTTGACGCGCTGGCTTAGGCTGCCGTTGCAACGTGCCGGTGAAATGGGCATTGCCCTGCTGGTGGTGTTTGCGAATGTGTTTGTGGCCAACAATACCGTGGCCATTGTGCTGACTGGGGAGATGGCCCGTGATATTGCCACTGACCATGGTGTGGACTTGCGCCGTTCTGCCAGCATGCTGGATATTTTTTCCTGCGTGGTGCAAGGCTTAATTCCCTATGGGGCGCAAGTGTTGCTGGCCTGCTCCATTGCCAAGCTTTCACCGTTGGCGTTAATCGGTTCTATCCATTATTGCTGGGTTCTGGCCATTGTCGGCATTGTCGCGATCACCATTAACCGGCCTAGGTTGAATTTTGTAAAGTGACTAAAAATTAGACTTCAAAAAAATTTATTTTTTAAGGATAAATAACGTGGCAGGAACAAGTTTACTGATGTTGCTGGATGACATCGCCGCAGTGCTTGATGACGTGTCGGTGATGACCAAGGTGGCAGCCAAGAAAACCGCAGGGGTGCTGGGCGATGACTTGGCGTTAAATGCGGAGCAGGCATCGGGCGTGCGTGCAGAACGCGAGCTTCCTGTGGTGTGGGCCGTGGCTAAAGGTTCCATGCGCAATAAATGTATTCTGGTTCCTTCGGCGTTGTTGATCAGTGCTTTTTTGCCTTGGTTGATCACTCCATTGTTGATGTTAGGTGGCGCTTACCTGTGCTATGAAGGGGTGGAAAAACTAGCGCATAAATTTTTTCATGGAGCAGAAGAATCTCAAGAGCATAAAGAAAGAATTCAAGCCATGATTGACCCGAAAGTGGACTTGGTCTCTTTTGAAAAAAATAAAATTAAAGGGGCTGTTCGAACGGACTTTATCTTGTCTGCAGAAATTATTGTTATTGCTTTGGGAACAGTACAGGCTGCGCCTTTTTTACAGCAAATTATGGTGATAAGTCTTATCGCGGGGGCCATGACCATCGGCGTTTATGGATTGGTGGCTGGCATTGTTAAGTTAGACGATGCGGGTTTGTATTTGATTGAATCGGGTAAAGAAAAAAATGAAAAAATTCGGTCTTTTTTAGGAGGGATGCTACTTGGTTTTTCTCCTAAACTAATGAAGTTTTTATCCGTGGCAGGAACGGCTGCTATGTTCTTGGTAGGCGGGGGTATTTTGCTTCATGGCTTGCCAATGAGTCACGATACTTTGCATTATATAGACGAACTAATGGTGACCTTTCCCATGGCCGCTGTGCTAAGCGTTTTGATGCCCATGCTTGTAAATGTAGTGCTGGGCATTGTCGCTGGCAGCATTGTTTTGTTTGCAGTAAAGGGCGTTAATTTTTTGAGACAAAAATAAGAAAAAATTGGAAAAGCGAGAAAAAATTCTCGCTTTTCATGTGCGCTATTGAAAATAGGAAAGATATTTTCCGTAACCCTTTTGGGTCATTTCCTCCAGAGGAACAAATCGCATTGCGGCAGAGTTCATGCACCATCGCTTGCCTGTAGGTGCTGGGCCGTCATCAAAGACATGGCCCAGATGCGAGTCTGCGTAGCGGCTGCGCACTTCGGTACGAGTGGTGAACAGTGTATTGTCTTCATGAGCGGTGATAAAGGCCTCATCTATAGGTTGGGTAAAGCTCGGCCAGCCTGTGCCAGATTGGTACTTGTCTGTTGAAGAGAAGAGTGGCTCGCCACTGATCACATCCACATAAATGCCTTTTTCTTTGTTATCCCAATAGGGATTGTGAAAAGCGCGTTCGGTGGCGTCTTCACGGGTCACCTTATAGGTCAGTTTTGGTAACGTTTTTTGTAAATCCGAATCACTTGGGCGCTCAAATTTATCTGCTCCCTGCCAGGATTGTGTTACGTCTTTTACAAGCCAAGGGCGGTGATCTGGATCATCCCAGTGCTCTTTTAGAAACTGGTCGCGACCGGATCGATAGCGGTAATACTTGTACTTGAGCGAGTGGGTTTTGTAGTAATCCTGATGGTAATCTTCCGCGGGATAAAAGCTATCTAGCTTGGTGATTGCTGTGACGATGGGTTTTTTAAAGGGGCCACGTTCTTCCAGTTCCATCCTTGATGCTTTAGCAGCCTCTTTTTCTTCATCGGTTTGATAAAAAATTTCGCTGCGATACTGGGTGCCCCGGTCCACGAATTGTCCGTTGGCGTCGGTGGGGTCGATATGGCGCCACAACCAGGTCAGTAGGTTGTCGTAGCTAACCACTTTGGGGTCATAGATGACCTTTACGGCTTCGGTGTGCCCGGTGCTGCCAGCGGCTACTTGTTGATAGCTGGGATTGGCGACGTCGCCACCCGCATACCCGCTGATAACGTCGCTAACGCCGTTCAGTTGCTCAAAATCGGACTCGGTACACCAGAAACAGCCACCGGCGAAATAGGCTTCGGCGGCTAGGGATGGTGCGCTGATTATCAGCAACCCCAGTAATGTAATCATTCGCATAAGTGCTTACCTCCTGCCTGTTGGATGCAGCCGGTCGTGATTTGTTGCAAACCGTTATGGCTTACATCACCGGTATGTGTAAACGGACAGGGAGCGGAGCCCGAATCTGTCATGGTACCAGCCTGACATAAACCGGGGGCAATGCCGTGAAGAGCAGGCAAGGGCTGGCGATTATTGGTCTGTGGATAATGGCTGGCTGGTGTTTGGCGCAGGGCCCGGCACTTCAGCTAGCGCAGACATATCAGCAGGGAATGGCCCTGGAGGGGTACTGGGTCAGCGAAAAGCTGGATGGGGTGAGAGCTTACTGGAATGGGGAGCACTTGATCAGTAAAGGGGGGTATGTGATCAATGCCCCGGCTTGGTTTGTGCGCGGTTACCCGAGTACGCCTATGGACGGGGAGCTGTGGATGGGGCGCGGGCGTTTTTCGGCTGTTTCTGCAGCGGTGCGGCGGGTGCAGCCCAACGCTGAGGAGTGGCGGCACATTCGATATAAGGTGTTTGATTTGCCGGCCAGTGGTGCGCCATTCTCACAGCGTATTCAACAAATGAAGGCGCTGGCGTCAGCCAGCAATGGCTATACCTTTTCCGTCATAGAACAGCAGCCGGCCTCAAGTCACGCGGCATTATTACAGCGGTTAGACAAGGTGATGGCGGCAGGGGGGGAAGGGCTGATGCTGCATCACGGCGATAGCCTGTACCAGGCGGGCCGCAGTGATGCGGTGTTGAAAGTGAAGACCTATCAAGATGCGGAAGCGGTGGTGATTGGCTACACAGCAGGCAAGGGGAAATACCGTGGCATGATGGGGGCGCTGGTGGTTGAAAGGGCGGATGGTCGGCAATTCAAGCTGGGGACCGGCTTTACTGATAAACAGCGCAAGGCACCGCCGCCCTTGGGGGCCACGGTGACTTACAAGTATTTCGGAAAAACGGCTACGGGGCTGCCCCGCTTTGCCCGTTTTCTGCGTATTCGACGCGATGAACCTTTGGCCGAGCCGTAAGGGGGCTGGTGTTATTTCGGGTACAGCGATATTACCCGGCCCACCGTGCGGGGCAGGCCGGGATGCCTCAGGGTTGCAGGTTCAGTTCGTAGATGGCTTCGTTACCACTGTCGTCCAGTAACGTGGCGAGGAAGCTGCCACCCGCTCCGGCAACCGCATCCGCCACAAAATTCTTTGCGCGGTTGGTATTGGGGACCCGGAATACGATTTCCAGATTGCTGGTGTAACCCAGGATGGGTGCGAAGGACCAGTTATTGTCGGCGGTGGGTGTTACCGGGCTGTTGGCCTGAATGTAGTTACCCACTACCTGGCGGTTTTCATCCGGGGATTCAATCACCACATGATCGCCACCCGTGCCGGCGAATTTACCGCCGTGGGCGCGGTAGTCGTTACTGGCAATAAGAAACGTCTGGTCAGGATCAATGGCGGTTCCTTCAAATTGCAGGTCGACAATGCGTGTTCCATCGCTGACTTTGACACAGTCGCCGTTGTAGCGGGCCGGTTCGGTTACATCGATTTGGTAGGTGACGCCGTCGATCACATCGAAGTTGTAGGTGGGGAAGCCAGTGAAATCCACCAGCTCCTGACGGTCAGCCGTATCGGTGATCTGGAAGAACTGCGAGGCGGAACACTCCAGCCATTGTTCCAGTTCGGCACCGGTGACTTTAACCGCCATCAGGCGGTTGTTATACAGGTACAGGTCGGCAATGTTTTTCACTTTCAATTCGCCGGCGGGCACCACGGTGAAACTGCTTTCCTCGGCGCAGACGCCCTTGCGGTCGCAGGCTTTGAACGGCGCCGCAGCAGACAGCACCGGCAGGCCATCCAGCTCGGTGCCGACAATGGCGTCTTCCACATAGGCCTTCTGGGCATCGCTAACAATCTGGATGGAAGGATCATCCTTTACCACGGCCAGGAAGCTGAAAATGTCGTCGGTGGATTCGCCGATCACTTGGTCCATGTACTCCAGTGTGGCGTCGTGGTCGGGTTTGACCAATGCGGTCAGTGCGGCGTCTGCCTCGCTTTCCGGGTTTAGGGCTCGGGCTTCTACCTTGCTGTCCACCACGGCCCAGCTTTCGTCGTCTTCATTGAGTGCCAGAGTCAGGTCGATGATGCCCAGGTGGCTGCCCCAGTAGCCGGGCATCACCGAGGGCACACCCTTGATGGTGCCTTTTTCCAGATCCACGTTGGCGGTTTTGGCAAAGTCTATGGAAGGAAAGGTTAGGTGGCTGTGGCCGAACATGATGGCGTCGATACCCTCCACATCGGCCAGGTACCAGCTGCTGTTTTCTGCCTTGGCGTTTTCCGAATAGGCGGTGGTGTTGATACCGGAATGGGGGATGGCGACGATGATGTCCGCGCCCTCCGCTTTCATCTGCGGGACCAACAGCTCGGCAACGGCCTTGATGTCTTTAGTGCTGACCTTACCCTCCAGGTTCTTCTTGTCCCACTGCATAATCTGTGGCGGTAGAAAGCCGATAAAACCGAGAGTCAGCTTATGAGGATTGCCGTCGCGATCATAAACGGTCTTGGTGATTAGCGTGTACTGGTCAAAGTAGGGGGTGCTGCCGTCGGCGCTAAAAACGTTGGCGCTGATGTAAGGGAAGGCGGCGTCGTTTACGCTCTCGGCGAGGAAGTCCAAGCCATAGTTGAATTCGTGGTTGCCGTAGTTACCCACGTCGTAGGCCATTTCATTCATGACTTTATAGACCGGATGCACCTCGCCGCTGGTGAGCCCTTGAGCTTGACGCCAGTCACCCATAGGGCTGCCCTGGATTAAGTCGCCGTTATCCACCAGCGCGGAGTTACCCGGGTAGGTGATTTCCTCGCGGGCCTGTTTGACCAGCATGGCGGTGCGTACCAGGCCGTGGCCGTTATCCACGCTGTCGCTGTAGTAGTTATAGTCCATTACGTTGGCGTGGATGTCGGTGGTTTCCATCAGGCGAAGATCCACCCGTGGGGTGTTGTTATCATCGCCGCCACAGCCACTCAGCAAGGCGCCGCTGGCCAGAGACAGAACCAGCAGGGATCGCAGTGAAGTACTCATGGTGTTTCCTGTGTGTTGAGTTGAAAGAAGGGCGACGCGAACGCCGCGGGTGATGTCTTGGGTGTTTCAGGGGCAGTTACCCATTACCGCGAGATGGCTCACGGATTCTAGGCTGGGTGTGCTCATGTAGAGGTCGCGCACGCCGTCCACCTTGAGGGTCTGGCCGACCATGGCGGGGTTGTTGGCGGGGCTGTATTCGGCGCGCTGATCCGCTTCCAATTTCACGTAGAGGGTGGTGCTGCTAACAAGGTCGCCCAGCTCCAGGGCATGGGGGTCGTTAACGCCGCCAATCACTTCGCCAATGACGGTGAGCGGACTGCCTTGGCTGCTGGCGTAGGCATCATTCACCGAGACGGCGCCATTGCTGCCACACGTGCCGCTCGATGCATTGCTGGCCACCCATTGCATGTCGGTGACGTATTCGATGCTCGGTTCGCCCATGTAGACATCACGCTCGCCAGAGACCTGGAGTGTCTCGCCGACCACCTGCGGATTATTCTGCGGGCTAAAGGCACTGCGATACTGACTTTCCAGTTTCACGTAAAGCGTGGCGCTGCCGGCACTGTCCTGGATTTCTAGGGCGTACTCGCCGTTGATGGCTTGGGTGATCACGCCTTCCACCGTCACCGTTGTTCCCGTGGGTTCGGCTAGAGCGTCGCTCACGGATAGAGCATTGCCGTTGCCACCGCCAGTGCTGCCGCCCGGGCCGTCCGGTGCGCCGTAGGCCGCGTAGTCAAAGGTGCTGGCATCCCAGGGGTTATAGCCGCCGGAGGGGGTGTTCCAAGGCTGGCCGTTATCCGGGTCGTCCAACTCTTCGCTGGCCATGGGGGTCGGGGTGGCGGTGCCTGCTGGGTGGGCGCTGGTGTCGAACCGAGTATAGCTTTGCGGTGTAGCAAGCCAGTCGATCAAGTTCATGCTGAGCTGAGCCGCGTTACCGGCATCGGTCCAGCCTGGGTAGGTGCTTTTGGTATTGCCGTTATCCTGACGTTTGTATTTTGGGCTGGCATCTTCGATGGGGCTGGAGTCGCCAATAAAAGCGGCTTTGCCCGCCCCGGATTTGGCGATGGCCACATAAGGGCCTTCGGCGGTGCCGCCAAAGTAGAGACCAGAATCCACCGCGTGGCTCCAGCGGCTGGGGCTGTCGCTAGTGGAAAAGTACACTAGCCCCTTGGCTTTGGTGGGGTCGGTGATGGCAAGGGTGGCGCCGCCGGCCATCAGCACAGGGCCCACGCCGGTTGTGAGGCCTTCCACTTGGCTGGCGGGTTCGATACCGCTGGCGCCGCTATGCCAGTCGATGGCGTTGAAGCGGAAACGAATACCGAACTCCTGGGCTAACCAGCCGTTGGCGGTGCCCGGGTTGCGTAGATCGCCGTAGCTGCCGCCTACATTGAACTGGGGCAAGGTGGAACGATTGTAGCCATTGAATACTTCGGTACTGTCCCAAGTGTTCAGGTTGCGGTCTGCGTTATAGTGGTCGGCAATAAAGAAGATGCCCTTGCCATCGGCGACAAAATCTTCCAGCGCCTGTAATTCCGATTGGGTGAAAGGGCGGTTGCTTTCAGCCAGCACCAATACGTCGGCATGACTAATGGCGCTGTAGGTAATCACCGCTTCATTAGCGTTACTGTTGGCCGTGCTGGGGTTGGTGTAGTCATCGACGAACTGGATAACGCCGTCGCTGTTTTTATCTACCCCGCGATATTCCTGCACGGTATAACCGGCATTGACGAGACTGTCAGCAAAATCGGAAAAGCCGCCGTCGATAACCCAGTCGGCATTGCCTTCCGTACCACCGTGGGAGACATCGAACAGCACAACCTTGCCGTTATTGTTAGCGCCTGGGGATTTAATCGGTGCCGGGTAGTTCCAGTCGTAGGGAGCGGCGCTGACGCTGATGCAGAGCGTGGCGAGAATGGCGGTGACTACGGGTGTTGTGAGGGCGCGTTTTTCCATGTGCGGTCATCCTTACAAGAAAGGGAGACAACAAGGCTGACGCCATAACAAGAAAATGCGGTAAAAAGATCGTGATAGTTTGATGAATCCGAATGAATGTATGGCAGGGTTGGCACTCAGAATAGATTTTATATTCTTGTCATCAGAAGGTCATGATGAGAGCGGAGAGGACGGCGGCATGCATACCGGTTTGCGGATTAACGAGCAACCACTATGGCCAATGCATTGGTCAAAAGGTGAAGGAAAATGAGCCGAGCAACATCAGGCTCCGCACTTACACCGGTATCGTCTTTTTCTCTGGTGGCAGATAGCGATCAGGCTTTTACGCTGCGTGTTACTTTGGCGCGTTTGGCCACTCGCACACTGGATATGCAGTATTACATCTGGGATGACGACACGACCGGAAAGCTGCTCATCTACCGAGTGTTGGAGGCAGCGCGGCGGGGCGTGAGGGTGCGCATGTTGTTGGATCATGCCAATCAGCTGGGCCGGGATGTGAAGTGGGCGGTGCTGGATGCGCACCCAAATATTGAGGTGCGCCTGTTCAATCCGTTCAAGGGGCGCTACAAGCATTTTCTGCAATGGCTCTACTATGCTCCGCGATTAAATCACCGCATGCATAACAAAGCTTGGATTATGGACGGCGAACGAGCGTTGGTGGGTGGGCGTAATGTTGCGGATCACTATTTCGGCGTAAATCCATCCACTAATTTCCGTGATCTGGATCTGTATGCCCATGGCGCCATCGTGGCCGACACGCAAATGGCTTTTGATGCCTTTTGGGATAGCCCGTTAGCGGTGTCTATGAAAAGTTACCGTCATCGCACGGAGGCGACAGCGGATCGGGCCTGGCGTTGGTTGGGGCGCTGGCGCACTTCATTGCAAGGCTACCCTTACCTCTTTCCCCAGCATGAAGCATTTTTCACCGATTACTTGGCAAAACAAGAGCAGCAATGTGTGCAGGCTCCGGCAGCGTTGCTGTTTGATAGCCCTGATAAGGCCAGTGGTGCGAAGCAGACGTTGATGGGAGAGCAACTGGCGCGTTTGCTGGGCAGGCAAGACAATCGGGAGTTATTGATGGAGGCCAGTTATTTTATTCCCGGTGATGCTTTTGTTGAGGCGCTGGGAGGGTTCCAGCAGCGCGGCGGACGCGCGGCGGTGCTGACTAACAGTTTGGCCACTAATGATGTGATTGCCGCTCATGGTGCTTATGCGCGTTACCGTGCAGCACTGTTGGCTGCAGGGGTTGAGCTGCATGAATTACAGCCCAATGCCCGGGCACTGCACCGGCAGGTGCGGTTGTTCAAAGGGCGCTCCCAGGCGAGCCTGCATACCAAAGCGATGGTGTTGGATCGACGCGAAGTGTTTGTCGGTTCTTTCAACATCGATCCGCGCTCGGTGCATTTGAATACCGAAATGGGATACTACGTAGTGTCCGCTGAACTGGGGCAGCAGGTGGCGGCATTTATTGAAGAAGGGTTAGCGCCGGAAAACAGTTACCGTCTTGAAAAGCAGGAAGGCGAATTATTGTGGGGCGCGGATGGATATGACGGTAAGCCGGTCTTGTATTCCCGTGAACCCAAGGCCACCGTTTGGCGACGCATGCTGGCATGGTTATTGTCGTTATTGCCGATTGAGCGGATGTTGTAATCACAGTCGTGCTTTGGCCATGCCATGCGTCTATGTCGACGCGAAAAGAATGAAAAAAGGAAAATCATGACCCAACCGTTCTGTTTTCGTTTTCGGGTGCGCTACAACGAATGCGATGCTCAGAAAGTGGTGTTTAACGCCCGTTATGGCGATTACGTGGATATCGCCATGACTGAATTCATGCGCGCGTTGGGCTGTGATTACCGCCAGTTGCTGGCGGCGGGGCTGGATAACCAGGTGGTGAAATTGACCACCCAATGGCGGTCGCCGGCACGCTTTGACGATGTGTTGGATGTGTTTGTTTCACTTACCCATATGGGCACCACCTCGTTCTCGCTACAGGCGGATATCCGCCATGCGGACGATGGCCGTGCCATTGCCCATTCAGAAGCGGTGTATGTGATGATGACCACTGAGCCGTTCGAGAAGACAGCGGTGCCGGATGAGCTACGCGAACTGTTGCGGGCGGGCGCGCCAGGCGTCGTGATCGACCAGAGCGGCCGAGGCTGAACGCTTGGGTTCCGGCAGAGCGGGTGTGTGCGGCTTAGCCGCCAAAGACATCAAGTGCGACCTTGCCTTTGGCGGTACCTGAGGTTAGCGCGGCCAGCGCGTTATTTTTCTTCTATGTGGGCTAGCACGTTGGCAAGGCGGTCAACGAGAATTTTGTTGATGCTTTTTTCCAGCACCCGGCCGAGTTCGTCGCTAACGACGGCATCTGCCAGTGGGCGGATACGGGTAATAAAATCGGCCAGTTTGGGTACGTCTTCGCCTTCGGGAAGGGCTTCGTCGCCGTACTTTTCATCCACCATGTGATGGATGATCATGCCGATAAAACGCTCCGCCAACTTGTCTACTTCTTTGCGCACTAGGCTTACATGGGTGAGCACTGCATCCAGCGGTACGCCCGCTTGGTTGAGCTCTTTACCCGCGTTGTAGACGCGTGGATAGGGCAGACGTAGGCGCATACCTTCGGGGATGATATAGCCGAGTTTGACGGCCTTGGTCATTACTTCTGGTGTGATGTCTTCGCCGAAGTCGTCCAGCAGGTCCTGATAGTCCAAGTAGGAGGGGACGCTGGGAGTCTGCCAAGTGGTGACTGCTACTTCCAATCCAAGGATGTCATTGAGCTCGCGACCTTGTTCCCAGGCGCTGAGTAGATCGCGGATATTGTTGAGTGTGTAGCCGCGATCCAGCAAGGCGCCGATGATCTTCAGGCGCGCCAAATGCACATCGGTATAAATACCGGTGCGGCCGCGCTTTTCCGGGGGCGGCAGAATGCCGCGATCCTGGTAGGCGCGCACGTTACGCACCGTCGAGCCGGCTTCGAGCGCCAGTTCGTCGATGGTAAATTCTTTGTGGTCTCCGGCGTCTGCCGGTGCCTGTTGCTCAGCCGGTTGAGTGTATTTCCTCAGGCTGCGCAAAATAGCTGCGGGGTTACGGTCACTGGATTTCATGCTGGGATGATAGCCCCCTTTTTGCAGCGGGGCCACAGCCCGCAGTGGTTGCGAGGTGCACCGCTGCTTCCTACGGAGGCATGGATGAGCCCAGCTCAGGGGGTGAATTCTACCTGAGCCAGATTACGGGCCAGCGAGGGTGTGAAGCGCCCCAGCCATTGCATACCCAGAGCTTCTGGGCTGACGGGAACTACCGCGCGGTTTTTCTCTACCGCCTCGACGATGGCCTGCGCGACCCGGTCGGGAGTAAAGGCACGACGTTGGTAAAGTTTCTCAGCGTTTTTCTGGCGGCGGCTTTGTTCGTCATCGTCGACGCCTACAAAGCGGGTGTTGCGGGTGATTGGGGTATTGATGATGCCCGGACAAATGGCGCTGACGCCGATGTTGTGTTCGTCCATTTCTGCTCGCAGACACTCGCTGAACATTAACACTGCGCTCTTGCTGGTGGCATAGGCCGGCAACATGCGCGAAGGCATAAAAGCGGCGGCAGAGGCTATGTTGACGATATGCCCGGCGCGCCCTTGGTCGATCATCTGGCGGGCGAATAGCCGGCTACCATGAATCACGCCCCACAGGTTGACCCCTAGCACCTGCTGCCAATCTTTAACGCTGGTGTCGAGCAACGAGCCGGACAGGCCGATGCCGGCATTGTTGACGACGATATCCGGGGCACCTAATTCCTTTTCTACCCAAGTCGCCAGCGCTTCCATGGAGCGGGTGTTGCTGACATCGCATTTGCGGCTCAGGGCTTCGCCGCCTTCAGCGGTAATGGTGCGGGCGGTGGCGGCGGCCTCTTCGCTGTTGATGTCGGTGCACACCACTAGAGCGCCACGGCGGGCAAAAGCTAAGGCCGTTTCCCGGCCGATACCGGAACCGGCACCGGTGATGATCACCCGTTTACCGCTGTCTGGCCCGGTTGGGTGGCCTGTGGTGACTTTACTGCGTTGCAGCGGCCCGGCGGCAGGGGCGCCTTCGATGTGGTGAATGAATTCTCGAATCCAGTTGGCAGTTACATCCGGGTGCTGCAAGAGCGGGCCCCAGTGGCCACAATCCAGCTCGCGGCGCCAAAGTTGCTCGGTCCATTGTGGTAGATCTTCGAGCATGGCTGGGCGTACATAATTGTCTTCGCGGGCAACGATTAGCTGTACCGGTACTTTGGTGTAACGCTCACGGGGTTTGAGCAGGCAGGGCAGCATGTTGGCGCGGTACAGTTCAATCCCGTGGGTGCCATCCTGCAGTTGGGTGACGCTAGCTTCACTGTAAAGGTTCTCGGTGCGCCGCAGTACCTGTGGCCAGACCTTGGCTAGCCCAACTTTCCACAATGCCGGGGCTAACACTGGTAACTGAAAGGCGCCGATATACCAAGAGTGGGCGAGTTGGTTGAGCACGGCGCCAATTTTTTGCTCGCGCAGCCGGGCATTCATCCATTGCCCCACATGGTCGAGGCAAGGACCAGACAGGGTCGTATAGGACGCGATACGGTGCTCAGCGTTGGGCTCGGTGACCGATTCCCACGTTTGAACGGAGCCCCAGTCGTGCCCCACCAGATGGACTTTTTCATCGGGGCAAACTGCATCCATAACCGCATGCAGGTCGCCACGCAGCTGGGACAGCTTATAGGCCGCGCGGTTCTTGGGGGTGGAGGAGTTACCGGCGCCGCGCACATCGTAGGCGACCACTTTAAAATCTCGGCTGAGCCGTTCCGCCACTTTTTCCCAGACATGGCTGGCGTCCGGGTAGCCGTGTACCAGCACCACGGTGGGGCTCTTGTCGGGACTCCAGGTCCGCACGGCCAAGTCTATGCCATTACGGCTCACTTTACTGTCGCGCCACTGCACCATCAGGCTGCTTCCTCTTGCTTGTCGCTGTTGTTGTGGTTGTTTGTATCTAACCGGTGGGCCGCGATGGCAGTTAGCCAGCGGGGCCCATGATCGTCCACCAGTAGCAATGCACTGTAGGCTACGTTGTCGGTGCCGTCGCTCAGCGTTGGCCCTTCACCAATACGGTCGCCTTCATGCCGTGCTTGAGGCTGTTTGTTTACGGTAGCCCGCACAAACGGCTATGCAATGGCGCCAAGGGCGCATTGGCTGTGCCGTTGGGGGGTGGGCCTTGGCAATGTAGCCAGAGCGAACCGCAGCGCAGTCTATAACTCGTGCCGATACCATAACGCTGGGTGGCCGATCTGTAAGCCTTTGTTGGCTTGCTCCAAAGTATGGATATAAGGAGCTAAAGCCTGAGCGTCAGGGCTCCAGAATGCGTTCCTTAACGCTGCCACTGAGTGGTATTGATCGTTACTCAATGAATAACCAAACCTGATAGTTACAGTGAATAATGTCACGGTCAACCTAAGGGATTGGCACTTCCTCGCCGCCGGTAGTTCGCTAGGGCCAATTCGCAATTGATAAATCACGTAATTCCTTGCCGTGATCTTCACATTGTCCACGCTCTGGATTGTTAGGGTGGGCGCCTGAATGACCATCGAATGAATGTATTTTGCTCGGCGTTAGCCGGGGTAAGGAGATCAGTGATGAGCCATCACCCCCAGCTTTTACGGGGCCTGACAGCCTGTCTTTCTCTTATTCTTCTGCTATTTACGGCCGCTGCGCCTGCGCAGGAGCCGGTCGCGAAAGCCAATCAATACGGTGAGCTGGCGGACCTGCTGGAGGATGACGCCAGCCGCCAGCTGTTGATCGACCAACTGCGCGATTTACAGGAAGGGGCGGTATCAGCGCCTATCGGGGTGGAGGATGATGCGCCGGCCGCAGAGATCGCCGATAAGGCCCCCAGTGGGCAAACCGCAGAGCAGGTCTCACTGGCCCGGCGGATGGCATCGGTTACCGGCGGTTTGGCGGGTGATATGGGCCGGCAGTTTGTGGCGTTAGGCGCCTTGGTTACGGGATGGTTTGGCGCCGACGCTGAGCCTGCTGGTGCGCCAGCAGCCTCCTCATCGTTGGATATGAAAACGGCGAGCGCGGCGCTATTGAATCTGGTGATTCTGGCGGTTGTCACGTTTGTTGTGTTTTGGGCATTACGGGCACTGGCCAGCTCGATCTTTGCGCGTCTTAGTCACTGGGCCGGTGCTGGTCCAGCGAAGCTGGCTATTTTACGCACCACGGCGGCGGTAGCGTTGGCAATTCTTGTGGATGGGGTTGTGGTGGTTTTGGCTTATCTGGCCGGTACCTTTGTGACGCCGTTATTGAGCGAACAGCTGGGGGCGGATGCCACCCGATTGGCGCTGTTTTTGAATGCGTTTTTATTGGTGGAACTCGCTAAAGCGGGGCTGCGAGTGTTTTTCTCCTCGCGCTATGAAGGCCTGCGGTTGTTGCCGGTAGCGCAGCAGCAGGCTCGCTACTGCAATCGTTTTCTTGCCCGTGAGGCCGGGCTGATTGGCTATGGTTTGCTGGTGCTAGTGCCGATGTTGAATTTCAATTTTTCTCCTGTATTGGGTAGCGCTGTTAGCACGGTGGTTATGCTGGTGGCGTTGATTTATGCAGCCACCGTCATTTTGCGTAAACGCACGGTGCTGCGTGATGCGTTGAAGCAACGGGCGAGCGCCAGAACCGGGGTGGTGCGTTTAATGTGGCTGGTATTGGCGCGTAGCTGGCATTGGCTGGCACTTACGTACGCCTTGCTGGTATTTGCCGTTACGGTACTGAACCCCGAAACCGCCTTGCCCTATGTGGCGCTAGCAACACTGGAGACGCTGGTGTTTGTGGGGCTGGGCTTGCTGGGGTCTGTTGCATTAGGGCAATTGATCGGCAAGGAAATACAGCTTCCCGAGGGGCTGAAAGCCAGCATGCCGCATCTGCAAGATCGGGTGAACATTTATGTTCCCACTGGGCTGAAAGTGATCCGTGCGCTGATATTGGCGTTGGTGATTGTGATGTCGCTGGATGCTTGGGCCTTATATGACTTGGGTGCTTGGTATGCCACGACAACCGGCACCCAGGCGGTTTCGGCCCTGGTCGATATTCTGATTATTCTGGCGTTGGCCGCGGCGGTGTGGGTTGTGTTGGCTAGCCTGGTGGAACATAAATTCTGCCCTGATGAAAACAGCACCCCAGCTCAGGCCGCCCGTGGTGAAACCCTACTTGGCCTGTTCCATACTACGTTGGCCATTACCATTATTATCATGACGGTGATGATTGTGCTTTCCGAAGTGGGTGTGGATATCGGGCCGCTGATTGCCGGTGCCGGTGTGCTCGGCCTGGCCGTTGGCTTCGGCGCACAGAAGCTGGTTCAGGATGTGATTACTGGGGTGTTTATCCAATTGGAAAATGCCATGAACACGGGGGATTTCGTTGGTGTTGGTGCTCACTCCGGCACCGTGGAGCGTGTGGGTATTCGGTCGGTGGCGTTGCGTGACCTGTATGGTACTTACCACATAGTGCCGTTTTCCTCGGTGGATGCGGTGTCTAATTACACCCGTGAATTCGGTAATCATGTGGGTGAATATGGCATTGCTTATCGCGAGAGCATCGACGATGCCATCGTGCAGCTGGAGGCTGCGTTTGAAGCGTTGAAGGAAGGCGAGCACAGGAAGGATATTCTGGCTCCGCTGGAAGTGGCTGGGGTGTCGGCCTTAGCGGACAGTTCGGTGAATATCCGTGCGGTGATTAAAACCACGCCGGGCAACCAGTGGGCTGTGGGGCGTGCCTTCAATCGGCTAGTGAAGATCTACTTCGACAAAGCGGGCATTGAAATTCCGTTCCCGCACACCACGCTGTATTTCGGTGAAGACCGGGACGGCAGCGCCCCGGCGGCAAACGTTCGCCTCGCTGATGATCGGGTTGTTTCCACCCAAGTTGGCAATGGGGGGTAAATCTCCGTGTTCCACAAAAACGCCGGCGATCGAGCCGGCGCTTTCTTAGGTGAAAATTTGAGGTTGTAACGTGGCATCGGTGGAATCAAATCAAAAAAAAGGCCGGCAAAAATGCCGACCCTGAAAATCACCGGAAAAGGGAGAGCACGGTGAAGTAAAACGGTTATGCCGCGTCCTTGAGACGGTCGCCAAGCAGGGCTTTGAAGTTTTTCAGGTGTTCGCGGTTGTCGTGGTCCCAAGGGTGAAAGCCGGGTTTGAACCAATCAAACCAAGGTTTGGTGATGTTCAGGAAAACCCCTTTGCGGCCCCAAGTGTGTTTGGCCACCGCTCGCCAGCCCTTCAGGTCGGTCAGGCCACCCTTGATGCGTACATTGTGTAAATAAAAGGGGGTGAACAGGGTAAAGAACGCGGCGGTAGACAATACCAGAGTGCTGCTGCGCAGGGCGTAGGCGCCAAGATTGCTGTCTTCGCCGATAACGGTACGGTATACATCGAAGGCCACGGCCTTGTGTTCGGTTTCCTCTAGAGCGTGCCAATACCAGATGGCCTTATAGTCTTCGTCTGAGCCATCCATGATTTCCGGTAGGTCTAGCAGGCCGCCGCCAAGAATGGCGGTCAGGTGTTCCAGAGATACGGTGATGGCTAATTGAATGGCCTCTGGGCTGTATTGCTGAACCACGCCAAGTAGCTTGGCAACAATGGCCTCTTGGGCATGCAAGGGAACGCCCGCCTGGGCAACGAAGTCATTGTACTCTTCGTGCTCACGGCCGTGGATGGCTTCCTGACCGATAAAGGCGGTTACGGCCTTTTTCAGTTCTGGATCGGTAATCTGGTCGCGATAATTGCGGACGCTGTTGATAAAGAAGCGTTCACCGACCGGGAAGAACAGGCTCATGGTGTTGAGGAACTGGCTAATATTCAGACCGTCCCGGTGCCAGGTCAGCGCCTTGGCCGGGTTCAGGTTGAATTTTAAATTTCGTCGAATAGGTAGAATCGAGGTCGACATTATACATTCCTCCGCAACTGTTACATCACTGGATGATACAATTGATGTGCGTATCATCAAGAACTTTCTTCATAGGGAAGGTAAAAAATGGCGAGTAATAAACAAGAAGTGGCGAATCGTTTACTGGATGGGCTGATTGGTTATCTATTGGCGCGCCTCTCGCCGGGGCATCTGGATTCGTTGATCGTTGATGAGCTGGATTACATTCTTGAGAAAGCGGCAAGCTACTCCTTGAATCAGTGGGTACAGGCTGAGCAGGTGTTTGCCACGGCGCAGAAGTACGCGGTGAAGATGGATATCAGTGGTGCGATTCCCGAGCTGGTGGGCGATATGGTGGAGCAATTCTATGACCACGCTATCCAGAGCGAACGCATTGTGGAAGAAGTTATCGATGAGGCCGTGGTGATGGCTCTGTTCGATAAGGTGCTGGAAATCCCATTGTCTCGGGAAGGGATGGCTTGGCTGGGGCGCAACCCGGTGTTGCTGGCGTTGCTGGCGGGGGGGGCCCAGCTGGGAATCAAGACGCTGTTGCATCAGGGCTTACCTAGCCCCTTTCGCGGCCAGTTGAGCAAACGATTACCGGAGCGCTGGCTGGCCAGCCTAGAGATCCGCTTGCAGGAATGGTTGCTGCGCCGTACGGAGCAATTATTGAGTGACCCTTATTTGTACTGTGACGAGAACGTAGCTGAACTGCGTGAGCTGGTGAAGGTGGCCTGGCAGGATTTTGGGCAACGCCCGGTGGCGGACGTGAAAGAGCTGGTGAGCAGTGAGGATATTCAAGAGCTGTTCGTGATCGTGTTCGAGTATTGGCGGGAGCTTCGCCACACAGATTACTTCAATGTCATGTTGGAATCCGGGGTGCAGGCGTTTTTTGATAAATACGGTGATACCAGCCTGACGGGCTTGCTTGATGAATTGGGTGTGACCCGCGAGCTGATGTTGGATGATGCTCGTCGCTTCCTGCCGCCGGTGATGGCTAAGCTGCAGGAAGAAGGCTTGCTAGAGGCATGGTTGCGTCGCCATCTGGAAGGGTATTTTCAGGCGGAGGAGACGCTGGAGATGCTTAAGGGTTAGTGCGTGGATACGCGCCGCAATCAGCTTAAGGAGCCTCAGCAACGCTATTTCATGCTCAGCCTTGCCGCTGGTTCGTTGCCCTTGGCCAAGGTAACGACGGTGGTGCCGTGAGTCAGCGATTCTCAATGATCAATGGCGTCCCTATACGCTTGGGTGTGCAGTAATTCTAGTAACTCAGATTCCGGTACGGGTCGGCTTATCAGGTAGCCCTGGATGCTGTCACAATGCATGTCTCGCAGAATGCTCAGGTGATCTGCGGTTTCCACCCCTTCGGCGATTACGTTCATTTTCAGGCTATGGGCCATGTCGATGATGGCGCGGGTAATGGCGGCATCGTCCGGGTTCTTGTCTAGCTCCATGATAAATGAGCGATCAATTTTCAAGGTATCTACCGGGAAACGCTTCAGGTAGCTGAGCGAGGAGTAGCCAGTGCCGAAGTCGTCCAGGGCTAACTCAACACCCCGGCTGCGCAATTGCTGGAGCAGTTCGATGTTCTGCTCCATGTCTTCCATGATTAGGCTCTCGGTGAGTTCTAATTCCAACAGGTGCGGGGACAGTTCCGTGGTGGATAGGACTCGATCGATGGTTTCCGCTACGTTTCCTTTGCGGAACTGGTGAGCAGAAAGGTTTACTGAGACGCAGATCTCGCCGAGGCCTTGTTTCTGCCACTTGTGTGCTTGGCGACAGGAGCGTTCCAGCACGAGTTCACCAATGGCAGAGATCAACCCGGTTTCTTCGGCTAGCGGTATAAAGTCTGCCGGTGGAAGCAGGCCCATGGTGGGGTGCTGCCAACGCACTAGGGCTTCCACCGAGGTAATTCGATTGCTGGCCAGGTTCATTTTGGGTTGGTAGTGCACCACGAATTCGTTCTTGAAAATGGCCTTGCGCAGGCTAGTTTCCAAGGCCAGTTGTTCTACTGAGGCCACGCGCATGTTGCTGCGGTAAAATTGGAAATTATTGCCGCCGCTACGTTTGGCCTGATACACCGCCATGTCGGACTGGTTGATCATGCTCTGCGCTTCTTTGGCGGTATCCGGGAATATGCTGATACCGATGCTTGCGCCCAAAAGTAGTTCGTGACCGTCAATCAGGAACGGCTTTTTCATGGCATTGATAAGCTGTTGGCACTGCTGACTAATGCTGCCTTCGCTGCCATGATTTTCTAATAATAGGGTGAATTCATCGCCGCCGACCCGAGCCAAGGACTCTTGCCCGCCGGCATGTTGGGCCATGCGTTCGGCGGCTGCTTTTAGCAGACGATCGCCGATTTCATGCCCTAGGGATTCGTTAATGGGCTTGAAACGGTCTAGGTCGATCATTAACAGGGCGACCTTTTGGCGGTTCAGGCGGGCAAGGGTTAGTGACTTGTGTAGATGCTCGCGGAACTGGGTGCGGTTGGCTAGGCCGGTGAGGCGGTCATAGTTGGAGAGAAACTGTAGTTGTTGCTCGGTTTCCTTACGCGCGGTCAGGTCAGACATCATCCCCACATAGCGGATTACCCGTTTCTGCTCGTCTCGCACCGCGCTCATCTGTAGCCATTCCGGATATATTTCGCCGTTACGGCGGCGTTCGTTGATTTCCCCTTCCCAGAAGCCGTTATCGAGCAGGGCGGCGGTAATCTCCAGATAGATTTCCCGGTTCGCCTGGGCGCCTTCTTCTTCCAAGATACGGCGGCCGATAAGCAGAGACTCGGTATAGCCGGTGATCTGCTCGAAGCGGGTGTTTACGGCAAGGAAACGGAATTTATGATCAAGAATGAAAATGCCTTCTGGGGCGTTTTCAAACACGGTTGCGGCTAACCGTTGTTGTTCCTGGGCCTGGCGATCTTCGGTGATATCACGACGCGTGCCGATCATGCGTATGGCGCGACCGCTTTCGCTGCGGGACACCACTCGACCTTCGTCCTCAATCCAGCGCCAGCTGCCGTCTGCGTGGCGCAATCTATAAACCGCGTGGTAGCGGGGGTCTTCACCCTTGAAGTGCGAAACCATGGCTTGGCGGATTCGAGCCAGGTCATCCGGATGAACCAAGGTATCCAAGTCGCCGAAGAAGTTTTTGAAGTAGGCGCTGTCGTATCCTAGCAGGCGGTCGAAATTAGTGTGGTGATTGAGTCCGGTATCCAGCATCCAATCCCACAGGCCGATGTTGCTGGCTTCCAAGGCTAGCTCTAGTCGTTCGCTGGTCGCCGCCAAGGCGGTGTTGGTTTCGCCTAAGGCTCGGGTGCGTTCCTGCACCATGCTTTCTAGTCGATCGTTGGTGTCTTGTAATCGCTGGCGAGCGTCTTTGCGATCGTAAATCTCTTGAGCCAGTTTCTCGTTCAGAGCTTCAGCGTCGCTGCGTGCGCGGTTCAGGTAATCAATCAGTGAGCGGTTGTTGGCTTGCAACATCATGGCTTTGTGGCCGGTGTGATTGATGCGACGGGCGGCGACCAGGAAGAACAACCCCAGCAGGGACATTAGTAGGACCAGTGCCAATTGACTGTGTTGCTGGGTTTCCGATAGGCGAGCCACTGCTGGGCCGAGCAGCATGATCAAATACAAAAACACGGTGGGGAAATGGCTACTGTAGGCGACCAGCGCCGTGGTGCTTAGGCCTAAGCCCAGACAAATTAATACCAGTTGTGCGCCTAGCATTGGCGGGCTGAATAGGCTATCCAAAGGGTTGAACAGGTAGCCGGCCAAACCGATCAATAAGGGCGAGGCGAGAGCGAGGGCTGAGAGCATACGCCTGAACAAGGGCAGGGCTTCTTGGCCATCTAGTTGGCGACGGTAATAGGACAGAATAAATAAACGGGCAATCTGTACCACGGCAATGATGCCAAACCAGGTTAGCACGGTTGGCTGGGACACGGGGCTGTGCCAGTAAACCCACGCCAGGATAATGACGGCGGCACTTTCCAACAGCAACAGTTCGGCGATGCCGCTTAGCAGCAATTGGCATTGCTCATTAAGCACACCATTAAACTGGGGTGCTGGCTGGAATGATGGGGGCTGTAATGACACCGTTTACGTTTCCTCTGGCTTAAGAGCCGAGTGTTTTTGTTTCCAGTTTACCCACAGGTTGGGGGCGAGGGAAACCGACTTTCTTGGGAGAGAGGAGGGAAGTATCGGGACAGGGGGAAATTGCCCTCTCCGGCGGGCATCACCGGCAAGGACATTCTGCTAAACTTTCGCGCCATGGATGACGTGACTTCCCTTATTGATGGTTTGAACCCGGCCCAGCGCGATGCGGTGGCTGCCGATGATCAACACTTGCTGGTGCTGGCGGGGGCCGGTTCCGGCAAAACCCGCGTGTTGGTACACCGTATCGCCTGGCAGATTGCCACCGAACAGGCTTCGCCGTTCGGTATTTTGGCGGTGACCTTTACTAACAAAGCCGCTGCGGAAATGCGCGGGCGTATTGAGCAGCTGCTGGACATGTCTGCCGATGGCATGTGGGTGGGCACTTTTCATGGTATTGCCCATCGCCTGCTGCGCGCCCACTGGCAGGAGGCCGGTCTCCCCCAAGGCTTCCAGATCATTGATGCGGATGACCAAATCCGGCTGATCAAGCGAGTCAGCAAGGAATTGGGCCTGGATGAACAACGCTGGCCAGCCCGTCAGGCCACCTGGTTTATTAATAGTCAGAAAGACGAAGGACTCCGCGCTCGGCATATGGATACCGGCGGCGACCTGTTCGCGTTGACCATGCAGAAGATCTACTTCGCCTATGAAGAGGCCTGCGAGCGGGGCGGGTTGGTAGATTTCAACGAAATGCTGCTACGGGTACTGGAGCTGTTCCGCGACAACGACAACCTGCGCGGCCACTACCAGCGTCGCTTCCGGCACATTTTGGTAGACGAGTTCCAAGATACCAACAGCATCCAGTACGCCTGGTTGCGGTTGCTGGCGGACGAAAATAATGCGGTCACCATTGTCGGTGACGATGATCAGTCCATTTATGGCTGGCGTGGCGCCAAGATCGAGAACATCCACAAATTCAGCCGCGACTTCCCGGATACCCGTACCATTCGCTTGGAGCAGAATTACCGTTCCACCGGCACTATTCTGAAAGCGGCCAACGCGGTGATCGGCCATAACAGTGACCGCCTAGGCAAGGAACTGTGGACCGAGGGCGGCGATGGCGATTTGATCCGCCTCTATTCCGGTTTCAATGAAGTGGATGAAGCGCGCTTTATTGCCGGGCGCATGGATAAGCTATTTCAGGAAGGCACCGCGCGGCGGGAAATGGCGGTGCTGTACCGCTCCAACGCCCAGTCGCGGGTGCTGGAAGAGGCTTTTCTGCAGGCGGGGATTCCCTACCGTATCTATGGCGGGCAACGCTTCTTCGAGCGGGTGGAAATCAAAAATGCACTGGCCTATCTGCGCCTACTCAGCCACCGCCATGCGGATGCCGCCTTCGAGCGAGTGGTGAACACACCCACCCGCGGCATTGGCAACAAGACCCTAGAAACCCTGCGTGAGGTGGCGCGGCAGCGTAACGTGTCCCTGTGGGACGCTGCCCAGGCAGTCGTTAGTGAGCAGTTGCTTACCGCTCGAGCCATTAATGCGTTGGCGGTGTTCCTGAATCTAATCGCCCAGCTGGAGCAGCAGTGCGATGGGTTGTCGTTGGCGGAAACTACCGAGCATGTGATTGAAGCCAGTGGGTTGCTGGAATTTCATGGCAAGGAAAAGGGCGAGAAGGGCCAGCAGCGGCTGGAAAACCTGCGCGAACTGCTTTCTGCCACCCGGGAATTCGGTGATGAGGATGAGGACTCCGAGCTCGATAGCCTCACCGCATTTCTGGATCACGCGGCGCTGGAATCCGGGGAGGGCCAGGCTGACGCCCACGAGGACGCGGTGCAGATGATGACCCTGCACTCGGCCAAGGGGCTGGAATTTCCGGTGGTCTTTATTACCGGCATGGAAGAAGGCTTGTTCCCCCACAAGATGTCCAGCGAAGAGCCGGGCCGGTTGGCGGAAGAGCGCCGCCTTTGCTACGTGGGCCTGACACGGGCCATGCGCGAGCTGTATCTGACCCACGCGGAAAGCCGCCGGTTGTACGGTAACGAAAATTACAATCCACCCAGCCGTTTTCTGCGAGAGATTCCCGCCGAAACGCTGGAGGAAGTTCGCGCCCGTGCAGGGTTCAGCCGGCCCATGGGCGGTGCGGCTAAACCCATTCGTGAAACCGAGTCTAACGGCATCAGCCTGGGTGCTCGGGTGTTACACCCGAAATTCGGGGAAGGTACGATTTTGCAATTTGAAGGGCAGGGGCCTAATGCGCGCCTACAAATCAATTTCGATGGCGCGGGCACCAAATGGCTGGTTAGCCAATACGCTCGGCTGGAAGTGATATAGGGCTGGCGGCTCGCTTGATTCTCGCCCCCCTGATGCCTGACGCTGAAACGAAAGACGGTCTGGCATTGGCATGTAGTGTCAGGCTGCAAAAATAAACCGAAAGCGGCAGAACTGCCGCTCACTATCGGAGGATGTCCCATTGGATCGCCGTAAATTTGTTTCTGCCCTAGGTTTGGGGCTGGGAGGCTTGGCGCTGGCCGGCTGTGAACAGAAAGATTGCCCGCCGACAGACAAGGCGGTGGTGACACCGCCGGAACCTGAGGAGAAAAAACTCAGGCCACAGACCTATGAATGGAAAATGGTTACCACTTGGCCAAAGAACTATCCGGGGTTGGGTGCGGGCGCCAACCGCTTTGCCAAACGGGTGGAAGAAATGTCGGCCGGGCGAATTAAGATCAAGGTTTATGGCGCCAAAGAATTGGTGCCGGCCTTTGAGGTGTTTGACGCGGTACGCCAGGGCAGTGCGGAAATGGGCCATGGGGCTGCCTATTATTGGAAAGGAAAACATCCTGCCACGCCGTTTTTCACCGCTGTGCCCTTTGGGCTCACAGCCCAGGAAATGAATGGCTGGCTGCACCATGGCGGGGGGCAGGAACTGTGGGATGACTTGTATGCCCAGTTCAATCTTAAGCCTTTTGCCTGTGGTAACACCGGTACGCAAATGGCGGGCTGGTTCAATAAAGAAATCAACAGCATTGAAGACCTGAAAGGGTTGAAGATGCGTATGCCAGGCCTGGCTGGGGAAGTGTTGGGCAAGGTGGGTGCTACCCCGGTACAGCTGCCGGGTGCCGAGGTGTTTACCTCGCTGCAAACCGGGGCCATTGATGCGGCGGACTGGGTTGGGCCCTACAACGACCTGACCTTTGGCCTGCACCGGGTAGCTGAGTACTACTACTATCCGGGCTGGCAAGAGCCCGGCCCAACGCTAGAGCTGACCATTAACAAAAAGGTGTGGGAAGGCCTTCCCGCAGACCTGCAGGCGATCATTCGCTACGCGGCCCAGTCCGAAAACCAGGACATGCTGGATGAATACACCGCCCGCAATAATGCCGCCTTGGATGAGCTGGTTAACAAGCATGGGGTGAAGTTGCGTCGCCTGCCGGACGATGTGCTTAAGGCCCTGAAGGATGCCAGCGATGATGTGATCGAAACCCTCGTGGCGGACAACAAGGACGCACGTAAGGTATACGACTCCTATCGCGGTTTCCGGGATCAGTCGTTGCAATCTATGACGGTGGCGGAGCAGTCGTACATGAATGTGCGCAGCGAGCTACAAGTTAAAGGTTAAAAGCGCGGCAGGGGCCTGGCCCGTGGGACGGCCCGCGTTACGGCGTGTCACTAGCGGTTGGCGGTTAATCCCGTGGCACTGCCCGGGTGCGGCCCGTGTCGTCAATCGCTACGAAAGTGAAATGCCCTTCGGTAACTTTCGACAAGGTGCCGGAATCTTCGCGAATCCATACTTCCACCAAAATCTGCATGGAGCTGCGGCCGATGTCCTGTAGCTGGGTGTAGCAGCTGACAACGGCGCCCACGGGGACCGGTCGCAGGAACGCCATGGAATCAATGGCTACGGTGGCCACACGGCCACGGGCTTTTTTGCGGGCGGTGACGGCACCGGCCAGGTCCATCTGGGAGACCAGCCAGCCGCCGAAAATATCCCCATTCCAGTTGGCGCTTTGTGGCATGGCAATGGTTTGGATGGCAAGGGTGCCAATTGGCTGGGGCATGTCGTCAGTGTGGTCTGTCATTTTATTATCCGTAGAGCGCATGAGGCAGCCAGGTGGCGAGTTCAGGGAACAGCGCCAGAATGCCCAGCATGATTAATTGTATAAAGATAAAGGGTATCACGCCCTGATAAATGTGCGTGGTTTTAACCTCTGCCGGCGCCACCCCGCGTAGATAAAACAGCGCGAATCCGAAGGGTGGGGTCAGAAACGAAGTTTGCAAGTTCAATGCAATCATTACGCCAAGCCAGATGGGGTCCAGCCCCATGCCCAGTAGCACCGGGGCGACAATCGGCACTACCACAAAGGTGATCTCGATAAAGTCGAGAATGAAGCCGAGCAGGAAAATCAGCAGCATCACCATGACGGTGGCACCGATCACTCCACCGGGCATGGCGGCAAACAGATTATGCACCGCTTCCTCGCCGCCAAAGCCCCGGAACACCAGTGAAAACAGGCTGGCACCGATCAGGATCATGAACACCATGGCGGTGACTCGGCTGGTGGCACGGACCACCTCGCCAAGGATGGTTCTGTTCAGGTGTCGATTGGCTGCCCCCAGCAGCAGGGCACCAAAGGCGCCGACGCCGGCGGCTTCCGTGGGGGTGGCCTTGCCGGTGAGAATGGAGCCCAGCACCGCGGCGATCAACAGTAGCGGCGGGATCAGGCCGCCAAGCAGGGCCCGCCAGCTACGGCGTTCACCGTCGGCGGGCGCAAAGGCGGGAGCCCATTGGGGTTTTAACAGGCTGATTGCCACCACATAGAACAGGTACAGCCCTACTAAAATCAGCCCGGGAATCAGGGCGCCGACAAATAAATCGCCCACCGACACGGTATCCAGCGACCACAGGCCCTGCTTGAGCTGGATGTCCTGATAGGCGTTAGCCAGCACATCACCCAGTAATACCAGGGCTATGGAGGGGGGGATAATCTGCCCGAGGGTGCCGGTGGCGCAGATCAGCCCGGTGGATAACTGTGGTTGATAGCCCTGACGAAGCATGGTGGGCAGCGAGAGCAGGCCCATAGTGACCACGGTGGCGCCGACAATGCCGGTGCTGGCGGCGAGCAGGGCGCCCACCAAAATAATCGCTAGCCCCATGCCGCCAGGGAGTGGCCCGAATAGCTGGCCCATGCTGGACAGCAGTTTTTCCGCCACCCGAGATTTCTCTAGCATCACGCCCATGAATACGAACAGGGGTACCGCCATTAGTGTGCTGTTTTCGATGATCCCGAATAGTCGGTTGGGCACAAAACTCAGGTCAGAAGGAGAAAAGGTACCGGTAAGCATGCCGCCAGCTGCAAACAGCAGCGCGGTGCCGCCTAGGGCAAAGGCCACTGGGTAGCCGGTAAGCAATACCACGCATACGGCCACAAACATGGACAAGGGAAGCCATTCCATCACAGGCCCTCCTCCGGGTGTTTCTCATGTTCGGTGGTGCGTGGGGGAAGGGGGGCGCCAAGTAACGTTAGCCCATGGCGTAGCAGTTCAGCCAATGCCTGCACACTCAGCAATGCGGGCAGCACTAGCAACAGGCTTTTTAGCAGATAGACATAGGGCAGGCCGCCGTTGGCGGAGCCCTCCTGCTCGCGCCAGCTACTGGCCACATAATCCAGAGATAACCAGAAAATTGCTACGCAGATGGGCAGCAGCAAAAACAGGGTGCCTAGCAGATTCACCCAGGCCTGCCCGCGCGGGCTAAAACGCTGGTAGAGCACATCCACCCGGACATGTTCGTCTTCGGCCAAGGTGTAGGCGATGGCTAACATAAAGAGGCTGCCGTGCAGATAGGTCAGGGATTCTTGCAGGGCAATGTTGCCGATGTTGAACCCATAGCGCAGAACGACGACTAGCACTATGCCCAGTACTAGCAGCAGCGCCAGCCAAGCGCTGCCGCGGCCGATGGTGGTGGTAAAAGCGGTCAGCCATTGCTGGCCGTTCTGTAGGTTCTGTTTTGTCATTATTGTCAGGGGATAGCGAGAAAACAGGCATTATACGGAAAACGCCACAGGCAGCACGCATTCCGGGTGTGGGCTGGGCTAGGGTGTCTGTAGCCTGAATCTGATCTCAGTGTAATGTCGTTGTCACAAACCCTCTCTAGCATGCGCTGTGCTGAAACATGAACTGGCTTGCAACACGCGCAAGACAAACCGGGGTGGATACTTCCTACAAGCGCCGGTGCCAAAACTAGGAGGCTTATTGTGAACGTTAAAATGAAAGCAACACTGGCAGGTGCCGCTGCTGCTCTGGCCATGGCCAGCGCTCCGGGTACCGCGATGGCTCGTGACACCATTTCCATCGTGGGTTCATCCACGGTATACCCGTTCGCCACCGTAGTGGCCGAGCGTTTTGGGCGTACCGGTAACGCCACCCCGAAAATTGAATCCACCGGTTCCGGCGGCGGCATGAAGCTGTTTTGCCAGGGCGTCGGAACTCAGCACCCGGACATTACCAATGCTTCTCGCCGGATGAAGAAATCCGAGTTTGAGCTGTGCCAGAGCAACGGTGTGAAAGACATTACCGAGGTGAAGGTAGGTTATGACGGCATCGTGATTGCCAACTCGGTGAAAGGTAAGCACATCGATCTGTCCCTGCGCGAAGTTTTCCTGGCCCTGGCCAAGGATGTGCCGAACCCGAAAGGCGGTGAAGAGCTGGTTGCTAACCCTTACAAAACCTGGAAAGAGATTAACCCAGCCCTGCCGAACGTGAAGATCGAAGTGCTAGGCCCGCCGCCGACTTCCGGTACTCGTGATGCATTCAACGAACTGGCCATTGAAGGTGGCTGTAAAACCTTCCCATGGCTAAAAGCCATTAAGGGTGAAGATAAGTCCAAGTACAAAGCGATTTGCCGCAGTGTGCGTGAGGACGGTGTCTATGTTGAAGCCGGTGAAAACGACAACCTGATCGTGCAGAAGTTGGAAAAAAATCCGAATGCCTTCGGTGTGTTCGGTTACTCCTTCCTGGATCAGAACCGCGGTGTGGTGCAAGCTGCAAATGTTGGCGGTGTTGAGCCCACTTTCGAAGCGATCGGTTCTGGCGAATACCCGGTATCCCGCTCTTTGTACTTCTACGTGAAGAAAGCGCATGTAGGTGTGGTGCCGGGTATCGAGGGTTACGTGAAAGAGTTCACCAGCGAGAAAGCGTGGGGTGATCAGGGGTACCTGAGCGAGAAAGGCTTGATCCCGCTGGCTGATGATCTGCGCAAGTCCATGGCTAAACAGGCGCGTAGCCTGAAGCCCATGACCGGCAACGAGCTGTAAGCAAGGGAATAATAAAGAAGCACGGATGCTTTTGGCCCGGTGGTGTTTGCCGCCGGGCTTTTTCGCCCCTGAAAAGGTGTGTTTGTTCCACCAAGATTGCCGCGGTGATCTTGGTTGAGCAAATCCGATCGGAGTGATACATGCAAACCGGAAACCTGCTGTTGCTGCTGGTAGTGATGGTGGCCGGCGCTTACTACTTGGGGCTTCGCCGCTCCTTTGCGCTGGCCCGCCCGCTGGGCGGCATTCGCCACCTGCACTCATTGCCGTTTTACTTCGCCATGCGTTCGGCTATGTGGTGCGCGATTCCCGCCTTAATCGTGCTGGGGCTGTGGTTAGCATTTGATGACAACATCATCCGCCAGCAAGTGCTGGGCAGCTTGCCGGTGGAGCTGCAACCGACGGATGCCTCCAGCTATAACCTGACGCTTAGCAAAATTCAGAATGTGGCCAGTGGTGCGCTACCGACTAATTTCGTGGAGCCGCCGATTGCCGCAGCGGCGGAGCATCTGCAGTCATTGCGCCAGACCAGCGCCATGGCGCTGACCGTGGTGATTATTGTGCTGTGTATGTTGGGCGGCACCTGGGCCTGGCTGAAAGTATCGCCGCAATTGCGCGCCCGTCAGCAGGTGGAGCGCGTACTGCAGACGCTGTTCATGCTGTGTGCCACGGTAGCGATCCTTACCACCGTGGGCATCGTTATGTCGGTGCTGTTCGAATCGATCCGGTTCTTCGGCAAGGTGCCGGTGACCGATTTCTTATTCGGCTTGCAGTGGAGTCCACAGACTGCCCTGCGGGCTGACCAGGTTGCCTCTGGCGGCGCTTTTGGTGCGGTGCCCTTGTTCATGGGCACTATGTTGATCTCTGCGATTGCCTTATTGGTGGCGGTTCCGGTGGGGTTGATGTCCGCTATTTATCTATCGGAGTACGCCAGCAAGCGAGTGCGCACGGTGGCCAAGCCGGCCCTGGAAGTGTTGGCCGGGGTGCCCACGGTGGTTTACGGTTTTTTTGCTGCGTTGACAGTGGCTCCGTTTATTCGCGGCATGGGTGAAGCCGTGGGGTTAGATGTGGCGTCGGAGTCGGCCCTGGCCGCAGGCTTGGTGATGGGCGTGATGATTATTCCGTTTGTCTCATCGCTTGCCGATGACGTGATTACTGCGGTGCCCCAGTCCATGCGCGATGGCTCCTTGGGATTGGGGGCAACCAAAAGCGAAACCATCAAGAAAGTGATTTTTCCGGCGGCATTACCGGGGATTATGGGGGGCATTTTGCTAGCCGCGTCCCGAGCCATTGGTGAAACCATGATTGTGGTCATGGCCGCCGGCTTGGCCGCTAACCTTACTGCCAACCCACTGGAAGCGGTCACTACCATTACCGTGCAGATCGTTACGTTGCTGACCGGTGACCAGGAATTCGACAGTGCCAAAACCCTGGCGGCGTTTGCCCTAGGCCTGATGTTGTTCATCACAACCCTGGTTATGAATATCTTCGCGCTGCACATCGTGAAGAAATACCGCGAGCAGTACGACTAGCGTCGGGAGAAAGTTATGAGCAAAACCACAGAAAAAGTGCGTAAGACGCTGGCCCGACGCTACCGGGCAGAGAAACGTTTCAAAGCCTATGGTATGGCCTCCATCGGCATTGGTTTGATGGCCTTGCTGTTGTTGTTCACTGACATCATCGGCAAGGGCCACAGTGCCTTCGTTGAATATGAAATTCAGTTGCCGATTACCTTCGATGCGGAGGTGTTGGATGTCAGTGACCCCCGCGATGCGGAGCAGCTTAACTACGGTAATTACCAAGGGGTCATTCGTGACGCTCTGGCAGAGCGGTTCCCTGGCGTGGAGTCACGCTTGGACGTTCGCTCGCTTAACCAGCTGGTGAGCACCGGGGCTGGTTATGCTCTGCGCGATATGCTTCGCGAAGAGCCGGCCCTGTTGGGAGAGACACGAACTCTATGGCTATTGGCCGACGATGATGTGGATTTGTTTCTCAAGGCGAACGAAGAGCAACGCGAAGACAGCCGTCTTAATGACAAGCAGCAGGCATGGGTGGCGGAGCTGGAAGCGTCCGGCGAAACTCGTATGGTCTTCAATCGGTCGCTTTTCAGTTACGGTGACTCCCGTGAACCGGAGCAAGCCGGTATTTTGGGTGCTATTCTTGGTTCCTTGTTCACGATGATTGTGACGTTGCTGCTGAGCTTTCCCATTGGTGTCGCGGCAGCTGTCTACCTGGAAGAGTTTGCGCCAAAGAACCGCTTCACTGATTTCATTGAAGTGAATATCAACAACCTGGCCGCCGTGCCGTCGATCATCTTCGGCCTGTTGGGCTTGGCAGTGATAATAGGCTTGTTTGGCTTGCCCCGGTCAGTGCCGTTGGTAGGGGGTATAGTATTAACGCTGATGACCCTGCCTACGGTGATCATTTCCAGCCGTGCGGCGATCAAGGCGGTGCCGCCCAGTATTCGTCAGGCCGCCATGGGGCTAGGCGCGTCGAAGATGCAGGTGGTGTTGCACCATGTACTGCCGCTAGCGCTCCCCGGCATGCTCACCGGCGCCATCATTGGCATGGCCCAGGCACTGGGTGAAACAGCACCGCTGCTGATGATTGGCATGGTGGCCTTTATCGTAGATTTGCCCGCTGACCCGTTGGATGCCGCAACAGTATTGCCGGTGCAAATTTATCTTTGGGCAGACAGCCCGGAACAATCTTTCGAAGCCCTGGCGTCCGCCGCCATCATGGTGCTACTGGCTTTCCTGATTACCATGAACACCTTGGCGGTGATTCTGCGTAAGCGCCTTGAGCGGCGCTGGTAACAGACGGATAAAGAGGAATCGAGCAATGGAAACCGCACAGCAATTGGACAAACCGGCTCTGGACACCAATGATGCGGCCAGAGATAAGGCCATTAACGAGCAGGTAACGATGACACAAGACACCCCCTATCCAGACCAGACCGTGGGCAACCCCTTCGTGGATGACCCCAAAATGCGCCTGCGCGATGTGGAGGTATTCTACGATGATAATCAGGCGATTCACGGTGTTAGCCTAGACATCGGAAAGAATGAGGTGGTGTCACTGATCGGCCCTTCCGGCTGCGGTAAATCTACCTTTTTGCGTTGCCTGAATCGCATGAACGACACCATCGATATTTGTAAGGTGAAAGGCAGCCTGCATCTGGAAAGTCAGGATCTTTATGACCCTAAACTGGATGTGGTGGAATTGCGCGCTCGGGTGGGCATGGTGTTCCAAAAGCCTAACCCGTTCCCTAAGTCTATCTATGACAACGTGGCCTATGGCCCGCGCATACACGGCCTGGCTAATAAGAAATATGACCTGGATGAAATCGTAGAAACCAGCCTGCGCAAAGCGGGTTTGTGGGAGGAAGTGAAGGATCGTTTGCACGCACCGGGCACGGGTTTGTCTGGTGGTCAGCAGCAGCGTCTGTGTATTGCCCGCACCATTGCGGTGAGCCCGGAAGTGGTGCTGATGGATGAGCCCTGTTCAGCGCTGGACCCAATTGCCACCGCCAAAATCGAAGAATTGATCAGCGAGCTGAGCGAGTCTTACACCATCGCTATCGTGACTCACTCCATGCAGCAGGCCGCGCGGGTATCTAGCCGTACCGCTTATTTCCATTTAGGGCGTCTGGTGGAAATGAATGATACCGAGACCGTGTTCACCAAACCCGAGCATGATCTGACGGAAGCTTATATCACTGGCCGCTTCGGTTAACGTGCGGGTAAGGAGAACAAGATAATGGACCGTATGCATTTTGGCGAGCATAGCTCGACCCAGTTTAACGCCGCGTTGGAATCTATCCGTAACCACCTGATGGAAATGGGCGGTTTGGTGGAAAAACAGGTGGTGGATGCATTGCAGGCATTGCTGCAGGCTGACTCTGCGCTAGCTGAAAAAGTCATAGAAACCGAAAAGAAGGTCGATAAGCTGGAAATCCTCATCGACGAGGAATGCACCAAGGTGCTGGCTTTGCGTCAGCCGGCGGCTTCGGATCTGCGTTTAATCATTGCTGTGTCTAAAGCGGTATCTGATCTAGAGCGCATTGGTGATGAGTCGGCCAAAATTGCCCGCATGGGGTTGCAGCTGGCTGAAGAGGGCGAGTCACCTCGCGGTTACGTGGAAGTACGGCATATCGGTAACCATGTGCGCAATATGTTGCGTGATGCCCTGGATGCCTTTGCCCGCTTTGACGCCCATAAAGCCCTGACCGTGGCGGCGGAAGATAATGAAGTAGACATTGAATACGCCAGTGCCATGCGTTCTTTAGCGACCTTCATGATGGAAGATCCTCGCTCTATCACTCGAGTACTCAACATCATTTGGTCTCTGCGTGCCCTGGAACGCATTGGTGACCATGCCCGTAATATCGGTGAGCAGGTTATCTATTTGGTGAAAGGTAAGGATGTGCGGCACATCAGCATTGATGAAATTGAAGAGAAGTTGAAAAGCTAACAAAGTTGCCGCCCGCAGCATGAAAAACCCGGCTACGTGCCGGGTTTTTTTTGGACTGATTCCGCGCGCTATCTCTCCGCTTGTGCCTATTCCGGCGGCAATTTTTTGGTTATCGGATGGCCACAAACGGGCAGTGTTGCAGCTTGACCCTTAATGCTTGCCTCTATAATATCCGTATTTCCGAATATATGAATATACTATGCGCACATGCTCACACCTACTCAGCTCTGTAAATGCCTTGGCGATGATATCCGCCTCAGCCTGATCTGCTTGTTGCACGGTCAAGCAGAGGTCTGCGTGTGTGATTTGGTCGATGCCATGCAGGCGCCACAATCTACCGTGTCCCGGCATCTTGCCCAGTTGCGCCAGTGCGAACTGGTGGTCGCCCGGCGACAGGGCACCTGGATGCATTACCAGCTGAACCCGGCCTTGCCGGAGTGGGCTGCAGCGGCCATTAATGCATTGGTAGTGCCCGCCCGAGATGCGTTGAATATCACTCTTCCCAGTGCCGCGTGCTGCGGCTGAAAGACGAGAAAAGGTTATGAATACACCACTGAATGTCTTGTTTTTGTGCACCGGTAATTCCTGTCGCTCCATCATTGGTGAAGCGCTGGCTGATCATCTGGGGAAGGGTAAGTTGCACGGATTGAGTGCCGGCAGCATGCCTACCGGTAAGGTCAATGAAAACGCTTTGGCTGTGCTCGCCCGCCACGGTGTGCCGGTGAACACTCCCAGCTCCAAGTCCATGGATGATCTGGAAGGGGAAAAGATTGATCTGGTGATCACGGTTTGTGATGCCGCCGCGGGTGAGTCCTGCCCGGTGTGGTTGGGTGATACCCAGAAAGTGCATTGGGGCCTGGAAGACCCGGCCCATGCAACGGGAACTGACGACGAGATTCGTGGGGCTTTTGAGGTTACCTATAACGAACTGCATGCTCGCGTAGAAGCTCTGGCAGCGCTGGATTTTGAATCGATGAACCCATTGGGGTTGATCGCAACAGCGCAAAAAATTCACCGCGAAATGGATAATCAGTAATGCCGTTTTTTGAACGATATCTCAGTGTCTGGGTGGCATTGGCCATTGCTGTTGGCGTGGGCTTGGGCGTAGCCGTTCCCGGTGTCTTTGAATCGGTTGCCGGTTTCGAGTATGCCCATGTGAATTTGGCCGTAGCAGTATTCATCTGGGTAATGGTTTACCCGATGATGATTCAGATTGATTTCACCGCGATTAAAAAAGTCGGCAGGAACCCACGCGGGCTACTGCTGACTTTGGTGGTTAACTGGCTGATAAAGCCGTTCACCATGGCGGCTTTAGGCTGGTTATTTTTCAAGGTTTTTTTCGCCGGTTGGGTGGATCCGCAAACGGCGACAGAGTACATCGCCGGTATGATCCTGTTGGGTGTGGCGCCCTGCACGGCCATGGTGTTTGTGTGGAGCCAGCTTACTAAGGGCGATGCGAATTACACCCTGGTACAAGTGTCGGTGAACGATATCATTATGGTATTTGCCTTTGCGCCGATTGCCGGTTTGTTACTGGGGGTGAGTGATATTGCCGTGCCTTGGGATACCTTGGTGCTGTCAGTGGTGCTCTATGTGGTTATGCCATTACTGGCGGGAATGGCAACACGTCATTGGCTGGGGAGCGAGAAGAGGGTTGCCGCCTTTGTTCATCGGCTCAAGCCCGTCAGCGTGATGGGCCTGTTGGCCACAGTGGTGCTGCTATTTGGTTTCCAGGCGGAAACTATTCTTGCCAAGCCCATGGCCATCGTGCTCATTGCTATTCCGCTATTGATCCAGACCTACGGTATTTTTGCTATTGCCTACTGGGCGGCAAAACGGCTGAGGTTGAAGCATAACGTGGCAGGCCCGGCCTGCTTGATCGGTACCAGTAACTTCTTCGAGTTGGCTGTGGCGGTGGCTATCAGTGTGTTCGGTCTGCATTCTGGTGCGGCCTTGGCGACCGTGGTCGGGGTGCTGGTGGAGGTGCCTGTGATGTTGTCACTGGTAGCGATTATCAACCGTACCTCGCACTGGTTTGAAGAAGCCAGCCAATAGCATTAATAGCGAATAAAAACCGTTAATGATCAAGCGTCTGTCTGCTCCCACTGAGACTTTTTCAGTGAGGGTAAACGATGCTTGTCGCGAAGCTAGCCTCAATTATTACGAAAGAAGTTACCGTGCCATGAACGATCTACCCAATCTCGATAATGACTGCTTTCAGCGTCCCACTACTGACAGCGTATTCCGGGCCCAGCCGTCTACTCATAAGCCGCGCATCCTGTTGCTATATGGATCACTCCGTCAGCGTTCCTTTAGTCGCCTAGTGGTTCAGGAAGCCGCTCGATTGCTGGAGGCCATGGGTGCAGAAGCAAAAATTTTCCATGCTGATGGTTTGCCTCTGCCCGACAGTGAAGATGCTAGCCACCCTAAGGTGCAGGAACTGCGCGATATGGTGACTTGGTGCGAAGGTATGGTGTGGTGCTCTCCGGAACGGCACGGTGCCATGACGGGCATTATGAAAGCACAGATCGATTGGATTCCTTTATCGCTTGGGGCGGTACGTCCGACCCAGGGGAAGACCCTGGCGGTGATGCAAGTCAGTGGTGGCTCCCAGTCGTTCAATGCGGTAAACCAGCTACGTGTGCTGGGTCGCTGGATGCGCATGGTCACTATTCCAAACCAGTCTTCGGTGCCGAAAGCATTTCTGGAATTTGATGATAATGATCGTATGAAACCCTCCGGTTTCTACGATCGTATTGTGGATGTCATAGAAGAGTTGGTGAAATTCACCTATTTGACCCGTGACCGTAGTGACTATCTCACCGACCGTTATTCCGAGCGTAAGGAATCGGCTGAGGAACTGATGGCGAGAGTCAATCAGCGCAGTATGTAGAGCTGCATGCCGCGTATAACCCTGCGGCGAAAGTGTATCGTAAGCTGGCCTGTTTCTGCACAAAAGGGTAATCGCTTACGTGACGCTATTTACAGTAAAGGTAAGCAGGCGCTATAGCGGTCATTGTCTGGTGCATGCCTGAAGCATAGCTGTTGGTCTTGGCGGGTGAGCGTGTCATCTTTGCCAGGGGTCCAAGGGTTACTCACGGGGCTGTCTTTCTTCGTATTTTCAAGCTGATTCAGCAATGCTAGGCGGGCGTCTAGATGCACCAGGCGAAACAGGTATCGTTTGAAGTCTGGGGTGGCGGTTTCCAGTAACACATTACCAATGGGGTTGCGTATGGCTTGCCCTGTTGTAGCGCGGGCCGGCTGAATGTTATCTGCTTGAATAACATCAGCGGGCTGCCCCGCGAGTTTTGCATAGTGCTGATATAACGGGAGCATGCGGTTTACGCTGATATGCTTTTTCAGGCCCGCCTTGAATTGTAGCTTTTCAGTCCACGTCGCCTGCTGGTTACCTTCCCGGTATTGTTCTTCCAAAAAGAAATGCGCCATCAGGGTGAATTCTTTTTTCATTGGTGAATGGAAACTTTTTTCTGCTGAAGTCAGGGGGGTCAGCACCGGTGCCGGCATAGCCTTCTGCTGCACGAGAAGTGCCACTAACTGCAGTTTTTCCGCAAGGATGGCATTGGCAACCATTTTGCTGATCAGACTGTGGTCTTGGGCCAGCCATTGGCGCAGCTGCTGAATCTCGGTGAGCAGCGCGGGGCCGGGAGCGGCGCTGTTGGCCCAAGCCAGTGATTGCAGCCGTGAAGCGCAAACCAACAGGTTGTACTCGGGAAAGGTGGCGTTCAGGCGAGGCGGCGTGTTGTCAGAAAAATAAGAGAATTCCAGAAAGGTTTGGTAGCGATCTATGAGAAATTGATAGCGGCTGATCAAGGCTTTGGCTTGTGCTTTTTTTTCCTGCTGCTCTAGTAGGCAGGCAGCCGTCATAGGATGGCAGAGCAGAGGTGTGTTGTTCAGCTTCGGGTAGGCATTGGGAAGCACCAGCTCCGGATGTACTTTTTGTCGCTGCGCCAGCTCATGCCCCTGTTGCGCAGGTGATTGTGTAGCGGGCACACCAAACCCGAGCAGGTAGGCATAAGCCGGGTTGTCATCATTGGGGGTTGTGTCCAGCCATTGTCGGGCTGTGTCATCAAGAGGGGCATCCCGTAGCCACCAAACGGTGAACGCCACCAGCGCCAACACACCAATCCCTAGGATGCTTTTTTTCATGGCGCGATTCTTTATACGTTGTAGAGAGTGAGGGCGCGGCTAAAAGTCCCGGTGCTGATATTGGCGGGCACTCAGGGCCACCATCACCAACATCCAGCCATTCATGATCAACTCAATGGCGAGAAATAGCCCGATCACCCACTGCCCAGATTGCGGCCATTGCGCAAAAATCATCCACGCTAAGGCTAGGCCGATCAGTGCACTAATGATTAGCAAAAAGGTATGGGTACTACCGCGAACATGCCAAGCGATCAAGAACCGCAGAGTGGAGATAAGCGCGATGGCGGCGCCGATAATCAGGGTCAGTCCACCGGCGGCGACGGCAGGGCGGGCCATCATATAGCCTCCAAGCAACGCATAGAGCAAGCCGATCATCAGAAACGGCAAGCTGCGTGAGAGCGTGGGGGTGCGGAACGCCTGAAGGATTTGAATCAAGCCGGCCAGCAGTAAAAGTCCACCAATCCAGAACACGCTGATCAAAGTGAACAACCCCGTAGCGCCAAGACCTAGAGTGCCGAGGACAATAAAAACGATGCCGGTAACCAGCAGGCCTTTCCAGTGTTGGGAAAGATGTTCAAGCAGTGGCGGTGGTGTGGCGGGCATGTGGCGAACTCCGTGTCGGCAATGCGTTGATGTGCGTATAGAGAGTGAATGTAGCACAGCGGAAGGCGCGACCACCAAATGCCGGGGCGTCATACAAGAATGAGAGTCAGGGGTACCATTGCGAAAGCGTGATTTCTTCGCTCTGTTCCGTGGTGCCGAACCAGACCTGGCCATCCTGAATCATCGCCTGTAACTGCATGGCCCGCTGAGCGCAGGTGGCCAGTGTGGCTTCGCTGTCTGCATCCACGTGGATGATGGTCAGGTTATCGAAGCGACGCACCTTGTTCTTCATGCTGTCCCACCATACCTGTGGCGCCCGTGGGCCATAACAATACAGGGTAACCTGTTCCGCCAGGCCACACGCTTTACGCAGGCGTTTCTCATCGGGCATGCCCAACTCGATCCAGTGGGCAAGGGTGTCGTTGGGATGGCGTTGCCACAGGTCTGGTTCTTCCGGGTTGGACAGGCCTCGAGAGAAGGCCAGATCTTCATGGGCGTTGAGAGCAAAGGCCAGTAGCCGCAACATCATTCGTGATTCGGTTTCCGAGGGGTGCAAGGCTACTGTCAGATTATGGGTGGCGTAATAATCCCGGTCCATATCGGAAACGGTGAGTTCAGCTTTGTAGATGGTGGCGGTGAGGGCCATGGCAGAGGACTCGCAAACAGGGAGCACGCAACAGGCATGCACGCAAAAGGGGCTGATTGTATCAGGTTGGAGTGTGTACGGCGGGCGCAACAGTCGTTTTGTGTGGGCGCGGTCGAACGAGCCCTCCCACACGAGGTTGCGTCAGCCGAGAAGCGCAATTATCCCGAAACCCACGAACAACGCTGCGCTGATGCGATGGGCCCAGGTTTCAAATTGTTGGCTGCCGAATTGGTGGGCCAGCCAGATGACCGGCAGGTTGGCGGCGATCATGCCCAGGGTGGAGCCGCTTAGTACTGGCCAGAACTGATCTTTGAACTGTATCGCCAGGGCGATGGTGGCCAGCTGGGTCTTGTCGCCGATTTCAGCAATGAAGAACAACACCAGTGCGGTAAGGAAAGGGCCGAAGCGAGGGTTGTCTTCCACTTCTTCATCGGCGTCCGGGATTAGCATCCACAAGCCCAGGCCGATAAAGCTGAGGCCAAGAGTCCAGCGCAGCCACTCCAGGGGGATGGTGCTGGCCAGCCAGTCTCCAAACCAGACCGAGGCACCGTGGTTGAGCAGGGTCGCCACCACTACGCCGGCGAGGATAGGCCACGGTTTGCGAAATTTGAGAATCAGCGCGAGAGATAATAGCTGTGTCTTGTCGCCAATTTCCCCAAGGGCAACTAGCACAAAGGCGCTGAACAGGGCTTCCATGAATATTTCCAGCGGGGCGGGATTGTGCGACACAGAGACATCACCGGCGAATCCCGCCCCTGCGGAATGCCTGCAATGTCTCAGGTCTCGTCAATCCGTAAGGATGCGGACGCAGCCACCATGCGCATGAGGCGCAATCATGTTGATGACCGCCAAGGGGCTTTGCGTGAAAGCGATCGAGCGACTACTCCCCCAAGACGGCGAAAACCATAGCGGAAATATGGGTTAAGGGCCAGTACAATGGGCTATTAGCTGCAAGGCGCGGCAGATGCTGACTTGTCTTAGGTACTGGAGTGTGTGTGGCGCAAAGGCAGGAGCATCGCCTCTGCCTGGAGCATGTTGTTACCCTCGATCCCAGTTCAAATGTGGAAGAGATTCTCATGAGTGAAGAACGTTTTCTTGATGTTGAAACCAAGCTGGCCTACCAAGAGGACTTGGTGGAGTCGTTGAATAAAGTGGTCAGTGACCAGCGACGGCAGATTGATGCGCTGGAAAAAAACTACCGAAAAATGGCCGACCGGCTGATGGATCTGTCTGAGGCATTTGAGGCCACTCAGGTTGAGGATGCACCGCCTCCGCATTACTGAGGCCGTTGCGTGCGGCGAAAACAGCCGCTATTCGGTCCGAATTGCATGATTTTTGAAGTAAGTCATCATTCTAGAAGCCAGAATGAAAAAGGCCGCGCCCATACTTTGGGCGCGGCCTTTTTGTTTGCAGATACAAGTGAAGTCGCGTGGTCTGCAAGGTCTGTTACTCCGTATCCTCGATGCTTAGACCCCGCGTGGCCACGTCTAAACTGGAGGCGTCGGTTTCGTTGCCGAGCTTAATCATCAGGCGTAAGTCGTTGGGCGAGTCGGCGTGGAGCATGGCGTCTTCGTAGGTGATTTCACCGGCGGAGTACAGGTCGTAAAGGGCTTGATCGAAAGTCTGCATACCCTGCTCCCGGGATTTGCTCATCAGCTGCTTGATCTGATGCACTTCGCCCTTGCGGATATGGTCTTGTACCAGCGGTGTGCCTAGAAGCACTTCGATGGCCGCGCGTCGGCCTTTACCATCTGGGGTGGGGATCAGTTGCTGGGCGACGATGCCTTTCAGGTTCAGGGATAGATCCATCCACAGCTGGCCATGACGATCCGCCGGGAAGAAGTGAATGATCCGGTCCAGCGCCTGGTTGGCGTTGTTGGCGTGTAAGGTAGCTAGACACAGGTGCCCGGTTTCGGCGAAAGCAATGGCCTTGTCCATGGTGTCAGGGGTGCGGATCTCCCCAATCAGAATCACATCCGGTGCCTGGCGCAGGGTGTTCTTCAGGGCCACGTCGAAGGATTCGGTATCAATGCCCACCTCACGCTGGGTGACGATACAGCCCTGGTGCTGGTGGATAAATTCGATGGGGTCTTCAATGGTGATGATGTGACCCTTGGAGTTCTTGTTGCGATGGCCAATCATGGACGCCAGTGAGGTGGATTTACCGGTACCGGTAGCGCCCACGAAAATCACTAAGCCACGCTTGGTCATAGCCAGTTCCTTTATCACTGGCGGCAAGCGCAGGTCGTCCACGTTAGGGATTTTGGTTTCGATGCGGCGCAGTACCATGCCCACCAGGTTGCGCTGATAGAACGCAGAGACCCGGAAACGGCCCACGCCACGGGCGGAGATGGCAAAGTTACACTCATGGTTGGCCACGAACTCCTTGCGCTGCTGCTCGGTCATGACGCCAAACACGATGTCCCGTGTTATATCCGGGGTCAGCGCACTTTTGGTCACCGGCAGGATCTTGCCGTTGATTTTCATACTCGGGGGTACGCCAGCGGTGATAAACAGATCTGACCCACCTTTCTGTACCATCAACTTGAGAAGCTCTTCGAATTCCATGCGTTAAGGCCTGTCTGTACTGATTCTGTCGGCGCCTTGGCTGGGCCGTTGCGGGGCTATTTACAGAGAATCTGGGTTCTTGGCTTTCTCACGAGCCACATCACGGGCCACCAGGCCTTTCTGCACCAGCCCTTGCAGGCACTGGTCCAGCGTCTGCATGCCTAATGCACCGCCGGTCTGGATGGCGGAATACATCTGGGCCACCTTATCTTCACGAATCAGGTTCCGTATCGCTGGGGTGCCCATCATGATTTCGTGGGCCGCCACACGGCCGCCGCCGTTTTTCTTCATCAGCGTTTGTGACACCACCGCCTGCAGTGATTCCGACAGCATTGAGCGGATCATGGATTTTTCTTCGGCGGGGAACACGTCGATTACTCGGTCAATGGTTTTAGCCGCGGAGGTGGTGTGCAGCGTGCCGAACACCAGGTGGCCGGTTTCTGCGGCCGTTAGCGCCAGGCGGATGGTTTCCAGATCCCGCAGTTCACCCACCAAAATAATGTCTGGATCTTCCCGCAGTGCCGAGCGCAGGGCTTCAGAGAAACCGAGGGTGTCGCGGTGAACTTCGCGCTGGTTGACTAGACATTTCTTGGATTCGTGTACGAATTCGATAGGATCCTCAATGGTGAGGATGTGTTCGTAACGGGAATCGTTGATGTAATCGACCATGGCTGCCAGGGTGGTAGATTTACCCGAGCCGGTGGGCCCCGTGACTAGCACGATACCCCGGGGCATTTCGGAGATATTCTGGAAGACCTTGCCCATCCCCAAGTCTTCCATGGTCAGCACTTTCGATGGAATGGTTCGAAATACCGCACCGGCACCACGGTTGTGGTTAAAGGCGTTTACCCGGAAGCGGGCTACGCCGGGCACCTCGAAGGAGAAGTCCGTCTCGAAGAATTCCTCGAAATCTTTGCGCTGCTTGTCATTCATGATGTCATAGATCAATGAATGAACTTCCTTGTGCTCCATGGCGGGCAGGTTGATGCGGCGCACGTCGCCATCCACCCGGATCATTGGGGGCAGGCCCGCGGACAAGTGAAGGTCAGAGGCGCCGTTTTTGGCGCTGAAAGCGAGCAGCTCGGTAATATCCATGATTTATACTTGCTGTTATGGCTTGGAAAGAGCCCCCGTGGGTGACCCTTTGTTATTATGTTGTGGAGCCTTCGCCGGGTTCCTCAGAAAATCGTCGCATGCTTAAAGTAACCCGACCTCTTGAGCCGTTCAATGATGACTGACGTCAAATCACCACTGCTGCACATTAATGAGCAAATAAAGTCACACTGTGAGCGTGTCGGCCGTGACCCCCATAGTGTGCAGCTTCTGGCGGTCAGTAAGACCCGCACAGCAGACGAACTGGCCAAACTGGCAGACCAAGGGCAGCGGCATTTCGGTGAGAACTACCTGCAGGAGGCGCTGGCCAAGATTGCTGCGCTGCGGGGGCGGGGCTTGGTATGGCATTTCATTGGTCCAATTCAATCCAACAAGACGCGGGATATCGCGGCTCATTTTGATTGGGTGCACTCGGTGGACCGGCTCAAGGTGGCGCGCCGCCTCAGCGAACAGCGGCCGCCAGAATCCGCGCCGTTGAACCTGTGTATTCAGGTTAATGTGGACGATGAAGCGAGCAAGAGTGGGGTGGCGCTGGCGGGCGTGGCCGAGTTGGCTGCCGCCGTGGACGCGCTGCCCAATATCCGGTTGCGGGGGCTTATGGCCATTCCCCGGGCGGACAACGACGATGGCAACCGCGCTGCCTTCCGACAGCTCGCCATGACACTGTCACAATTGCGCAATACAATGCCCGCCCTCGATACGCTCTCCATGGGCATGAGCGCGGACTATCCGGTGGCTATTGAAGAAGGTGCTACCGTGATCCGGCTGGGCACCGCCCTGTTCGGCCCGCGCCCGCCCAAGGCTTGATAACAAAGGACTGCGCAGTTATGGCACAACAACTAATCGGATTTATCGGCGCCGGCAACATGGCAACCAGCCTGGCCGGAGGCATGGTGGCGAAAGGAATTCGCCCGGCCCGTATCTGGATGAGCGACCCCTCTAAAGACCGGTTGGACGAAGTCGCCCAGCTGCAACGGGTGCATGTGAGTACCGAAAACCGTGATGTGGCGGGGCGGGTCGACGTGCTGGTGCTGGCGGTGAAGCCACAGATGATGGAGCAGGTGTGTACCGACCTGCGTGACCTGATCGCGGAGCGTCAGCCCCTGGTGATCTCCATTGCCGCCGGTGTGACCGTGGGCAACCTGCGTCGCTGGCTGGGTAGTACTCCGATTGTGCGCTGCATGCCCAATACGCCGTCGCTGGTACAGGCCGGCGCCACTGGCCTGTATGCCGCCGATGATGTGAGCGATGAGCAAAAAGCCATGGCCAAGGAAATTCTTGGTTCCGTGGGTATCGCGTTCTGGTTTGACGAAGAAAAAGAACTGGATGCGGTCACCGCCGTTTCTGGCTCCGGTCCGGCGTACTTTTTCCTGCTGATGGAATCGCTGATCGAAGCGGCCAAGGCCCAGGGGCTGGATGCGGGCACTGCTCGGCAGATGGTGCTGCAAACGGCCTGGGGCGCAGCCCAACTGGCGATTACCAGTGAAGTGGGCCCGGATGTGCTGCGCCAGCAAGTCACCAGCCCCGGTGGCACTACCGCCGCAGCATTGGGTGTGTTTGAGGAAGCCGGTTTTCGCGAACAGGTGCAAGCCGCCGTTGCTGCCGCGCGTGAGCGGTCGGAAGAGCTGGCAGGATAAAGCAGCAACACGTGGCAAGCAGCAAGATGCGGGGATGATTAGAAGCTTTTGAGATGCGGTGCCCACGCAATTAGGCTTGAGCGTGGGTACGGTCTATTTTAAAAGAGAGCTTTCGCTGTGTTGCAGCTAGAAGCTTGTCGCTTGATTTTCCCTTCTTTTGCCCCAAACTCTATCCCAGTTTCCGGCCAAGGCCGGTCGAGACATCGCAACGGAGTGATTCATGAACCCGCAGGGTGCCCTGGTTTTTCTGCTGGATTTTGCGTTCAGCGCTTACATTTTCATTGTACTGACCCGTTTCGTGCTGCAGCTGGCCCGGGCGGATTTTTATAACCCGATTTCCCAATTTGTGCTCAAGGCCACTAACCCGTTGCTCAAGCCTCTGCGCCGGATCATTCCCGGTTACGGTGGGCTGGATGTGGCCTCGTTGGTGTTGGTTATTGTGCTCATCATGCTCAAGGCGGTGCTGATTCTGAGCATCCAAGTGGGCGGTTTTCCGTCGGGGATCGGTGGGCAGTTGGTGATTTACACCCTGCAGGAACTGGTCAGCTTGATCCTGAACTATGTGTTCTGGGCGGTGCTGATCCGGGTTATTCTAAGTTGGGTGGCGCCAGACCCTTACAATCCTATGGTGCGGGTGATTGTTCAGGTTACCGAACCGATAATGGCGCCGGTTCGCAAGATGTTGCCCCCGATGGGTGGATTTGATTTGAGCCCACTGATTGTGCTGCTGGGCGTTCAGCTGTTGCAGATTTTGTTCAAGCTACACTAACGGACAACAGGCCATTGGATAAGAGGCCTTTGAATAAAGCTAGGAACGAAAAAGGCGCCGAACGGCGCCTTTTTTCGTTTAAGTGGCAGGTAAAATCGCTGCCGGAGCTGGTGCAAATAAGTGCAAGGGTTTTTACTTGTTCTGAACCTTTGGTTACAACGTAAGAGTAAAAACGGTGTCGTGATAGGACGGGCGCCAAGCACGGGGAAAAATATGCAAGATCGGGGTGATTTCAGCCTTACCGGCCTGAGAGAATTACACCAGCTCTCATTGCTGCCTAGCGGGGACTTTAATGCACTTTATGCGGCCTACCTAGAGGTGGGGCGCAGCCTGCTGGAGCTTTCTATTGGCATTGTTAGTTGCATTAAAGACGGTGACTACGAAGTGCTAGCGGTGCAACCGGGCGATGGTGGTATCAGCCCCGGTGATCATTTCCCTCTGGGTGATACTTACTGCTCCACCGTAATGAGCAAGCAAGGCTCGGTAGCGTTGCACCATGTGGGTGAACTGGAAGAGATGCGTTCGCACCCAGTGTATGTGGGGATGCAGTTAGAATCCTATATAGCTGTGCCGTTGTATGTGCAGGGTGAGATTTTCGGCACCCTTAATTTCAGTGATCCGTCACCGCGCCGTGAAGCTTTCAGCATCGAGGAAATGGAGTTTTTGGAATTGATGGGGAAGTCTCTCAGCCAGACGCTAGAGCAGGACCGGCTGAGTCAACAACAGCAAGCGGCCGTTAGTAAAATGGAAGAGAACATGGCCCTGTTCGAAGGGGCTTTTCGCCACGCAGCCATCGGCATGGCGATTGTGTCGCCGCAAGGCGGCTGGATGCGGGTGAATCAAGCGCTGTGCAGCATTCTGGGTTATGACGAAGAGGCGCTGCTGGCCAGTGACTTCCAGACCATAACGCACCCGGATGACCTGGAAACCGACTTGCATCATGTGGAAGAGATGCTGACAGGCAAACGTAGCAGTTACTGGATGAAGAAACGCTATATCCATAAGAATGGCCATATTGTCTGGGTGTTGTTGGCCGTCTCTCTTGTCCGTAATGGGGATGGTTCGCCCCGTTATTTTTTATCCCAAATCGAAGATATCACCGCTCAAGTAACGGCGGAATTGACCCTGCGCGAAAAACAGGGCGAGCTGGAGGAGCTCAACCAAGAGCTGGCGAGCATGGCTCGTACTGACCCGCTCACCGGGCTCTATAACCGATTGGTGTTGATGGAAGGTTTGCGCCAAGAGTTCAGTCGCTGTGAGCGTCGTAGCGAGCCTATGTCGGTAATTTTCATGGATGTGGATCATTTCAAGCAGTACAACGATAGCTACGGGCACGTAGAAGGGGATGCGGCCCTGCAGGCAGTGGCCGAGGCTCTGCGTCCGGTTATTCGTGATACCGATGTGTTGGCGCGTTACGGTGGCGAAGAGTTTGTTGCCTTGCTGCCCACCGCTAATTCGCAAGATGCTGAAAGGGTGGCAGAACGTTGTCGCCGTGCCGTGGCGGAGATTTCTTCGCTCAGCAGGCCGGTGAGCCTGAGTGTGGGTGTGGCCACGCTCAGGTTCGGTGATGAAGCTGATGAAACGAAGAGCCCCGAATCGCTACTAAGCGCGGCGGATCGAGCGCTTTATGTAGCGAAGGGGGCCGGCCGCAACCGCGTTCATACCGCGCAGCTCTAATGTTTGAAGCCCGTCTTTTATTGTCGGTGGCGGTGCGGACATCGCAACGTCATGGTGCTTCTCTTGCGGAAGAGGTGAATGGGTTTCTATGAATGACGCTGCGCTCAGAGTATGAGTGCGGCGTCATTGGATCAACGCGAAACAAGCGTTAATCGCGTTGTCGCTTGTTGTTATCCTATGCAGGCTGTTTTGCCCTGCTTCTCCTGAGATTCGATCCATCCCAGAATGCGCCCGCCTAATGGTCGTTGGGTTGCTTCGGCTGCCAGAGCCACCGCTTCGCGCAAGCCCTGCACATCAATGCCGGTTTTCAGCCCGGCGCTTTCCAGCAAGTACACCAGATCTTCCGTGGCCATGTTACCGGTAGCGCCGGGTGCAAATGGGCAGCCGCCCAGCCCGCCGATGGAAGCGTCAAACCGCCTTACCCCTAGGTCTGCCGCTGCCCAAGCCATGGCGGCGGCTAGCCCGCGAGTGTCGTGCAGGTGGACATAGAATTTTTCGGCGCCGAACTCTTGAATCAAAGGCGCCATGATGTCTTTCATCTGTTGTGGGTTGCCCGCACCAATGGTATCGGCAATGGCCACCTCGTCGGAACCGGCAGCAAACATGCGCTCGCTGAGTTTCTGGGGCAGGGTTACTGGCACTGGGCCGTCGTAGGGGCAGGCAAAGGCGCCGGAAATATAGGTCCGGGTGGCGATGCCGTCGGCTTTGGCGGCGGCAATAATCGCTTCACAGCTTTGCGCTGCCTGCTCTAGGCTCATGCGTAGGTTGCGTTCGTTGAAGGAGTCGGTAGTGGATAGCACGAGCCCCACGGTGGGGTAACCCGCATCGCGGGCCAGCTGATAACCTTTTAAGTTGGGTATCAGGGCGGTGTAATGTAGATCGTTACCTTGTGGCAGCAGCGGAGTTAACGCAGCGGCGTCGGCCATCTGTGGGATTGCCTTGGGGCTGACAAAGCTGACCGGTTCCAAATAGCGCATGCCCGCATCGACCAGTAACTGGGCCAGTTTTGCCTTGGTGGCGGTGTCTACGGTTACAGGTTGATTTTGTAGGCCGTCGCGCAGCCCCACCTCGTTGATGATTGCCTGGTCTGTCATGGTAAATACCGTCGTGCCGAAAGGGGGCTGCAAGTGTGCCATCAGCGTTGCGGATGTGCACCTCAGGGAGCGAGTAGAACAAACGGCCAGTCGAGCGTGTCTTTTCCACGCGCGTTGTCCGACAGTCATACTAGCGACATGGTATCTTCGGTCACGCTGCCCTAGCGTTGGCACAATAACAACGGAGCAATGAAGAGATGGATCTGATCATTTTTCTGCTGTCGCTGCTAGTGATGAGCACGGTTACCCTGACACTGGCGTTTTATCTGTGCTGGTACTACGACCGATGCAGCTTTCCCGAGCAATCTGAGCTGCCCGGTGAACCCCCTTTACGGCTGTTGCCGACGCTACTTGGCATGGCCAAGGAGGCCGCCGCCCTGACAGTGCTAGTGCTTAGTTATCCGTTGCGCCTGATCCACGATTCTTCACCGGTACGTAGCCGCCATCACGGCGAGCCCCCGGTGATTCTGGTCCACGGTTACGGCGGCAACAGTGCCAACTTTTTATTTATGCAGTGGCGCCTGAAATGGCGCGGCTGGTCCAATGTGTATTCGGTGAGTTATACCCCGCCGCATATCAATGCCCGCAAACTATCCCAGCAGGTGGTTGATCATGTAGAGCGTATCCTGGCGACCACAGGCGCGGAAAAAGCCCACTTGGTTTGCCACTCCATGGGCGGCCCGTTAACCCGCTATGCGCTCAAGAATTTAGGGCTGGCTGGCAAGGTAGACCGGGTGATTACCTTGGGTAGCCCGCATTATGGAACGCGAGTTGCCGGCCTGTTTCCGCCATTGGGGGCTGCCGCCCAACTGCGCTACCAGAGCCCTTTTATCCGAGAGCTGGCCACCGAGGCAACCTGCCCAGGGGGCGCGCGGTACTTCTCCATCTTCTCCAACATGGATAATTTTGTGCTGCCGGTGTCCGCGGCGGTATTGCACGGTGCGGAAGACAATATCCATGTTCCTTATCTGGGGCACTGCTCGCTGCTCTACAGTAGCCGGGTTATGGATCAAGTGGAGCGTTGTCTTTTGGCCCCGCCCAAGGCGGCGGAGTAAATATTGATCTGCAACATGGTTGCCTTTCCTCTCTTCGCGGATCATGGTGAATATAAAAATGAGAGAGGGAGTTTGATCATGAGTGAATATGGCGCAACGGTGGCTTGGCATCTGCAGCGTGGTACCAGCTTTGATTATGAACACTTCAACCGGGATCACGAATGGACCTTCGCTGGTGGTGAAGTGGTATCCGCTTCCGGGTCTCCGGAATTCTACGGCTGTGCCAATCGGGTCAATCCAGATGAAGCGGTCATTGCTGCCACCGCCAGCTGTCACATGCTTACCTTTCTGTCCATTGCCGCCAAGCGTGGCCTCACCGTGCTCAGCTATATCGATCAGCCGTTGGGAACGGTGGACAAGAATGAGGAAGGCCGCATGGCGATCACCCGAATCGTGCTGCGGCCTCGGGTGGTTTTCGATGGCCAAGAGCCTGATGGCCCCGCCTTGGAAAAGCTCCACGAGAGCGCCCATCGTAACTGCTTTGTGGCTAACTCATTGCGTGCGGATGTACGCATAGAACCGGTTTAGCCTGCCCAATTAAGCAAAGCCTGAAAGGCTCTGTAGAAGCGCCCTCCTGAGCACGATTTGAAGTGCCAATGCCAGCAGCCAAACCTGCCTTTGGGGCTTTCTGGCTCAGGTGGGCGCTGTGCTGGCCGCATGGGCTATAGAGTGCGAGCCCGCCAGAAAGGCGTTTTTCGCCGTTTTCCCCGTTCTTTTTTCCTTCAGCTCGCGATCACGCCTGATCATGTAGAATAACCACACCGCACAATCGCCCCCCCGTGGGCTAACTAAAAATTGATGCCGGTGCGGTTGTGAATAGACCCCAAAACAGGTTTCCAAGGACTAGCCAACATGCTTGATAAGAACGAAATCGAACTGTTTCGCGATAATGTAAAAAAATTCCTCGAAAACGAAGTGGCCCCCCATTACAACCAGTGGGAAAAAGCTGAGATATTCCCACGTGAACTGTGGAATAAAATGGGCGAAAACGGCTTGTTGTGTGTGGACGTACCAGAGGAATACGGCGGCTTTGGCGCCAACTTCCGCCTGTCAGCGGTGATCGTAGAGGAAGCCTCTCGCGCTGGTTTCAGTTCCCTGGCCTCCAACATTTCTGTGCATTCCGACATCGTCGCTCCCTACATTCTGCACCTGGGCAATGAAGAGCAGAAAAAAACCTGGTTGCCGAAAATGGTTACTGGTGAAGCCGTGGGGGCCATCGGCATGACCGAGCCTGGCGCTGGTTCCGACCTGCAAGGCTTGAAAGCCCGTGCCGACAAGGATGGTGATGGCTATAGCATCAATGGCCAAAAAACCTTTATCACCAATGGTCAGCATTGCGACGTGATCGTGCTGGCCACCAAGACCGACCCCAACGCTGGCTCCAAAGGCATGACGTTGTTCACCGTGGATTGCACGCTGGACGGCTTTGCCCGTGGCCGCAACCTGGAGAAAATGGGCCTCCACGCGGCGGACACCTCTGAGCTATTTTTCGAAAACGTAAAAGTTGGCGCCGAGCAGATACTGGGTGGTGAAGGCAAAGGCTTCGCCAACCTGATGAACGAGCTACCCCGCGAGCGTCTGATTTTGGCGCTGGGCGCTGTCGCTGCTTGTGAAGGCATGATCGAGCGTACCATCGAATACACCAAAGAGCGCATGGCGTTCGGCAAGCCTATTTCCAGCCTGCAGAATACCCGTTTCGTGCTGGCGGACTTACACGCCCAGGTGGTGATTAACCGTGCCTACTGCGAGCAGTGTATCGAGCAGTATGATCGCAGCGAACTCACCGCCACCAATGCTTCCATTGCCAAGCTCACCGCCACCGAGCTGCAAGGTGTGGTAGCCGACAAATGTCTGCAACTGTTCGGTGGCTACGGCTACATGCAGGAATACCCGATTTCCCGCGACTACGTAGACGCCCGTATCCAGCGTATCTATGGCGGCACCAGTGAAATCATGAAAGAAATCATCTCCCGGGATATCATCGGGCGGTAATTGTTTCTCTTCATGCTTTATAAAAAACGCGGCTTCGGCCGCGTTTTTTTATGGTGTCTTATATCTTATGTAGGAGCCCCTCTAAAGGGCCTAACCGGCGGTAGCTTTGTAGTATAGGGCTTACATAGAAATGCTTAGGGGGGGGTATAGAGCGGGTTTATTCAAAGGGTAAAGTTGGCGCAGGCACACCTGCGCCATAGAACACTTAGAACTTGTAGACGGCAGCCAATAGCAAAGCTTGGCTGGTCACATCGATATCAGCATCAATGCCGAAGGCTTCACCATTTTCTTTTTTCACCGCAGTCACGTTGGCGGTGCCAAGATCGGCGTAGCGGTATTCAGCGCGCACAGACAGGTTCTCAGATAGCGACTTTTCCAAACCGAGAGCCAGTGCCCAGCCAGTGATATTGTCATCGTCGCTGTCAGAGCGGGCCGGGGAGCCAGGGTTACAAACAGTGCCATCGGAGGGGCAGTCAGAGTTCACTTCTACCTCAGTGAGTGTGGCGCTCAGGGTGCTATAAGCGAGGGTGGAGGCATTGAGTAAATAACCACCTTTGATTCCCAGCAGGAAGGTCTGGTTTATTTCTACTTCAGCTTCGGTCTGATTGCCCGCTAACGGGTCGCCGGGAATGCTCTTTACGGAATCACTGGTATTGCTGCCTTGATAGGCAAGTTCAGCACCTACAATCCAGCGGTCATTGAGAGCCATGTTGTAGCTGGTAAACACGCCATAGGCGAAGGCTGAATCGTCTAACGATTCGGAATCATTTGCGCCAACGGCGAGGGAATTACCTGGGGTAGCTGGGGTGATAATGCTGTCGGTTTCCCAGTCCATGGAGGAATCTTCATAGCCTAGGTTTAGGCCGGCTTGAACCCCAGTAAAAGCGTTGTCAGCAAAAGAGAGTGCAGGCAGGGCCGCAGCTAACAAAGAAGAAGCAACAATCGTGGATTTCATTTTCATTTTGGTACCAAGTGATAAAAACGGAGGTATTGGGCGCGAGTGAGCGCCGCGAAAGGAAGGTAACACTATTGCGCACAGCTGTTATCACCCATTTGGGTGAATGGATTTACTTTGCGCTCAATTTAGCCCATGCATACCCCAGTGCTTCCGGCCTTGCTGCGCATAACCCGTTACCCTAAATGGGTGATGGCCTCCCGGTGAATATCAGGGAAGATGAGTAGGGATGTTCTGAAAGCGTTCCATCCATGAGGAAATCAAAAGGGCGGTGGCAAGCTGCCTTGAGCACCAGCTCACACCATTGCGATCAATGTGTCGTCTTCGCTGAGCAGTATGTCGCAGTAAGAGCATTGATCAATATTGCCCCGTTTGGGGTGGCTGACAAATGGAGTTTCCATGATCAAAAAAGTGTTATCTGTGTTTTTTTTCATTGCCGTGATGGTGCCGCAGTCGTATGCACAGCCTGCCGAAGATGTAGAGGCATGCGTGGAAAGTAAAAGAGAGCAGTATCCAGGCGATACCCTCAATAATATGCGGCAGCGCTGTTTCCCAATCGCAGCGACTTGCTGGGGGTGGGGCGCTGGCGAGAATGCGGTTTATGAATACTGCGGCGCCGACGCTCTTAGGGATCGCGGTGTGGATTCACTGGCCAAGGATCAAGACAGCAAAAGTGACTGGGAATAGAACGGTTTCGCCACGTTTTCTGTGGTCTTGAAAGAGAATCAATGGGCGGGAGCCTGGACATAAGCCGGCCCCCGCTTGTTTATCGTTTTAACCCGCCATCAGGTGGGGCGCTGAATGTTCGCGTGCCAGCGTTCGTCAATGCGCCTCTTCCCAGTTCTCCCCAGCGCCCGCATCCACAATCAACGGCACTTTCAACTCCGCCGCTGATTCCATGCGCGCCTTTACTTCCTTGACCAGATCATCCACCTGATCGTCCGCCACTTCAAACACCAGTTCATCGTGTACCTGCATGATCATTTTGGCGTCGAAGTGGGTGGTTTCCAGCCAGTCGTGCACTTTGATCATGGCTTTCTTGATGATGTCGGCGGCGGTGCCTTGCATGGGGGCGTTGATGGCGGCGCGTTCGGCGCCTTGGCGGCGTTGGCCGTTTTTGCTGTGGATTTCCGGCAGGTAGAGACGGCGACCGTAAACGGTTTCCACGTAGCCTTTGTCTATCGCTAACGCGCGGGTGTCTTCCATGTATTTTTTCACGCCGGGGTAACGCTCGAAATAGAGGTCGATGTATTCCTGGGCTTCCTTGCGCGGCAGGCCCAGTTGTTTGGCGAGGCCGAAGGCGCTCATGCCGTAGATAAGGCCGAAGTTGATGGCCTTGGCGTTGCGGCGATCGTTGTCGCTGACCTCGTCCAGGGTTTTTCCCCACACTTCGGCGGCGGTGGCGCGGTGAATATCCAGGCCCTGTTCGAAGGCATCCGTGAGGCCTTTGTCGCCACTCAGATGCGCCATGATGCGCAACTCGATTTGTGAGTAATCGCAGGCGACTATTTTCTTTCCTTTGGGGGCGAGGAAGGCTTGGCGAATCTTACGGCCTTCTTCGCTGCGCACCGGAATGTTTTGCAGGTTCGGGTCACTGGAAGACAAGCGCCCGGTGGCGGTCACCGCCTGGTGGTAGGAGGTGTGCACGCGGCCGGTGCGTTGGTTGATCAGTTCCGGCAGTTTGTCGGTGTAGGTGTTTTTCAGCTTGGCCACGCCGCGGTAATCCATGATCACCTGGGGCAGTGGGTAGTCATGGGCCAGCTCTTGTAGCACCGCTTCGGCGGTGGACGGCGCGCCTTTGGGGGTCTTCTTGATGACCGGGATTTCCAGCTTTTCGTAGAGAATTTCGCCCAGCTGTTTGGGGCTGGCGAGATTGAATTCCTGCCCGGCGATGTCGAAGGCCTTTTCTTGCAGTTCCGCCATGCGTTTGGCGAGGAACTGGCTTTGGTGCTTGAGCAGGGTGGCGTCCACGTAGGTGCCGTTGCGTTCGATGCGGCTGAGCACAGTGACCAGCGGCAGCTCGATGTCGCGGAACACCTCGGGCAGTCGGTCTTCGGCTTCCAATTTCGGCCACAGGGTCTGGTGCAGGCGCAGGGTCACGTCGGCATCTTCGGCGGCGTAGGGGCTGGCTTCGTGCAGGCCGATTTGGTTGAAGGTGAGCTGCTTGGCGCCCTTGCCAGCGATGTCGGTAAAGCTGATGGTCTTGCGGCCCAGGTACTTGAGCGCCAGGGAATCCATGTCGTGGCGGGTGGCCACGGAATCGAGCACGTAGGATTCCAGCATGGTGTCGAAGGCGACGCCGCGCAGGGTGATGCCGGCGTCTTCGGCGAGCACGCTCATGTCGTATTTCAGGTTCTGGCCGATTTTCTTGAGGCTGTCGTCTTCGAGCAACGGCTTGAACTTGTCGATCACCAACTGCTTGTCGATCTGGTCTGGGGCGCCGGGGTAGTTGTGCCCAAAGGGGATATAGGCGGCCTTGTCGCTGACGGCCACGGCGAAGCCCACCAATTCGGCGTTCATATAGTTGAGGCTGGTGGTTTCGGTATCGAAGGCAAACTCGCCGGCGGCTTTCAGTTTATCCAGCCATTTATCCAGCATGGCTTCGCTGTAGACGATGTCGTAGGCGTCGCGGTTGAAACCGGCGGCGGGGGCGGCTTCGTTGTTACCGGCCTCTTCGGCAGCGGCCACTACGCTGGCGTCGGCACCGGAGAGTATTTCGCTCAACCAACCTTTGAATTCCAGTTCCTTGAAATAGCGGGCCAGGGATTCGTTGTCCGGTTCGCCGAGTTTTAGGTCGTTGAGGTCTTCGCTGAGTTCGCAGTCCAGTTTGATGGTGGCCAGCTGGTAGGAGAGGAAGGCCATCTCTTTGTGTTCTTCCAGCTTTTTGGCCATGGTCTTGGCGCCACGGAAGCTGAGCTCGGCGATCTTGTCCAGATTGGCGTAGATATCTTCCAGGGAGCCGAGCCCCTGTATCAGGCCCAGGGCGGTTTTCTCGCCCACGCCGGGAACGCCGGGGATGTTGTCCACCTTGTCGCCCATCAGGGCGAGGAAGTCGATGATCAGCTCCGGGCCCACGCCGAATTTCTGCTTCACGCCCTCGATGTCGTAGAGGGCGTTGTTCATGGTGTTGATCAGGGTCACGTGCTCGGTGACCAGCTGGGCCATGTCCTTGTCGCCAGTGGAGATTAGCACCGGCTTGCCCTGGGCGCCGAAGATGCGCGCGAAGGTGCCGATCACATCGTCGGCTTCCACGCCGTCTTCGATGATCAGCGGCAGGCCCATGGCGCGGATCAGGTCGTGCAGGGGTTGCACCTGTGCGCGCAGATCATCGGGCATGGGCGGGCGGTTGGATTTGTACTCTTCAAACAGTTCGTCGCGAAAGGTTTTGCCCTTGGCATCGAAGATCACCGCCATGTATTGCGGGTCGTAGTCCTTGATCAGTTTGCGCAGCATGGAGGCGACGCCGCGCACCGCCCCGGTGGGCTGGCCGCTGGAGGTGGTGAGCGGCGGCAGGGCGTGAAAGGCGCGGTACAGGTAGGAGGAACCATCGACCAGGATGATGGGTTTTTCGGCTGCGGACATGGGGCTCGACTTCTGCTGACTGAATGATGGAGAGAGTGTAGCGGAAATGGGGCCAAGGGGCAGGGGCGAGCGACAAGCAACTAGCGACAAGCGGCAACACGGGCTGGGCATTCGTTATTGGTAGACGCCGGGCACGGGCTTGCCTGTTCAGCAAGGCTTTCCACGTGTTGTCGTTTGAGGCTTGTCGCTTGCCGCTGAACTTGTGCATACTGCGACCTCCATTCTTTCGATACGGATGCTATGACCCCTTTCCTGGTTCAGCCTTGCCGCATCATCCTGTCCCAGTGTCCGCGCCGGGGGCGTCGCCCGTATTTTCCTGATCCGCCGCTGTCATTGTCTTTCTAGTTCACCCTGTTCAAGCTAACGGGCGGGTTGCCGCCTTTGTGATAATGACAACGGATTGACTATGAATCTTGCCTTTGTGGTGATGTTGCCCTTTCTGGGCGCGTTCCTGCCGCCATTGGTGGAGCGCGTAACGGGGAATCGCACCTTGCTGGCCTGCGGGGCGGCGGCGCTGCCGGCGCTGGCGCTGGCGCTACTGTTTAACCCGGCCCGCAGGGTCTTTGCCGGGGAGACGTTACACAGCACCTTGAGCTGGATCCCTTCACTGGACCTGTCGCTGGCTTTCCGGCTGGATGGCTTGGCATTGCTGTTTGCCATTCTGGTGCTGGGGATTGGTTTGCTGGTGATCCTCTACGCCCGCTATTACTTGTCCGCCAAGGAAAAAGCCGGTCGCTTCTACGCCTATTTGCTGCTGTTTATGGGCGCCATGCTGGGGGTGGTGACCAGCGATAACCTGCTGTTACTGGTGGTGTTCTGGGAGCTAACCAGCTTGAGCTCATTCTTGCTGATTGGTTTCTGGGGTCATCAAACCGGGGCGCGCAAGGGCGCGCGCATGGCCATGACCGTGACGGGCATGGGCGGCTTGGCGCTGTTGGCCGGTGTGTTGTTGATCGGCGATGTGGTGGGCTCGTTCTCGTTAACTGAGGTGCTGGCCAGCGGGGATTTGATTCGTGGCAGCGAGCTATACCCGCTGATTCTGTGCCTGGTGTTGCTGGGGGCCTTTACCAAAAGTGCTCAGTTCCCGTTCCATTTTTGGTTGCCCCACGCCATGGCGGCACCGACCCCGGTGAGCGCCTACCTGCATTCCGCCACCATGGTGAAAGCCGGTGTGTTCTTGCTGGCGCGCTTGTATCCGGCCTTGGCAGGCACGGACCTGTGGTTCGATATTGTCACCCTTGCGGGTATGGCGACCTTGCTCTGGGGCGCGCTGGTGGCCCTGTTCCAGCATGACCTAAAGGGCTTGCTGGCGTACTCCACCATTAGCCACTTGGGCCTGATTACTCTGCTGTTCGGTTTGAACAGCCAGTTGGCGGCGGTGGCTGCCGTGTTCCACATCATCAACCACGCTACCTTCAAGGCGAGCCTGTTTATGGCGGCGGGGATTATTGATCATGAAACCGGTACCCGCGACATGCGCCGCATTAATGGCCTGTGGAAGTACATGCCCTATACGGCGGTGCTGGCCATGGTGGCGTCGGCGGCCATGGCCGGGGTGCCGCTATTGAACGGCTTTTTGTCCAAGGAAATGTTCTTTACCGAAACCTTGCAGTCTGAACAGCTGGGGACGCTGAGTTGGTTGCTGCCCTTGGGGGCAACGTTGGGCGGGATATTCTCGGTGGCCTATTCTGCGCGCTTTATTCATGACGTGTTCTTTAACGGTGAGCCCATCAACCTGCCCAAGTATCCGCCTCATGAGCCGCCGCGTTATATGAAGGTGCCGGTGGAGATATTGGTGGCGCTGTGTGTGGCGGTGGGGGTGTTCCCGGCGATCACCGTGGCCGGGCTGCTGGCGGTGGCTGCTTCTGCCACTCTGGGCGGTGAGTTGCCTGAGTATCACTTGGCCATCTGGCATGGCTTTAACGTGCCCTTGGTGATGAGCTTTATTGCCCTGTTCGGCGGCATCTTTGTCTATTCCCAACGTCGCCGTTTGTTTGACCTATGGACTCGCTTGCCGGAGGTGGACGCCAAATTGGTGTTCGAGGGGCGAATGCAGCAGCTGGGGCGAATGGCCAGCGCCATTACCGGCTGGCTGCAGAACGGCTCATTGCAGAGCTATGTGGCCTGGGGTGTGGCGTTGGTGGCGGTAATTTTGCTTACCCAGATGTGGCACCTGCCGGCGCTGAGTTTGGCGGCCCCCATGTTGCCTATGGACGGGGTGGCGATTCTTTGTACCACCATGCTGGTGGCCAGCGCCTTGCTGACCACAATCATGCATCGGCACCGAGTGACGTCGATTATGTCTTTGAGCGTGGTGGGGCTAATGGTGTCGCTGTTGTTCGTGCGCTTCTCGGCACCGGATTTGGCGTTGACCCAGCTGTCGGTGGAAGTGGTGACCATGTTGCTGCTGATGCTGGCCATGTATTTCCTGCCGGTGCGCACTAAGGTGGAGTCCTCGTCTGTGCGGGTGTTCCGTGATGTGCTGTTGGCACTTATCACCGGCGGCGGCGTTGCGGTGTTGGCGTTTTTGGTGATGACCGGAGAGACCGCCACCATCAGCCAGTTTTTCATGGATAACAGCAAATCCGGTGGTGGTGGCACCAATGTGGTGAACGTCATCCTTGTGGACTTCCGAGGTTTCGATACTTTCGGTGAAATCACCGTGCTGGGGATTGCCGCTATGGGCATTTATGCCCTGCTCAAAGACCTGAACCTGGCCTCTGCTAAGTACGATTCGCAGGGCCGGCCTTGGGCGAAAGATGCCCACCCGTTGGTGCTGGTGACCATTTCCCGGCCCTTACTGCCGCTGGCTCTGTTAATTGCGGTGTACATATTCTTGCGCGGGCATAACCTGCCCGGTGGCGGCTTTGTGGCTGGCTTGATCACTTCGGTGGCCTTGGTGTTGCAATATGTGGCCTCCGGGGTGGGGTGGGTACACAGCCGCATGCCAGGGGATTATCACCCGGTGGTGGCGCTGGGCGTATTGTTGGCCGGTATGACCGGTGTGGGTAGTTGGGCCTTTGGCTACCCCTTCCTGACCAGTTCCTTTACTTATGTATCGCTGCCGGTGATCGGCAAATTCGAGCTGGCCACCGCCATGTTGTTCGACACCGGGGTATTCCTGACGGTGGTGGGCGCAACACTGTTGATGCTGGCCAACCTGGGCAAGCTTTCGCTGCTGGATGACAAGAGGGAGAACGCCTGATGGAACTGCTGGTGGCAATCATTATTGGTGTACTGGTGGCCTCCGGGGTGTACCTGTGCCTACGTGCACGGACTTTCCCGGTGGTTATGGGCCTAACGCTGCTGAGTTACGGCGTGAATGTGTTTCTTTTCTCCATGGGTGGATTAAAGATGAACCAGGTGGCGGTGGTTGGAATGAGCCCGGACCCCACTGATCCACTCCCTCAGGCGCTGGTGCTCACGGCCATCGTCATCGGCTTCGCTATGACGGCGTTTTTGGTAGTGCTGGCCTTGCGTGGCCAGGGAGAGCTGCACAGTGATCATGTGGATGGCAAGCCGGATGAAGGGGGCCGTTCATGAGCCACTGGATTATTGCCCCGATACTGATACCGGCGCTGGCGGGTATGTTGCTGTTGCTGGAGGTGCGCGAGCGCCACCGGTTGCGGCGGATCACCGGCCTGCTGTCCTGCTCGGCGCTGCTGGCGGCGGCTATTTTTCTGGGCAATCAGGCCTGGGGCGGGGACATCACCGTTTACGCGCTGGGTAACTGGCAGGCGCCGTTCGGTATTGTGCTGGTGCTGGATAAGCTCAGTGCCTTGATGGTACTGCTGACGGCAGTATTGGCGTTCCCTGCGCTGCTGTACGCTAGCTGCGGTGATGACCGCAAAGGCGCGAATTTCCATGCCTTGTTTCAATTTCAGCTGATGGGTATCAACGGCGCCTTCCTCACCGGAGACTTGTTCAATCTGTTCGTATTTTTCGAAGTGCTGCTGATTGCCTCTTATGGCTTGGCTCTGCACGGCCGAGGCCCGGAGCGAGTAAAGGCAGGCTTGCATTATGTGGTGCTTAATTTGGTGGGCTCGGCGCTGTTCTTAATCGCGTTGGGGTTGATTTACGGAACCACCGGCACGCTTAACATGGCGGACTTTGCGGTGAAGGCCCAGGCGCTTACCGGCACCCATGCCGTCTTGTTAAAGGTAGCGGTGTTGATGCTGTGGGTGGTGTTTGGGCTCAAGGCGGCATTGTTTCCATTGTATTTCTGGCTGCCAGCGGCCTATGCCGGTGCCACCGCCGGGGTGGCCGCATTGTTTGCAATTATGACCAAGGTGGGCTTTTACGCCATGCTGCGGGTTTATGCGCTGGCGTTTGCCGATGGCCCCTTTGCTGGACTGGGGCAGGCGTCACTTTGGTGGTTGTCGTTGGTGACATTGGCATTGGCTTGCATTGGCGTGCTGGGCGCTAAACGGCTGGGCACACTGGTGTCGTACCTGGTAGTGATGTCTGTGGGTACATTAGTGGCGGCCTTGGCCTTCGGTGAGCTACAGGCGGTGGGCCCGGCGCTGTACTACCTGCTGCATTCCACCCTGATTTGCGGTGGCTTGTTTCTGCTTACGGACTTGATTGCCCGTGGTCGAGGCGACGTGGCGGATTACCTGCAGATTGGCCCGGCGATTCTTAATGGCGGTCGGCTGTCACTGTTGTTTTTTGTGGCGGCGATTGCGGTGGTGGGTTTGCCGCCTCTCTCTGGTTTTGTCGGTAAAGTGGCGTTACTGCGCAGCGTACCGGATCCGACTTATTGGGTGTTGCTGCTGCTGGCGGGGCTGTGTGGTTTGATTGCCCTTAGCCGGGCAGGTTCTACCTTGTTCTGGCGCACCACCGGGGAGGGCCGCGGCCTACGCCTGGGCCACCGGCGTTTGTTTCCCGTAGTGGCGTTGCTGATGGCGACCCCGCTGATGGCCGTGTATGCGGAACTTTTGTTGCAACTAACCGCTGCGGTTGCGGAGCAGCTGCGTAATCCGGACTTATATTTGTCAGCAGTATTGGGAGGTGGGGCATGAAGTTACTGTATCGCGTGCTGCCTTACCCCAGCCTGAGCCTGATTCTGTGGTTCGCCTGGATGCTGCTTAGCGGTTTCACTGCCGGGCATGCGGTGCTGGGTGCGATTCTGGCAGTGCTATTACCGCTGGGGACTCGGCCGTTCTGGCCAAATGTGCCACGCATTCGCAACCTGCCAAAGCTGCTGGGTTTTGTGGTGGTGGTGGTGTACGACATTGTGGTGGCCAATGTATCTGTAGCGATTAAGGTGCTGGGACCGCTGCGCTCCATTCGCCCGGGCTTTGTGGAGCTGCCGCTGGAATTGGAAGACGACTTTGCCATTGCTCTGCTGGCCAGCACCATTTCGCTGACTCCCGGAACGGTATCCGCGGATGTGAGTCTGGACAGGAAAACATTGTTGGTGCATGCGCTGGATGTGGATGACGTGGCGGCACTGGTGGCGGAGATCAAGCAGCGCTATGAGCAGCCGCTGAAGGAGATTTTCGAATGTTAGAGACGGCGATTTCTATTGCCCTGGCGCTGATTACCTTGGCCTGGGTGCTGAACTTGTACCGCCTGATAATCGGGCCCTCACTGCCAGATCGAGTGTTGGCGTTGGATACCATGTACATCAACAGTATTGCGCTGATCGTAGTGTACGGTATCCAGGTGGACAGCAAGCTTTACTTTGAAGCGGCTATGCTGATCGCGCTGATCGGCTTTGTTAGTACCATTGCGGTGGCTAAATACGTTACCCGCGGGGATATTATTGAGTGAGCGCCAGGTGCCGGGCGCCTTACGCCGAACGCAGTGTGTTTGCCCCGTGTATTGAGCATTCGGGGCCAGGAAAGCGGAGCGATTTATGGATTTTTTAATTGAGTGGCTAGTATCGGCCAGTGTGATTGTGGGTGGGGTGTTTGCGTTAGTGGGGTCGATTGGGTTGGCCCGCTTGCCGGATTTTTATACCCGCTTGCATGGCCCCACCAAGGCCACCACGTTGGGTGTGGGGGGCACTATTGTGGCGTCATTACTGTTTTTTTCTTGGCAGGAGCGCGGGCTGCAGCTGCACGAGGTGTTGATTACGCTGTTCCTGTTTATCACCGCCCCGGTATCTGCGCACATGCTGGCCAAGGCGGCCATGCATCGGCAGCTAAAACGGATGAAAGGAACCCGTGGTGAGCCTTGGAAGCAGTAAAAGTAGGGAGCCCCAAGCGTTAGGTGCACAATGGGTAGAGACAGTTGGCACGCGGTGAGTCCGTTGCCGTTTTCCCAAAAAGTAAAATTTGTAAAAAACAAAACCGCCTGGAACTTTCCGAAAAAAGCGGCGGTCTTAGTTAGTGCTACGGATTAGCATCCCCCGATCCCCAGTACCCTCGCTGATCCGTAGTTTTTTGGAGTCCCTGGTTTCTCCCCCGAGATCAGGGCGGCAAGCCTCCCTGGCAGCACAGTCGTTCCCTTCCCCAAGATTGCTGCCAGGGATTTTTTTGCCGGCTATTTTTGCCGGCCGCAGGTTATAGCGCCTGCTGGTTAAAGAGTAGGCAATCGCCGTGCCAGTTTCAGTTTCCGACAACAAATCCTTATAGATCAACGAAGTACCGGCTTCAGGTGATGGTGCGAAAGAATTTTATGTGCCTTGAGCTTGGGCATGGGTGCCGAACTGCGCCAGTTTCGTGACGTAGATCGGCAGCTGAGCAGAGAAAATACTGCCGAGAGGCGGAACTTTTATAAACACGCGCACTCTTACTAATTAGCGACGGATTGGAACCCCCGATCCCCCAGTACCCTCACCAATTCGTCGCTTATAGCTCTGGTCTTTTCCCCCAAAAGGGCCAGAGCGGCAAGCCTCCCCGGCAGCGCAATCGTTCCCTTCCCCCCTAGATTGCTGCCGGGGATTTTTTTGCCTGAAGAAAATGCTAGATGAGCTATGGCCGGCGGCTTGGCGTTCATTTTCGCCCTAAGTCATTATGGCGTCAGCCGTTCTATCCCTAGCCATTCCCCCAGCTTGTCCCAGGCTTCGTCACACCCGGTGCCATTGGTGGCCGAAAACAGCTGTAGCGAGAGCGGGGCAGGGTGTTCCTTTAGCTGCTTTTGCACTTGTAGCAGGGTGGACTTGGCGGCGCCGAACTTCAGTTTGTCGGCCTTGGTCATAAGGATGTGGATGGGCATGTTGGCCTGGGCGGACCATTCTAGCATCATCAAATCGAAGTCCTTGAGCGGATGGCGGATGTCCATCATCAGCACAAGCCCGACTAATGCCTGACGTTCGGAAAGGTAATGGTCGAGATGCTCCTGCCACTCGTTACGCTTGCTTTTGGAGACTTTGGCATAGCCGTAACCGGGTAGATCCACTAGTCGGCGCTCTTCGTCGAGCTGGAAGAAGTTCAATAGCTGAGTCCGCCCTGGGGTCTTGGAGGTGCGGGCCAGGCTTCGTTGGCCGGTGAGCCGATTAATGGCGCTGGACTTTCCGGCATTGGAGCGTCCGGCGAAGGCTACTTCCCGTCCTTCATCCGGCGGGCATTGGTCTAGGCGCTGGGCGCTTTGCAGGAATAGTGCCTGGTGGAGTCGTTTTTCCATGGGGTGCATGGGCATAACAAGGAGCCTTTGGATGTCGTCAGGGGGCTATTCTTGCTGTCTGGCCTGCGGCTGGCAATGCATACCCGCTGGGGAGAGAAAATGAATGGGCAATTTATTCATTAAAGTTGACGTTTTCGTCACTTTTGGGGGTGGCGAGTGCGTGACTTAATGTGTCTATACCCCTACCCTTCACATGGAATATGACGGCGCCCACCAGACTGGTATATAATCCCGCCCGCTTGTCACTTAACCGCGTATTTATTGGTGGTTGGGGCGGCCGACGTTCTACAACGTGGTGTTTGTCGGTAACGGCAAACGGACTTCGCCAGCATAGCAGAGGTAGTGTATGAAGGGTTTTGTAGCAGGTCTTGCAATGGTTCTGGTTACGGGGGCTGCCAATGCAGCGACTGTAGAGGAACGTTACAACAGCAGCTGTACATTCTGTCATGCTTCCGGTGCTGCTGGGGCTCCCATATCCCATGATGAAGCTGCCTGGAAACCACGCATGGAAAAAGGCATGGATACCCTGGTGAAGCACGTCGAGGAAGGGTTTAATGCCATGCCCCCCAAAGGCATGTGTAACGATTGTAGTGACGAAGAATACCGTGCTCTGATTGAGTACATGTCCAAAAGCAAATAAGACGCTGTACTGAAGGATAGGCCATGAAGTTTTTCAAACTGTTCGTGCTGATGGCTGCTGCTGTCGCCGCCACCCAGGCTATGGCGGCCGGTGATGCTGAGGCAGGCAAAGCAAAAGCCGCCCCCTGCGCCGCGTGCCACGGCCAGGATGGTAACAAGACTCTTACCGGGACTTACCCGAAACTGGCTGGCCAGGGGGCAGAATACCTGGTGAAGCAGCTAGAGGATTTCAAGTCTGGTGCCCGTGATAATGCGATCATGAAGGGGCAGGTTGTAGGCCTGAACCAGCAGGACATGCAAGACATAGCCGCTTATTACGCCAGCTTGACCCCGGAAGCGGGCCAGGCTAGCGCAGACTGGGTTGAGCAGGGCGAAAAGCTCTACCGCGGTGGGGATATGGCTAACGGTATTCCAGCTTGTTCTGGTTGCCACGGCCCGGCAGGGCAAGGCGTTGATGCGGCCAAATATCCGCATCTGGCTGGCCAGAATGCCCAATACGTGGAAGATCAATTGAAAGCCTTCCGTGCGGCAGGTCGTAACGACTTGGGTGATGGCATTATCAAACGCACCAATGACTCGGACAGCGATACGCTGGGCATGATGCAGACGGTGGCGGCGAAAATGACCGATACCCAAATCAAGGCCGTAGCAAGCTTTATCTCCGGGCTGTCCAAATAGGGTTGTTCGGCTATGCTTTGTAGAAAAGGCAGCCTGCGGGCTGCCTTTTTTATGGTCAACATGAAAAGATATGGCTCTGAGTGGGTGCGGATTGTACTTACTAGGGAGAAAAATGCCGCCCCGGTTGTCACAATGGGCGCAAACCAACAAAAAAGGAGAGCGATATGCTTCGCATTGTAACGGCTTTGCTGCTGAGTCTGGGGCTGGCGACCGGAGTTGCGGCCGCCGAAGAACATACCCGTTTTGCGGTAGACACTCATTATAAAGTTCTGGATGTGCCCGGATCTGTTGACGATCCCAGCAAGGTAGAAGTACGGGAGTTCTTTTCCTATGGCTGCCCTCACTGCTATTCACTGGAGCCGGCTGTTGATGCTTGGCTGGAAGAGAAGCCAGACTACATCGACTATGTGCGCACCCCAGTGTTATTCCTGCGTAACGCCGAACCGCTGGCTCGTGCCTACTACGTAGAAGACGCCCTTGGCTTGGTTGATGAAATGCATGTGCCGTTGTTTGATGCGATCCACAAGCACCGTGAGCCTTTATTCAACGAGTCGGCGTTGGCCAACTTTTTCCGCAAGTATGGTGTTGAGCCTGCGGAGTTCAGCAAGCTCTATGGTTCGTTTGGTGTTTCCACCAAGATTCGTCAGGCAGATGCGTTGAGCAAAAAATACCAGATTCCCGGAGTGCCCAACTTCGTGGTGAACGGCAAGTATTTGGTAAAGCGCGAAAACGTGAAGAGCAACGAGGAGCTGTTCAAGGTGATTGAATTCTTGGTGAACAAGGAAAAGACAGGCAGCTGATATTATGTTGCTTGATCGCGCTAGACTGGCCTACCGTGACTGGAAAGCCCGGCCCGCGGGTTTTTCCTTTGCCCGGGAAGGGGCACGAAAGACCCGCCAGACACGGGAGGTGTTGCTGCCTCAGGATACCGTGAAGCTAATGAGCTTCAATATCCAGGCAGGCATTGGTAGCCAGAAATTCGGTGATTACATTACCGGTAGCTGGAAGCACTTGGTGGCGCATCCACGCAGCGTGGAAACCATCGAGCAGATTGCTCAGGTGCTCAGTCACTTTGACGTGGTGGGCCTGCAGGAAGTAGATGGCGGCAGTTTACGTTCGCGTAACATGAATCAACTGGTGCATCTCGCGTCCATGGCAGGTTTTCCTGTTTGGCACCAGCAGTTGAACCGCAACCTTGGCCGGTTCGGCCAGTTCAGTAATGGCTTCCTCAGCCGCCATCAGCCGTTTGAGATCACTGACCATCGGCTTCCCGGCTTGCCCGGTCGAGGTGCCATCGTGATTAAATACGGCCACCCAATTCAGCCTCTGGTCGTGGTGGTGGCGCACCTGGCACTGGGTGAGAAGGTGCGTAATACTCAGTTATCCTATCTGGCCCGCTTGCTAGCAGATTACAAATATGTGGTCGTGATGGGCGATTTTAATTGCCGGCTCAACCACTTAGATCATTCACCGCTGGCGGCGTTGGGCTTGCAGACGGTGCGGGCGGATAACCTTAATACCTACCCCAGCTGGGCTCCGGATCGCCATATCGACCACATCCTATTATCGCCGGAGCTAGAGAGTCGCCATACTCGTGTACTCTCTGATTGCCTACTGTCGGATCACCTGCCTCTGGCCACGGAAATTATCATCCCTGACGAGGTGATCGCGGCTACCCGGGAGCACCGATTGCCCTTAATTGACTGACCGGAGCCGGTGGAGCGGCTGCTGATTGCACTCTAGCCAGAGAAAATTGCCATGACACTGTCATCTTGTCGGTGCAGGTTGTTCCCATGAAGGCATCCTCTTTCCTGATTACCCTATCTCTTATGTTGCCGTCGCTGCAGGCGCTGTCGGATTGCCCCCGCGTGCTTGGGCAGCAGGATGACCGACGCGCCAATGCTGGCTGTTTGATTATCCGTGATCAGCAGGTGCTGCTAATTACCCACCGCTGGGGCGACAAGTTAGGTGTGCCTGGGGGAACCCTCGAGCGCGGAGAACTGGCCCAGTGCACGGCATACCGGGAGACCCTTGAAGAGACGGGTTTACAGGTTGTGGTAGGGGAGCGCGTGCAGGTGATGAAGAACGGTTTTCATCTCTATCGCTGTATTCCTGCCGAATCTCTGCCAGAGGGGGAGCCCTTGCTGTTACCGGCTCAGGCTCGGCTAGAGGTCAGTGATATTGGCTGGTATTCCCTCGATGAGTTGCGGCAGAAGGATTGGCGTTTTGCCTATCAGTTTGATCTGTTTATGGCGGTGGCTCGCAAGGCTATGCAGAGCAGCTCAGATTCAGCGGCGGGCGACGCCACCGGCGGGCTGCAGGAGAAGTAAGTACTTGCTTTGCTAGCTCTGTCTGGCGCATGGTGCCGGTTTTCTGGAAGGTGCTTTTCAGCTGTGTGCGGACAGTGTGGACAGAGAGAAAATGATTATCGGCAATTTGCTGGGGCGATAGTCCTTTAGCAATGCCTGCGGCCACTCGGGCTTCCGCTTCGGATAATTCGAACAGCTGCATTAGGCTGTCTAGGTCCACCTCAATGTCACCCAGTGGGTCCTGAAAATAGACGATGGCGAGGGGCGTTGGGTGGGCATTGAAGTCGCCGGGGGCTGTTCCGGGATGCATGGGGGAAATGAGGCAGCGGGTAACCTGGTGGCTGTTCAGGGGAACGGCAATCACGTCGCCGCTACCACGTAAGGAGGGATTGGGGTGCGTTACCTGGCCCAATTGATGCAATAACTCCGATTGCTGGCGTACATCATGGAAGGTTAGTTTGCGATTCGCTAACGTCATGTGCGGGTGCGCTTCAATTAGCGCTTCGGCTTCCTGACTAACGTGTACTAGCGTGCCCTGGGCATCAAGCAGGGCGAAGGGCTGGGCCTGGATATCCAGTGTTTGCTGGAGAGCTTGGTTTTGGTGCTTCAGGGCGCTGAATTGGGTTTGCAGCCGTACGGCACGGCGCACATGCATCACCAAGTCGTTGATTTGGTCAGTTTCTTCCCGGCTGTAGTGGCTTTGATCTTTGGTGCGCTGAATTAGCAGCTGGACGGTGTGGTCTTCATCCTGCCAAACGGTGCCGCATACGCCATGGTGGATGTCTTGGGCGCGGGCCCAGTCGTTATAGAATTCGGTGCGGTAGAACGCGTTTTGCCGACAGGAGAAATCCAGAAAGGTGGAATACAGCTGGCCTGGGGGCTTATCTTTTAATTCCGGGCGCCAGGGGCAGGCATTCACATAGTGATCCACATAAGCCTGATGGTCTGTGTCATCAATATTGTGCTTGATGCTGGAGAGCACGGTTTGTGCCCGACGGTCGAGTACGAGCATGCGGGCGGAGCGCGATCGGGTGGCGCTTACGGCTTGTGCCAGAAAGCGTGGCCAAGCGTCAGGGGCTTGCGGCGCCTCGTACAATGTGTCGAGTAGATCCTCTCGCTCGTGGCCCAATAATCCATCCACAGCAGACTGAGTCATTGGTTGTATTCCCCTAATGAAGCCTTAATTTATCCGATTTGGACCGGAAATTGAATGTAAATAACAGATGTGGCCCTTTGGGGAATAGGAGAAGCAGATGAAAGCAACCCGGCAAGTTCAAGATAAGCTGGCTTTGCCAGCAACAGAATCAGGAAAGGGGCCGCAGCCCGTGGTGTTAGTCCATGGCTGGACCTGTAACCGCAGGCACTGGCAGTCTCTGCTGGATTCCCCTCCGCAAGGGACACGGCTGATTGCTGTGGATCTGCCGGGGCATGGTGAGGCGCAGGAGCTGCCATTGTCTTCCTGGACAGTGAAGGCGCAGGCTCAGGCGTTGGTGTCCGCTCTTGCCGATATCGATAACCCTGTGTTGGTGGGGCACTCCATGGGGGGCGCCGTGGTGCTGGAGGCTGCCCGGTTAAAGCCGGTTAAAGCCGTAGTGTTGGTTGACACCTTTGTTATCCCCTACGGTGATCTGGATGAAGAAACCGCCCGCCAGATTGAGACCCCCTTTCAGGACAATTTTGTTTCCGGCATTGCTAATTTGGTGGCGAACAATGCTGGCCCGGACTTGAGTGAGCAGGAGAAACAAACGCTAGAACGCGAGATGGCTGCGGCGCGTCAGGATGCCATGTTGCCGCTGTGGTCGGATTTGTTGCGATGGTCCCCTAATGCGGCTTTCGCTGAAATAAACTGTCCCATTCATGCCATTAACGGTGATTTGGTGGGTGAGGCTGCCCGTGCTCGCTGCGCCCCCTATGTAACAGAGTGGTTGCAAGCGGGCACCTGGCATTTTCCGCAGATGGAACAACCGGAGGTATTTGCCGATCGTCTTAACCGCGTGCTGAAGTCGTGTGGCTAAGCGAGAGTTATTGAAACTCGGCTAAGCGCGCCCATAGGGGGTCTGGATCTGTATTCTAAAGCGCTTTTGTTGGGTGGTGTTATTGGGGGTTCTGTAAGGTTTTTTTGTTTTATACCTTAAATGGGTGATGTGCGCTCTTGTTGCTCAGGTTTAGTTTGGTGCTATACCAAAACTGGGGTGATCGGAGACATCACACATGAAGGGAACATTCAGAGTTGCCAGTTTGGCAGTGGCGGTAGCCATTGCCGGGTGCGGCGGAGATGGAAGTAGCGGGAGTGACAGCCCTTCTACAGGTGCCGATAAATCAGGTAGTGCGGTCAAAGGCAGTGCGGTCAAGGGCCCGTTGGCGAACGCTGCGGTGACGCTCTATCAACTGGATTTCAATGCTGCTGGCGGGCTTGGCGAGCAACTGGACACCGGCAGTACTGACAGGGAAGCCGCATTTTCAGGGGTCAGCATCCCTGATGGAACAAGCGGAGAGGTGCTCGTAGAAGTGCAGGCGGATGCCGATACGTTGGATCTCACTACGGGCCAGGCGCCGGTCATCACGCGATTGCTTTCTGTCACCTCGGCAGAGGCCGTTGCTGCCGGTGAGACCAATTACCCAACGCCACTAAGTACCTTGGTGGTGAACATGGCGCTGAGTAATGCGGACAGCAACACCAATGGCTTTATTGGTGATACCGATGGAACCGTTACCGCCGCAGAGTGGACTGCCGCCTTGAAACTGGCCAAGAACAAGGTGCGTAGCCAGTTCGGTTTCGGGCTTCTGGATAATAGCGTTGATTTGCTCTCTTCCCCGCCGCTGATCACTAGTGATCAGGACGATCAGGCGCAGGTGGTCAAGCTGAGAACGGCGGTGGAAGCGGTCGCCGCGCTGATGGCGGATATGGCCAAAACAGCAAAGTTGGCGGACCCCGGTAGCACCGAAACGGCGGACTCCATGTTCAACGCATTGTCTGAAGACCTGAATGATGGTCAGGTTGATGGCAAGAGTGGCGAGGCTGCCATTGCCTCTTTCGCCAACATTGCGGACGTTGTCGCGGAAGTAACTCAGAACCCTTCCTCCTTAACTATTCCCGGTTCTACCAAAACGGTATCTCAAGTTGCGTCAGTGGTGGCTGGTGAAACGCAAGATACAGGGGTCGACACCGATACCTCCACGGCAGAGAACACCTCCCCAGTTGTTGAACCGGCGGAAGTGGAAAGTGACATCGACCTAGATGGCACGCCGGATACTAGCGATGCCGATATCGATGGTGATGGCCTGTTGAACGAACAGGACACCGCGCCCTACGACCCGGACCGCGATGAAGATGGTGTTGAGGATGGCACCGATGCCTTCCCTGACGACTCTTCTGAAACAACCGATACCGATGAAGACGGCGTAGGGGATAACACGGATAAGTTCCCTGAAGACCCAGCCGAAACTATCGACAGTGACGAAGATGGTGTTGGGGATAATGGCGATGTCTTTCCGCAAGACCCAGCCGAGACTACAGACACGGATGGTGACGGCGTCGGCGACAACGCTGATGTTTTCCCCAACGATCCAGACGAAACCGTGGATAGGGATGAAGACGGCGTAGGGGATAATGGCGATGTCTTCCCTGAAGATCCGTCTGAAACGAGTGACGCGGATAATGACGGTGTCGGCGATAACAGTGACGCCTTCCCCAGTGATGCTTCCGAAACGATGGACAGTGATTCTGATGGGGTTGGTGACAACGCAGACGCTTTCCCGAATGACCCCACCGAAGCTCTGGACAGCGACGGCGATGGCGTGGGGGACAATGCGGATGCCTTCCCCGGTAACGCCAATGAAAGTGCTGACCGCGATAACGATGGTGTAGGCGATAACGAAGATGCCTTCCCTGACGATGCTACCGAAAGCGAGGATGCGGACGGCGATGGATACGGCGCCAATACCGCAGACCCGGATGATGCTGATCCCTGTAATCCGGATACCAATGCGCCTTCCTGCACAACTGAAACGCCAGGTGCAGTCTGGAATGAATTTGACTGGGATGAAGCCAACTGGCAGTGAGGCCATTGGTTAAAGGAAATAACCTTAGAGGGTAAAAGAGATGAAAAAAGTAATCCTGACAGGCCTCGCCGCAACTGTGATGAGTGCCAGCGCAATAGCGAGTGACGTGACAGGTTATACCGCACCTGAATCCGGGCAAGCGGCTACTGCTGCCGGTGTGGATGCCAACTTCCAGGCGCTGATTACTGCTATCAACGATAACAATGATCGTATCGTTGCTTTGGAAGATGCGGCGGGAACACCGTCTTCCTTGCGGGAAAAAATCAGCGGTGCGACGTACACCATTTCCTATATGGGCGCCGTGATAGGAACCTATGCAGATGCTTTGAGCCCCTATAAAAGCGCTTACCTGGAAGGCTTCGGCGGGCGTAGTGTGCTTACGTTCGAGACGGATGGAACCCTGACCGAACTGTACCAGGAAAGCGGTCGCGAAATTGATTTTGAAAATAAAGAGTGTACCGAAAGTGAGCCCGGTAATTTCAATTGTGAACACAGGGTAGAAGACTTTACCGATGGGCCGGAGACGTTTACCGGCGGTAGCTGGGAACTGGATGGCAACATCCTGTCTGTCACCTTCCCGGAGGAAGATGGCGTCGAAGAGTTTATTGTCGCGCTGGATGGTGAAATTCTGGTGTTATCCAGTGCGAGCTTTGAGATTGAATCAGACCAGTTTGGCACCAACGATGATTATGACCACTCGCTGGCTATAGGCGTAAGGACAAGCGAACCTGCAGAGTAAGCTGATATGAGAAACTCGAAAGGGCGCCTATGGGCACTGTTGCCCCTCTGTTGGCAATTAAATAAACCCAATCTCATCTGAGGTTGGGTTTATTTGTGTCTGTCAGGCTTTGGATGAGATAGATCGCGAATCAGCCTGAAAACCGAGCACGCAAGGTATTTTTCAGAGGCGCTTTAGCCGGCTACGCAGCAAGCCGTTGTTTAAATATAGCCCAGAGTCTTCTCTATACCGGCTTCAAATTCAGTTTCACTAAGCACCAAAATCATTCGGATTAACTGTTGTGTATCTTCTTTCTCGCGGGCATCTATGGAAAGAACCGGGCTGGTAACGGAAACCGTACTGACCAGTTGCCTAAGGCTGTTCAGAGAGAAGGAGGGGGGTGCAAGTTCGGTTTTGGTAACCCAATGACGATAGGGGGCCCTGGAGATAAAGCCGCCAAAGATTTCAGCCAGCTTTGCAGATCATCGTTGAGAGAAGGCTGAGCTGCATCGAGCAATAGGATGGCGCCAATGGCCCCTTCCATAAGGATCCCTCGCATGAACGCAAGGCGATCCTGTCCGGGCATGCCATACACATGTACGGTAGTGCCTTCCATATTGATGAAGCTGTAATCCATTGCCACTGTCGTGGTGGTTTTTTCTCCTTCAGGGCCTGTGGAAATAGGCGTTCCGGTGGAAATAGGCGCTGAATTGGAGATCGCGCGTATTGCCGTAGTTTTTCCTGCGCCGAATGGTCCTGCAAAAAGCAGCTTATTGTAGTTGATCATTGTTTCTTAAATCCCGAGCCACTTTTTTAAAGTAGAAAAAACGTTACTTGATGAAGAGGGTAAAGTTTTTTCTCTTCGTTGAAGTTGCTGCCCTTGTTGTTGCTCAATGGTCAGTAAGCCGCAAAAATAGGTGGCATATAAAAAAGCACAAACAATGTTTTGAGGTGCTGCCAGCGATAAATCACTATAGTGTTTAGTCGTTCCAAGCAGCATTGTTGCTAATGGTGTTGAGGATGGTGCCGATGCCTTCCCTGACGATGCTACCGAAAGCGAGGATGCTGACGGCGATGGATACGGTGCCAATATCGCAGACCCGGATGATGCTGACCCCTGTAATCCGGATGCCAATGCGTCTTCATGCACAGGTGTAACGCCAGATGCAGTCTGGAATCAATTTAACTGGGATGAAGCCAACTGGCAGTGAGGCGATTGGTTAAAGGAAATAACCTTAGAGGATAAAAGAGATGAAAAAGTAATCCTGACGGGCCTCGCCGCAACTGTGATGAGTGCCACCGCAATAGCGAGTGAAGTGACAGGTTATACCGCACCCGAATCTGGGCAAGCGGCTACTGCTGCCGGTGTGGATGCCAACTTCCAGGCGCTGATCAGTACTATCAACGACAATAATGAACGTGTTTCTGCATTAGAGGCGGCCAGTGGTGAAGCGGTCGATCTAAGCGATATTATTAGCGGTTCAACCTACCAGCTTTTTTTCTCTGGTGGAATCATCGAACTGGATCAAGGAGGTGGAGCTAACCTGGAACATTACGCTGGTGCTACGTTTTTTACCTTCAATGCTGATGGCTCTCTCGAGGAGGTCTTTAATGAGCGCGGACGTTTTATTAGCCTGGATCAAAATACTAACTGCGATGAAAATGGTTTCAACTGTGAGCATTACGTTGATACCTGGCAAGATAATAACGAGGTTGATACCGGTAGCTGGTCGGTAAGCGGTCAGAATGTGAATGTGACATGGTCGGACGGTAGTTCTGATACCTTCAAACCTGCTGCTGATGGCGAAATTATAATGGGTGGTGGTAGCAAGCTTGATGAAGGGGGGCACGTCTGGTCTGGATACTTTTGTCGCAGTGGGTGTAAAAATTGCCTCACAGCCATAATGAAAAGGGATGAAATGCACGCCCGATCCGTTAATGGCTCGGGCGTTTTTAGTGGCCGGCCAGGTCAGGTGCCGGAATGTATGTCGTTCGGGATTAGTACCGTGTCTCCGCCATTCCCGAGAACTGTTTGGCCAAATAAGTGGCATAGTTGTCGGTCATTCCCGCAAGAAAATCCAGCGCCCGCATGATGCACTGGTAAATTCTTTCCTGTTCCGGCAGTTGCTCTAGATTTGCAGGGAAGCTGTGCCGACCAATCAAATCAATGATGCGCTCGTGGCGATAATTTTTTGTGCTATTGCAGGCGTGGGATACGGCGGCTTCAATCAAGCCGTCCAGCAATGCGCCCATCACTTCAAAAGCACCGATTTCCAGCTCGATTTTGCGGGGGTGCTCGAACACTTTTGAGCGAGAAAGTTGCTTGGCATTTTCCACTACATCGCGCACGGCGGGTTCGCAGTGGCTGATCAGGTCGCCTTCCATGCGTCCCTGTAATAATCGTTCGTGGTTGGCCACAAAGGCTTCCACACCGGCTTCGATAAACCGTTCGATGATTTTGCCTCGCAGTAGGGCGGCTTTGCGGCCATCGCGTATATCCGAATGAATCAGTTCACGTACTTCTTCGCTATCCGGCAGGGCAGGTTGCAGCAAGGCGTACACTTCATCCCAGTGCAGCAGATCCATTTCCAGGCCATCTTCCAGGTCAATAATGGCATAGCAAAAATCATCAGCAGCTTCCATTAAGTACGCCAGCGGATGGCGGCAGAAGCGACCGGGGCTGTGTTGCTGCAGGCCGGTGGCGTGGGCTACTTCATGGAAAGCCTCGGTTTCCGACACAAAAGTGCTGTATTTGCGCAGCTTGCTGCTGGCGTTGCCGGCATCGGCGGATAGCCAGGGGTATTTGAGGAAGGTTGCCAGCGTTGCATAGGTGAGCCGCATGCCGCCATCGTACTGGTGGTACTCGCTTTTGGTGATGATGCGAAAGCCCTGCGCATTACCTTCAAAAAAGGTCAGGTCAGTTTGCTGGTGGGCGGGCAGCATATCCAGAAAGCGTTGCCCCCGTTCCTGGAACCAAGCGCGAATAGCCCGCTCACCGGTGTGGCCAAAAGGTGGGTTGCCGATGTCATGGGCCAAGCAGGCAGACTGCACGATATCGCCCAAATCGGTGGCGCTGACGGTACCGGGTAACAGATCTCTTTCTTGCAGGCGCTCGCCCACACGAATGCCCAAGGTGCGGCCTACACAAGATACTTCTAATGAGTGGGTCAGGCGATTGTGAACGTGGTCATTGGTGGCCAGTGGATGAACTTGAGTCTTGCGGGCTAGGCGTCGAAAGGCGCCGGAAAAAATGATTTTATCATGGTCACGAAGAAAGGCGGTGCGGCCACTTTCATCTTTGGCGGTGCGGCCACCCAGGCGAGCCTTGTTCAGCAGTTGATGCCAATCCATATCGTAAAAAACCTTCAAGGTGCCTTGAGTCGGGCAGGGTAAAAGCCCACGGTTACTTCACAGCATGTTGCCACGGTCGGTGTTGTTATGCACAACACGGTGTACGCAAGCCGAGAGTGGCCACCGACAGGAGGACGCATGAATTTGGACAAACCGTTATTAATGCTCGTTACCAGCGCATCAGAGATGGGCGAAAATCAGCCGACGGGCCTGTGGCTGGAAGAATTCGCAGTGCCTTATTTGTTATTCAAAGAAAACAAAATCCCGGTGGTGGTGGCCAGCCCGAAAGGCGGGAGAATTCCTGTGGACCCGAACTCAGCCCCCGATGATAGTAAGAAGGAAGCGTGGGCTGAGGCGGTGGATGTTTTGCAAAACACCCGTGAACTGGAGATGGTGTGGGAAGACCATTTTGCCGGTGTCTTTGTGCCTGGCGGACACGGCGCCATGTTCGATATGCCGGATAACCCCTTGGTTGCGGCCGTCATGGAGCGCACTTGGGCTCAGGGCGGTTTGCTGGGCGCGGTTTGCCACGGCCCGGCCGCGTTGGTGGGGCTGCGCGACGAGCAGGGCGCCCCTCTGGTGCAGAATAAAACGGTGGCCTGTTTCACGAACAGTGAAGAGCGGGAGGTGGGCCTCGATGAGGTAATGCCGTTTCTGTTGGCGTCTCGCCTTGAAGACCTGGGCGCCCAGTTGGATTTGGCGGATGATTTTGCTGCCCATGCGGTTACCGATGGCAAACTGGTCACCGGTCAGAATCCGCAGTCCAGCCATGTGGTGGCGGAGGCGGTGATTAACCAATTGTACAGCGAATAACCCATGGGTGGCGCACAATCCAGCGATTGTGGCCTCGCAGCCGATAGTGGCTTGCAGTATTGTTAGGCGCAACTTGCCTGCTATCGGCTTTTCTATTCAGGCATTCTGGTTATTCACGTTTGGGTTTTAATTGTTCGGGAGAGAACATGGGGATCTATGATTACAGCGCCATTACCCTGAGTGGTGAAGAAAAGTCCCTGGCCGATTTTCAAGGCAAGGTGCTGCTGATCGTCAATACGGCCAGCAAGTGTGGTTTTACGCCTCAGTACAAAGGGCTGGAGGCGCTGTATAAAACGTTGCAACCAAAAGGGCTGGAGGTTCTCGGATTCCCCTGTAACCAGTTTGGTAAACAGGAACCAGGGGCGGCGGATGAAATTGGTGCCTTTTGTGAAAAGAATTACGGTGTCAGCTTCACCATGTTCGATAAGGTGGATGTGAATGGGGGCGATGCTCACCCGTTGTATGATTTTCTGAAAAAGGAAGCTCCGGGCGTATTGGGTAGCAAGGGTATCAAGTGGAACTTCACTAAGTTCCTAGTAAACAAGGACGGCAAGGTGGTGAAGCGTTACGCCCCTACTGACAAGCCGGAAGCAATTCAAAAGGATATTGAAGCGCTTCTGTAGAAAATGGGCTAGCCACACGCTACAGCGCAACCCAGTCATGAACATACGGTAAGTTTGCCGCCTACGCTTTGAAAGGTGTGGGCGGGTAGGGTTTTGCAGAGTTTGAAGGCCAAATACGTGGCTTGTCGCTGCCTTTACGCGCGTTTGCGTTTTTCCAGTATCTCAAAAATGCCCATCCCGGCAATCATGGCCGCCACGAAAACGATACCTTTTAGGCTGCCGGTGCCCAGAGCCACCAACGCGGGCCCCGGGCAGAAGCCGGCTAGCCCCCAACCGATGCCGAACCCCAGCGCGCCAAGAATTAGGCGAGCATCCAAGTCACGACGGGTGGGTATTTCCATAGCCTCACCGCTCCAGGCGTGTTGGCGGCCACGGGCGGCGGCGAAACCAACGGCGGCGACGACCACTGCGCCACCCATCACCAAGGCCAAGGACGGATCCCAGGCGCCGGTCAAATCCAGAAAGGCCAGCACTTTGGCCGGGTTCGCCATGCCGGCCAGCAGCAGCCCGGCGCCAAAAATCAGGCCGCTGAAGAATGCCGTCAGTAATGATCGGTTCACAGGGTAACTCCCAGTAAATGGCGTACTAGGTACACGGTGGCAAAACCACTGGCCATGAATGTCAGGGTGGCAATCAGTGAGCGCGGGGAAAGGCGGGAGATGCCGCATACTCCGTGGCCACTGGTGCAGCCCGCACCGTAGCGGGTGCTGATGCCAACCAACAGGCCAGCAGCAATGAGTATAGGCCAGTCAGCCTTGATGATAAGGGGCGGCAGCTCAGCCAGCATGCGCCACAGTAACGGGGCGCCTAGCAAGCCTAGTAGAAACGCCAGCCGCCAGTGTTTGTCTCCTGGTTCGGCGCGCAGTAGCCCGCCGAGGATGCCGCTGATGCCGGCTATGCGACCGTTGGCATGCAGCAGCAGCAGAGCCGATAGGCCAATCAAAACGCCACCCGCTAATGACGACCAAGGCGTAAAGTTGTTCCAATCAATAGTCATTGCCGTTCTCGCAGAAGCGTTGATACAGTACTTCCAGTACCGCCAGGGCATCCTGGTTGGCAACCTGGTAGAACACTTGCTTGCCTTCCCGGCGGCTACTAACGAGCCCTTCGCGGCGTAAAATGCCTAGTTGCTGAGAGAGTGAGGGTTGGTAAACGCCCACTAAGGGTTCCAGTTCACTGACGCTGCGTTCGCCTTCTGCGAGGCGACATAACAGCATCAACCGGTCTGGGTGAGACAGCGCCTTCAGTAGCTGGCTGGCTTGCACGGCATTGTCGCGTAGGGTGTCGGGATCGATCGTAGTCATGGAGCGGATCCAACAATATATAATTAAGTAAAAATTATATTGTTGCTATTCAGACCTCAAGCTTTTTTCGAATTTTGTTGAAGTATTGTAAGGCTGATCAGCCGACGGGAGTGGTAAAAGGTAGCACGCCATAATAGACCGCTAAAAAATGACAAATACTGCCGCCCATAACAAACAGGTGCCAGATGGCATGATTGAAGGGAATAAAACGGTCGGCCAAGTAGAAGATCACGCCCACGGTGTAGGTGATGCCGCCGGCCAGGATCAGCCAGAAGCCGGTATCGTTGAGTTTGGTGGTTAGGTCATTGGAGGCGACCACAATCAGCCAGCCCATGGCGAGGTAAATGCCCACGCGCATTAGTTTGAAGCGGTGGCCATACAGCGCTTTCAGGGCGATGCCGGTGAGCGCCAGTACCCAGATCACCGCAAACAGAATCCAGCCGGTCTGGCCACGCAGGTTGACCAGCAGAAAGGGCGTGTAAGTGCCGGCAATCAAGCAATAGATAGCGCAGTGATCCAGCATCTTGAAGGCGGCGCGCCACTTCGGGTTGCGTAGGCTGTGATAGAGCGCGCTGGCGCTGTAGAGCAGAATCAGGCTGGCGCCGAAAATGCTAAAACTGACGATCTTCCACGGGTCGCCCAACAGGCTGGCTGCAACTACTAAGATTACGGTGCCAGCAATGCTCAGGGCTGCGCCAATGCCGTGGGTTAGTCCATTGAGCCATTCTTCCAGAATCGAATACGGCGGTTCCGGGTTGGGGGCTGTGGCCATTGGCGAGTCTTCTCGGTTATTAACAGAAGTAGCATGATGCCGAGGTGTGGGCCGGGGTGTAAAGTGCGAAATCGGACAGATGTACACATTGAATGTTCGGGTGTGCGCGATAACACAAATGCGTTGTGAGTGAAGGGACGTTTGTGACGGTATATCTTCTAATCATGTGGCCAGTGAAGAGGCTGGCAGCCAAGCAATCCTGCTATTGAAATGCATTTTGCTGGCCCAATGGTATTAAGCAGCCCAGCAAACAATGGGACCCCCTTGGCGCTGCAGGCAAGGACAAAACTGGAAAAGGAGACTCGCCATGATTGAACATAACAAGCAGGTCGCGGAAGAACTAAGCAAACTACTGGCCGAGAGCTACACGCTTTATCTCAAAACGCACAAGTACCACTGGAATGTGACTGGCCCTATGTTTCATAGCCTGCACCTGTTGTTTGAACAGCAATACATTGAGCTGGCGGAAGCGGTGGACACCATTGCTGAACGTATCCGTGCGTTGGGCTGGAAAGCGCCAGGCAGCTACACCGAGTTTGCTAAGTTGTCCACGGTGCAGGATGCCACCGGCGATCCGGATGCATCGGATATGATCAAAGAGCTGGCAGAGGATCACCGTACTGTGGCGGAGCGGGCCAACCGGGTATTGAAGCTGGCCAGCGAACATGAGGATGAAGGTTCTGGTGCGGTCGCCAGTAACCGGATCGAGATTCACGAGAAATCCGCGTGGATGCTCTCGGCGCATCTGGGTTGATCTTCCTATAGCAATAGGCAATCGCCTGGATAGGATTAATCGTCTTTATTGATTTTTCTAGGGTGGCTATTCTCGATCTTGTGCTTGAGAAAGCCGCCCTTTCAGTAAGCGGCTTCGATTCTATCCAGGGAGTCAATATATGTTTGAGAATCGCGAAGGTCAGCCTGTTCCAGCGGTAACGTTTCGAACCCGGGAAGGCAACGAATGGAAAGATGTCACCACCGATGACGTGTTCAAGGGAAAAACTGTGGTGGTGTTTGCCTTGCCTGGAGCGTTTACCCCCACCTGTTCTTCGACCCATCTGCCACGCTATAACGAGCTGGCGCCTGTACTCAAGGCTAACGGTGTAGATGATATTGTCTGCCTGTCGGTGAACGATGGTTTTGTTATGAATGCTTGGGCTGGTGATCAGGCTGCTGGCAATATTCACTTTATCCCAGATGGTAACGGTGAGTTCACCGACAAGATGGGTATGCTCGTGAATAAACAGGACTTGGGCTTTGGCCCGCGAAGCTGGCGCTACTCCATGCTGGTGAAAGACGGCGTCATCGATCGCATGTTCATTGAGCCGGATAAGCCCGGGGATCCGTTTGAAGTGTCTGATGCGGATACCATGCTAAAGTATATTAACGGCGAAGCGGTTTTGCCTAAGCGAGTGACCGTGTTCACCAAGCCGGGCTGCCCGCACTGCACGCGTGCGAAACAGGCGCTGACCGATTACGGTTATGCCTTTGAAGAAATTGAGTTGGGTAGCCGAGGGTTGAGTTACAGCTCTTTGGCTGCGGTCACCGGCGCGGGGACCACGCCACAGATATACATTGAAGGTGAGCGTATAGGCGGCGCTGATGAGTTGGAGGCCTGGTTGCAACAGGGCTAACTCGCAACGCGTGAATGCGAACTTTCTTCCTTCTTTGGGGCCCGGCGGGGCCCTTTTTTGTGCCGCTGTGCCGTTCACGTCGCACACTGCATGCTATTCGTTAGGCCCGCTGCGGGCCTAACGTTTATTTATCCTGGTAACGGAACGCCCATATCTCCATTATCCCTGCCCCTGATAAGGTAAAAAAATAGCGCGGGTAAAAAGGTCAACGAGAAACGCTTGCACCTGTGCGATAATTTGGTACTAACAAGTACCGTTTTTAGATCGGAGAGAGCACGATGCAACGTTTTTGGGTAACCCTGGGCCTAGCACTGGCCTTGTGGGGCTGTGGAGAAGAGCCCCAGGCCGAGGCTCCCATGCCACAACCGGTGAAGCTGCAGACCGTCAATGGCGGCGATGGCACCTTGCGTCATTATCCAGGCAAGGTGGTGGCCACCGAAGGGTCAGAGTTGGCTTTTCGGGTGTCCGGCCAGCTTGAGCGTCTTCCTGTGCGGGCCGGCGAGCAGGTTAAGAAAGGGCAATTGCTGGCAGCGCTTGATCCGTCGGACTTTAAAAATCAGTTAGCCGATCGGCAAGCCCAGCATGATTTGGCCGAGAGCCAGTATCAACGTGGTATCAGCCTGCGTGAGCGGGGCGTTATTTCTGAAGCTCAGTTCGATGAAATTGAAGCGAAGCGCCGCCAAGCCCAGGCGGCTCTAAGCTTGGCCCGGGACAATGTGAACTACACTCGTCTGAAAGCGCCCTATGGCGGTACGGTGGCACGCACCGAAGTGGAGAATTATCAATTCGTACAGGCCAAGCAGCCGATCCTCTACTTGCAGGGCGATAAAAATATCGATATCGAGTTCGCTGTTTCTGAGCGGTTTTTTACTAACGTACGCAAATTTTTTACCAAGATGCGTGAAGATTATCAGCCGAGTGTGCGTTTCAAGGGGGCCCCGGATACCACTTTCAAAGCCCGATACAAAGAGCATGAGGCTAGTGCCGGGGATCGCACCCAGACTTATATCATCACCCTGACGATGCCTAACCCGGAAGGCATCATGGTGCTGCCGGGAATGAGTGTGGATGTGGAGATTGATCTTAGCCAGATCATGCCGGGTACCGAGAAGGTGCCGGTAGTGCCGGCCGCGGCGGTATTCAACCCTGACGGCAAGGAAGGCGCCCATGTGTGGAAGCATCAAGATGACGACACGGTGACGGCCGTGCCGGTCACCCTGGGTGAAGTTGTGGGCGGCGGCGTCCAGATCACCGATGGGTTGCAGCCCGGAGATCGCATTGTGGCGGCCGGGGTTCATCGCCTGAAAGAAGGGCAGGCGGTTCGTGAACTGGTGAAGGAACGGGGCCTGTAAATGAACATTGCCGAGTACAGTATTCGCCACAAGGTGGTGAGCTGGCTGTTCACGCTGATCTTGTTGATCGGTGGGGTGGTGAGCTTTACCCGCTTAGGGCAACTGGAAGACCCGGAATTCACCCTCAAGATTGCCATGGTGGTTACTAACTACGCTGGTGCTTCACCCCGACAGGTGGAAGAGGAAGTGACACTGCCGGTGGAGAAAGCGATCCAGAGTCTGCCTTATGTGAAAAATGTGACGTCCATTTCTAGCAATGGCCTGTCTCAGGTGCAGGTAGAAATGAAGCCCGAGTACCGGGCCGCCGAGCTCAAGCAGATTTGGGATGAGCTGCGCCACAAGATGACCGACTTGCAGGATCAGTTGCCTCCTGGTGCGGGGACGATTCAAGTTATTGATGATTTCGGTGATGTGTACGGCATTCTTTTGGCCGTAACCGGCGGCGGTTACTCCTACCAAGACATGAAAGATTATGCCGACTACCTGACTCGCGAACTGGTGCTTGTAGATGGGGTCGGCAAGGTCACTATTGGCGGGCAGCGACAGGAGCAGGTGCTGGTGGAGCTTTCCCGCTCTCGGTTGGCGTCATTGGGAATCAGCCCTGACCGTATTTTCGGCCTGTTACAAACCCAGAATAAGGTGAACCCGGCGGGCAAAGTGCGGGTGGGTGACGAATACATCCGTATTTACCCCACCGGTGAGTTTCCTTCCGTGCAAAGCATGGGCGATTTGTTGATTTCCGAGCCCGGCGCTAGCGAGTTGGTCTACCTGCGCGATGTGGCGACGATCGAGCGCGGCTATGCGGAAGTGCCTTACCATCTGTATCGCTTTAATGGTGGCTCGGCACTGACCATGGGGATTTCCTTTGCCTCGGGTGTGAACGTTGTGGATGTTGGGGCTCGGGTGGATCGGCGCTTGGCCGAGCTTGAGTATCAGCGCCCTGCGGGCATGCAGTTGGCCACGGTCTACAACCAGCCCAAAGAAGTCGATAATTCGGTGAGCGCTTTCATGCTCAATTTGGGTGAAGCCGTGGCCATTGTGATCGCGGTGCTGCTCGTGTTCATGGGGGTGCGGTCCGGGATATTGATGGGCAGCGTGTTGCTGCTCACCATCCTTGGCACGTTCATCATCATGAAAGTTATGGCCATCGATCTGCAGCGAATTTCGCTCGGGGCGCTAATTATTGCTCTAGGGATGCTGGTGGATAACGCCATCGTGGTTACCGAAGGCATTCTGGTGGGCATGAAACGCGGGTTGTCCAAGCTGGAGGCGTCGAAAGAAATTGTTCGGCAAACCGTTTGGCCGCTGCTGGGTGCCACTGTCATCGCTATTATGGCGTTTGCTCCGATCGGTTTATCGGAGGATGCCACTGGCGAATACAGTAATACCTTGTTCTGGGTATTGCTGATTTCTTTGATGCTCAGCTGGGTGACGGCTATTACGCTGGTGCCGTTTTTTGCCGACCTGTTTTTCAATGAGAAAGACGTGGGAGGTAAAAATGGCGAAAGTGAGGATCCCTACTCTGGCAAAGTGTTTGTCATTTATCGGCGCTTGCTGGATCGGGCGATCCACCACCGGGTGATCACCTTGAGCTTTATGAGCGTGCTGTTGGTGGTGGCCGTTGTCGGTTTTGGTTTCGTGAAGCAAGCGTTCTTCCCGCCCTCCAATACTCCCATGTTTCTAGTGGACTACTGGCTACCCCAAGGGAGCGATATCCGTGCTACCCAAGAGGCGGCTGCGCGGTTAGAGCATGATTTGCTGGAGATGGATAGTGTGGAGCAGGTGACCACGACTATCGGTCAGGGGGCACAGCGTTTCATGCTGCCCTATATGCCTGAAAAAAGTTACTCCAGCTATGCGCAGTTGATCGTGCAGGTGTCCGACCGGGAGCAGATCGATCCGACCCTAGCGGCGACCCGTGAGCTGATTCGCGACCGACACCTGCAAGCGTTCGCTAAAGTGAAACGCCTGATGATCGGCCCCAGCCCGGCGGCCTCTATTGAAGCCCGCTTCAGTGGCCCGGACCCAAAAGAGCTGCGGGCGTTGGGCGTGAAAGCCCAAGCGATTATGCAAGCTGATAGTGGGCTGGAAAGCATCCGCCACGACTGGCGTCAGCAGGAAAAAGTGATTCGCCCCCAGTTCCAGGAAGCTCAGGCCCGCCGTGCTGGGATTACCCGCGAGGACTTGGATAATACCCTGGCACTGAACTTTAGCGGTCGCAATGTGGGCCTGTACCGTGATGGCAGCAAGTTGTTGCCGATTGTGGCGCGGCCGCCAGACGATGAGCGCCTGAGTGCGGATAACCTTAACGATGTACAGGTTTGGTCGCCGGCCTATTCGACCTATATTCCCATCAGTCAGGTGGTCTCGGATTTCAAGACCGAATGGGAAAATGCGTTGATCATGCGTCGTGATCGCAAACGAACGCTTACCGTGCAGGCCGAGCCGGATGTGCTTGGCGAGGAGACCGCGGATCAGGTGCTGCGGCGGATTCGCCCGGCCATCGAAGCTCTGGAGCTGCCGCCGGGTTACTCCCTCCAGTGGGGTGGGGAATACGAAGCCGCTAAGGATGCTCAGGCTGCGGTATTCGGCAGTCTGCCCATGGGCTATTTGTTCATGTTCATCATTACCATCATGTTGTTCGACGCAGTGCGCTCGCCATTGGTGATCTGGGCCACGGTGCCGTTGGCCATTATCGGTGTGACCTTTGGCCTGCTGGTGCTCAATTCACCGTTTGGCTTTATGGCGCTGTTGGGATTTCTGAGCTTGTCTGGGATGTTGGTGAAGAACGGTATTGTGCTGGTGGAACAAATCAAGCTGGACCGCGAGAGGCTGGCGCCGTTCGATGCAGTGGTGTCGGCATCCATTTCGCGGGTGCGACCGGTGTGTATGGCGGCGATTACCACCATCCTTGGCATGGTGCCGCTGCTGTTCGACGCGTTCTTCGAGTCGATGGCGGTGGTGATCATGTTTGGCTTGGGCTTCGCTACCGTGCTGACATTGATCGTGGTTCCGGTGCTCTATACGCTCGTCTATGGCATCAAGCCTGGTGAAGACCAGCATGTCTAAATAAGCGCGATACGCCTCACGCCCATGCCTCTTCGCGGCGTGGCGCATGGGGCGTGATGCGGGTTGCATCTATGTAGGTGCCAGCCTCGCTCCTCTCTGCCACAATGTGCCCGCCTGAGATGATTATCATCCTGAATTGATGACCCCAAGGAGTGCCGATGTTGCTGGCCATTGCCGCCGTGATTGGCGGGCTGATACTGCTGGTATGGAGTGCGGACAAATTTGTCGAAGGGGCGGCGGGTACGGCGGTTCATGCCGGTATGCCGCCTCTGTTAATCGGTATGCTGATTGTGGGCTTTGGTACGTCTGCCCCGGAGATGGTGGTGTCGGCGCTGGCGGCGCTGGAAGGCAACCCGTCTCTGGCGTTAGGTAATGCCTACGGGTCGAATATTTCTAACATCGCCCTCATTCTAGGGGTAGTGGCGGTAATGAGCCCGATTCTGGTGAATTCCGCTATTCTCAAGAAAGAGCTACCGATTCTCACACTGATTACCCTACTGTCGGGCTATCAGCTCATCGATGGACACATTTCTCGCCTAGACGCCTGGGTGCTGATTGGGGTGTTGGCGGTACTGATGGGCTGGTCTATTTATGCGGCGATGACGGGCAAAGCCGATGTGCTCGCCGGAGAAGTGGAGACGGATCTGGCAGAGCACCCGCTGCCGTTGAAGAAAGCGTTGCTATGGTTGGTGGTGGGGTTGATTCTGCTGGTGGTCAGCTCTCGGGCGCTGGTGTGGGGCGCAGTCTTGATTGCCCAGTCCTTGGGCGTCAGCGATTTGATCATTGGCCTTACTATCGTTGCTCTTGGCACCTCTTTGCCGGAACTGGCTTCCAGCATTGCGGCGGTGCGCAAGGGCGAACACGATATAGCCTTTGGTAACGTGCTAGGCTCGAATTTGTTCAATACGTTGGCGGTGGTCGGTATCGCCGGCGCCATCAAACCCATGACTGTGGATGCAGGCGTTTTGCAGCGCGACTGGTCTCTAATGATGGGGCTGACGCTGATGCTGTTCGTCATGGGTTTCGGCCTGTGGGGCCGTAAGGGCCAAATAACCCGAGCTAACGGCGTTGGTTTGCTGGTGGTTTATGTGGCATACATGGGTTATCTGGGGTCTACCATGCTGGGGGGCGGTTGACCTCGCTTGGGCTCGGACGGACGGCTTCGGTTTTATCCGAATGACGAGAGATAAGGAGGCGGCAGGGTATGCGGGACTCGGGAATATTGGAAAAACTGGAACAGCGTGCTTTTCTGTTTTCCCTAGTGGCGGTGAGCGCCGTGTTTGCCTTGCTGATTCAGCCTTTCTTTGCGCCTATCTTTTGGGCCTGCGCAATTAGTGTGATTTTCTATCCTTTGCATAAACGCTTGCTGGCTCGCTGGCCGACACGACGTAATTTGGTGGCGCTGTTTACCCTGATGCTGTGTGTAGTGCTGGTGGTGATTCCTGTGCTGGCGGTGGCGACCTCATTCGTCACCGAAGGGGTCGGGTTGTTTCAGAAGGTGCAAAGCGGTGAGATTGATCTGGCCAGCTATGTGGACAAGGTCAAACACGCTTTTCCGGGAGTGCAATCTCTGGCAGAGCGTTTTGATGTGGACCTTGAAAAAATCAAAGAACAGGCGGTCAAGGCGTTTACCGGCGCCGGTCAGTTCCTCGCTAAACGGGCATTGGCGGTAGGGCAGAATACCTTTCAATTCTTCCTCAACTTGGGCTTGATGCTCTATCTGGCGTTTTTCCTGATCCGCGATGGTGACTCCATGGTGGCTATGCTGATTAGGGCTCTGCCTCTAGGCGATGAGCGTGAAGAGTTACTGTTTGCTAAGTTTGCGGAAGTGACCCGTGCCACCATTAAGGGAAACCTGCTGGTGGCGATTACGCAGGGTGCTTTGGGCGGGCTGATTTTTTGGTGGCTGGGCATTCCTGGCGCTTTACTGTGGGGGGTAGTGATGGCGGTACTGTCACTCATTCCTGCGGTGGGTGCAGGGCTGATCTGGTTCCCGGTGGCGTTGTATCTGTATGCCGTGGGCGACATGAAGGAGGCCACCGTCCTGATTTTGTTCGGGGTGTTTGTGATCGGCCTGGTGGACAATATTCTGCGCCCGATTCTGGTGGGCCGTGATACCAAGTTGCCGGACTATGTGGTGCTATTTTCCACCCTGGGTGGTTTGGCCATGTTTGGTATCACTGGGTTTGCCGTTGGTCCTCTGCTAGCGGCTCTTTTTGTCGCGTTTTGGGGTATCTTTATCCGTGAATTTAACGAGGAGGATGTGCCTGGGTTGCCGGTCCAAAGCGCGCAGGCTGAATCCTCCTCCGGGAGTGAACAGCGATGATTTTTCTGCGATTGGTGATGGCGGCGTCCGTTGTCGGTTTGTCTGCATTCGGTTGTGATGAAGACGATGATCTATTCTCCGACAGTACTCGGCTGTACTTCCATAATCAGCTTACCCAGGTAGGTGGCGGCAGCGAAGACGATATTACCGTGGATTTGTTCGTGGATGACCAGAATTCGGCACTGGAAAGTGACGTGGACTACACCACGCGGGGCAACGTGAGTGTCAATAGCCTGGATCTGGATGATGACAGCCAGTCGGTGGCCTTCGATGTTCGTGGTAGCAGTTCAGGCAGCTCGCTGGTCAGCGGCCCGATCAATCGCACTCTCATTGCCGGCAATCGTTACACCGTGGTGCTGATGGGGGATACCACCTTAGATAATCGCCAGCTGAAAACCTTCAGTCATCAGAAAATGGATGTAGCCAGCGGGCAGATTCGAGTTCGCTTTATCAATACTCTGTCGCGCTTATCCGGAGATGAGTTGAGCGTTACCTCAAGCAGTGGCATTCCCGGCGGCCAACCGCTTGTGAGTGGATTGGAATATGCCGATGGCAGCAGCTATGTATCACTCAGTGCTGGCAGTAACCTGACCGTTACTATCAACAATGAAACTCAGGGCGTAATGATTGATGAGGTGAGTTGTAGTGTCAGCAGCGGTCGCAGCTACGACGCAATCATTGCTTATACGGAATTTGATAGCGACGACGACCAGATCTCCTTGTACTGCCAACCGTTCACAAACTAAACGTCAGCTAGCTAGCTCCAGGGCTCCCTAGAAAAACCCCTGAAAGGCCAACCAATACCAAAAAGTAGGGCATCGGTGTGATTACGATGCCCTTTTGCGTTTTATTCATGCCATGAACCAAACAGTCAGGCACTTCCTTTTCCATTGACGCCATCCCAAACTGGCCTACGGCAACGCCCTTTGCTACTGCGCCACCATTGGACAGCTAATGACGCTTTCAGGCGATGTCGGCACGGTTAGTTAGTGGCCGGTTTTCGCGAACAATGGGAAATAAGCGGTGATTTGCTCAGGCTTTTGGCATACTCGCGCCTCCATTGAATCAGCGGAGTCTCTTGTATGTTCAAGGTCAACGAATACTTCGATGCCAAGGTGGCATCCATTGCGTTTCAAACCGAAACCAAGCCAGCCACTATCGGTGTTATGGCGCCGGGTGATTATGAATTCGGCACCAGTGAACACGAGACCATGACCGTAACCAGCGGTGCCCTAACGGTTAAGTTGCCGGGCAGTGCCGATTGGCAAACCTTTGTTGCCGGGGAAACCTTTGAGATTGAGGCTGACCAGAAATTCCAGGTGAAAGTGGCTATTGATACGGCCTATCTTTGTCTCTACGGCGAATAATTCGCTAGGCTAGTAGCAGAAGCGCGTCTGCCAAAACAGGCGCAACATCAGAGGGATGCCTGATGTCATTATTTTTAGCCAGGGATGGCGCCACTCTGTGCCAGCGTTTGCTGGGTCGAGGTTAACCGCTGCTGATGCGGCGTGATCTGGCAGGCCGTTGAGCCCGTTACCTGATCAGTCTTTCAGGCTGGCTTCCCTTCGTGTTTCCTTTCCTGCGTTGTTCCCAATTTGTGGTGCCGCTGCTGAGCAGCCATTAGCGTTCACTTGCGTCTTGAGCGATCTTCAGCGGCAGGATTGCCGTACGGTTTTGCTCCAATAGTGGAATGCTATTTCGGCGCGTTTCTTTTTCTCGTTACCATAGTTACTCCTGCTGGAATAGATGCGGAGATATTGGGTGGTTTCTATTCATACCTCAGCCCCTGCGTTGTCTCTTCGCGCGGGGAGCGCTGCCATTGCGCATTTGCGCGAACATGGACTGCGGGCCGCCGATGTGGATATCGTTCCCGGCGCTGCCGGCGGGCCAAAAGCGTTAGGCATCAACGGCCTAGACCAAGCGGTGTTCGGGGATTTTTTGCCCACCGCGCCGCGCCCGCGGACCTTGATTGGCGCGTCTATCGGCAGCTGGCGGTTTGCGGCCATTACCATGGGCGATGCCCGCGAAGGCCTGGCCCGTTTGGCTGCGCTCTATACTCAGCAGCGTTTTCCTAAAGGCATCACCGCCAAAGAGATAAGCCTGCGCTGCGCGCAGATGTTGTCGGAACTGCTGCAGGATCGGGATCAGCGGATTCTGCATAATCCGGATTACCGGCTGGTGATTGTGATGACCCGCAGCCGTGGGTTGATGGCCCGTCAGGGGGGGCTAGGGTTGGGGCTAGGGCTGGCAGGCTTGATTGGCACCAATTTGTTTAGCCGCCGAGCTATCGGCTGGTTTATGGAGCGTGCGCTGGTTTATCCGCAAGGGGATGCTTTGCCGTTGGGGGAGCTCAATGATTTCACCACCCACCATGTGAATCTGCGGGCGGATAATGTGCGGGCGGCATTGTTGGCCAGTGCCGCGATTCCCATGGTGCTGGACGGCGTCACCGGCTTGCCCGGTGCTCCAGATGGCGTGTATCGCGATGGCGGCCTGGTCGATTATCACCTAGACCTGCCTTATCAGAGCGAAGGTATTGTGTTGTTCCCGCATTTCACTGATCGGGTAATCCCCGGTTGGTTTGATAAACCGTTGCGGTGGCGCAACGGCGACCCGCAACGCTTGCGCAACCTGTTGCTAGTCACCCCGTCCCGCGACTATTTGGCACGCCTGCCCCACGGCAAGCTTCCCGATCGTACGGATTTCAAACAGTATCGTGGTAATGACGCTGGTCGCGAGGCTTATTGGCGCAAGGCGGTGGCTGAAAGTCAGCATCTTGGCGATGAGTTTCTGGAGTTGGTTGAAACCGGCAAACTAGTTGATCGTTTGCACCCTCTGTAAGCGCAGCCACTGGGCAGGGTGGCGTTTGACGGACAGTTCCTCGTAGCCGTGTTAGGCTCGCTCTCCTGATTCAGCTAGAGGGACCATGATGACATCTACTTCACCATCCTCATCGAACTCCAGCAGCTGGGCACTGACTCGCGCACTTGTCCATCGGTATCAGTGGTTCCACGTTATTTTAGGTTTGATTGGTAATGGCACCTTTGTCGTTGGCAGTGTGTTTTTTCTTTGGGAAAGCTGGCAGCAGGCTGGCACTTGGCTGTTTATTATCGGCTCGGTGGGCATGTTGATTGGCAGTATCGGCAGCGCCATCGTGACCTACGAACGCAGTAAGGGTCGCCATCCCGGCGAGGTAGATAATCGGCAGGACGTTACGTGAACGGCACCCCACAAACCGATACGGCATCCTTGCCCACTCTGACCCTGGTTCGCCAGTTATGGCAGCAGACTTGGCCTATGGCCATGGGCGTCATGTCCCTATTGGGCTTTTATCTGGTCGACAGTATCTTTGTGGCCAGGCTGGGTACGGAGCCACTGGCCGCCCAGTCGTTTACTTTCCCGCTGGCGTTTCTGGTTATCGGCGTTCAGGTGGGCATCGGCATTGCTATTGCCGCGTTGATTTCTCGGGCTATTGGCGCTGGCCAGCAAGAACAAGCCAATCGGTTGGGTGCGTTGGTGTTGGTCGGTGGCGGTCTACTGCAAGGTATGTTGGTGCTGGTGTTATGGCTCATCCAAGAGCCGGCGTTTAGGTTGCTCGGGGCTAGCGACGAGATTCGCTCCATGATTCGCCCCTTCTGGGCTTTGCAGGTGCCGGCCATGTGGGTAGGCGGGGTCGTGTATTTTGGCTACAGCCTGTTCCGTGCCCACGGCAATACCCGTTTTCCAGGCATGATGATGGTAGCGACCAGTTTGCTGAATCTGTTATTGGATCCGATTCTTATTTTTGGCATTGGCGATTGGCAGGGCTTGGGTTTGCCCGGTGCGGCATTAGCGACGCTGTTGGCGTTTTCCATCGGTGGCGTCATTGTGGCGTATGCCTTGCGGGGCAAAGGTTGGGTGCAACGCCATGGCATGGTGGCGCAGGTGCGCGTGTCTGCTTGGCCGTTTGCACAGATTGCCGGTCCGGCCATGGTTAGCCAGCTAATGCCGCCGCTGGCCGCCATGGTGGCTACGGCCTTGGTGGCCCGTTCCGGCGATCAGGCGGTAGCGGCTTGGGGCATGGCCAGTCGGTTGGAAGGCTTCTCCATTGTTTGGGTGCTGGGGATGACCATGGCGCTACCGCCCTGGCTGGGGCGCTGTTATGGCAGCAACGACTGGGCCACGGTGCGGCGGTTGATGCAGGTGGCCGCCGGCATGGTGATTGTCTGGCAGGTGGTGCTGGGGTTGGTGATGGCGTTGTTTGCCGCGCCGTTGGCCAGCGTACTGGTGGATACGCCGGCGGTGCAGGCTTATCTAACCGTACTGATTCGCTGGATTCCGCCTAGCTATGGTTTCCTTGGCGTATGCATGCTGGTGGTATCGGCCAGCAATGCGCTGGGCTGGCCCATGCGTGCCATGGTGATTTCCTTCCTGCGTTTGTTCCTGTGCTATTTGCCCTTGTTATGGTTGGGTTTGGAGTTTGGTGGTTTCGGTGGCTTTGCTCTAGGGGCCGCATTGGGCAATGTGCTGGCCGGAATCATGGCGTGGGGTTTCTATCAACAAGCGTTGAGGGAAGATCACTTGAGCGTTCAAGCACGATCAAACTGAACACGGATTGCCTATCTTGCTCTCGCCTTACATCCGTGAAGATATTGAAAAGTCTGGCACCGCTTTTCTGTTGTTGCTGTGCGACAAATACGCGGGTATGCACAGCTTTTGCAGCAGCCTAGTCGTTAACGCCGAGGAGATAGATCCAGGGCGTCGTCGCGGTGGTCATCCATATTTCGATGATAACTGTCGGTGTGCGAGGTGCAGAACTCTTGTGGGGCGGGTACGTTAGTATCCGCAAGGCGCTACTTACGTCGATTGGTAAGTTGAACGATAGCGCCTTCCTGGACGTTGCTTAACCGTAATGTAGGAGCAACCCTCGGAGCTGATGGTTTATGTAATCTGTGCTTTCAGCGCTTCGATTTCGTGGGCATCGCCATTGCGAGCAACAAAGGCCGTCCAGTTATCTGTTCCCTGGCTTTGAATGGCTTTAGCAACTCGGGGTAACTGATCCTCGGGCAAATGCCCAAACAGCCCCAGCAGGCTGCTGTCGTGAGCTTGGCGTAGTGCTTGGTTCAGGGCCTGGGGTTGACGCTCGGTGAGCACCTCTAGCGCTGGCGTTAGGTGGGCGTGGTCCAGTAGCGAGAACAAAGGAAGTAGCTCGTCCCAGCTATTTTCTTCGGCCACGGTGGTGATAAGGCTTTCTATAATAGTGTCTTCACGTAACTTGGGCACGTTGACCACAGTTTGTTGATGCGCATTATCCATGGCGTTAACAGCCTGTAATAGATTGGTCCACAGGCGTTGCTCACTGGCCACATCGATAATATGGCTGAGTACGGTTTCGCCTTGCTCGGCCACCAAGTTCCCCATTTGGCCGCGAAGCTGAGTATTCAAATGGCCGTTAAGTGACAGCACAGCGGGCCATAATTCATGATCGGTGGCCGCTTTCAATGTAGCGCGTTGCTGGGTTTCACTGAGTAAACCGAGCAAAGTATTGAGCGTGCTCTTATCTTCTAGATACAGCGAAATTTTCACCATGGCTTCGCCATCCTCTACCGAAGCGGTAACCGCTTTCAATGCAGAGGGTTGAATCACGTTTACAAAGCGGGCAAGGGTGATGTGTTCATTCATGGCCAGTAATGATTTGGCCACAGTGGCAACAATTTTGTCGGGCATGGCGGCCAGCAGAGCGCGAGAATATGTCGGCTCAAGGTGGATGCATAGCTTGGCGAGAAAGTCGTTGGGTAGTTTGTCCGCTAGTTTGATAGCGCGGTCGGCGGGTAGCTCGGATGCAATGCCCGCCGCCAATACCGAGCCGAGCACGGTGGTGGCCAACTTGGCGCTGGCGCCGGTGGGTACCAGTTTGCTGATGCCTGCCAACCGTTGATAGCTATCCTGATGTTGCTGATAAAAAAAGCTGGAAATACGGGTGCGGAATGCGGCCAGGGACGTTAGGTCCTGACCCTCTAGAAACGCCATGTCTGTTTCATCGGTTTCCAGTAATCGGCTCAGTTTGAGTAGCTCTGCTTGGGTTTCAATATGCATGCTTATACTCCAGCTTTAACCGAACAACATTTTTTTGACTGGCCGACGAAAAGGCCCCGGTACGACATTCAAAGCATTATTCATGGCTCTTTCTACGCGAGCGTCTTTGCTTGCCAAGGCGGCAAGCACCGCATCAGCTAACGTGTTGGCTTGATCTGCGGGCAGGGATTCAATAAAGGCTAGCGCATCGGCGGGCAACCCTTTTTGCTTTAAGGTACTAATGGAGTCAGACATGGTTCCTCCTTCAATTCAGGCGTTACTATGCCAGCAAAGAATAAGGATGACTGTTGCCGAAAAGCCGCTTTCGACTGGCGCTTGAGAAAATGTTGGGGGAGAGCATTTTATCTGTTGCAACCTATTGCACACAGTGGAGCCGACCATTGTCTGTGCAAGCTTGCTGCTAAGGTGTTTCTGAAAAAAAATTTGCGGTTTTTTTGGCAGAGCGAGCGTTTTGCTCTTTAGGGTGCAGAGCCGGAGCCTTCACAACGGAAATGGCATGAAGGCTCCGCAAAAGAATTATTGAATGTTACTGCCGACCTCGACGATTTTCAGGGTATTGGTGCCACCGTGGGCGTCGGCATAATTGCCCTTGGTGATCAGTATCCGGTCGCCAGTCTGCACTACGCCCATGTCTTCTAACATGCTCACCGCTTTGCGGTTGACGGTGTCGCTAGCCAGTGCGTGACTGTCGAAGGGCATGGCATATACACCACGTAAAATGGCGACTCGGCGCTGGCTGGAGGGGTAGGGGGTGAATGCATAGATGGGCATGCCAGAGCGTAATCGAGACATTAGCCGCGGGGTGTTACCAGTTTCCGTCATGGCAATAATGGCGGCCACGTTGCTGAGTCGGTTGGCTGCCTGCATGGCGGCCATGGCGATCACTTCGTCAATGTTGTCGGCGTTGTCGTTGATCGGCCGATCAGCCCTGCGTTCCTGCCAGGTACGCTCGGCGCCAAGGATGATCCGGTCCATGGCCTGTACGGTTTCTTTGGGAAAGTCGCCGACCGCGGTTTCCGCTGACAGCATGACGGCGTCGGTGCCGTCGAGTACCGCGTTGGCTACGTCTGAGACCTCTGCCCGGGTGGGTTGTGGGCTGTGGATCATGGATTCCATCATCTGGGTGGCAGTAATCACGAAGCGATTTAACGCTCGTGCCCGGCGGATGATGTGCTTCTGCACGCCGACAAGTTCCGCATCACCAATTTCCACGGCCAAATCGCCACGCGCCACCATCACTCCGTCGGAGGCATTGATAATGGCATCCAAGGTGTCGTCGTCTGCCACGGCTTCGGCGCGTTCGATTTTGGCAATGATGTCACCTTTGCCGCCGGCTTCCTGATAACGGCGGCGTGCTTCGTTTACATCCTCCGCGTCGCGGGGAAAGGAGAGCGCGAGAAAATCCACCTCCATGTCGGCGGCGGTGATGATATCCGCCAGGTCTTTCTCGGTAAGGGCGCGGGCACTGAGGCCGCCACCTTTGCGGTTTACGCCTTTATGATCCGAGAGTTCACCGCCCACGCGCACCGTGCATTCCACCCGGGTGCGGTTGATGGTGTTTACTTCGAGTTCTAGCAGGCCGTCATTGAGCAGCAGGATATCGCCGGGTTCACAGTCGCTGGGTAGTGGTGGGTAACTGACGCCGACCTGCTCGGTATCGCCTGCGTCATCTGACAGAGCAGTATCAAGCGTAAAGGGTTGGCCGGCGGTGAGCATGATGGGGCCGTCGCGAAAGCAGCCAATGCGGATCTTAGGCCCTTGCAGGTCGGCCAGTATCGCTACGTGTTCGCCGCGTTGCTCGGCGCAATGGCGAATCTGTTCGGCGGTATCGCGATGGGTGTCTGCGGTGCCGTGGGAAAAGTTCAGCCGAAACACATTAACGCCCGCCCCAATCAGCGTATCGAGCATGGAGAGGGGGGCAGAGGCGGGGCCAACGGTGGCAACAATTTTGGTGCGGCGCAGCGGGTGCTGAGAGGTGCGAGGAGGCATGCGTATCTTTCCGGCAATCATTTCGAATTAGCATACCACGCAGAAGCGAACGAACGATGACAGTCTGCAGGCTTCTTTGTGGTGTCAGCATGATTTCTCAAAAGGGTCTCGCAGGCCGGTGCTGCTCCGCAGTTTTTGCAGCGAATGGTATGACGATGGGAGAAAAGAAAGCCCCGTTCAGCCGAACGGGGAAAGGGGATGCCGGTGGCGATGTAAGGGGCTTTACCCGTGATGTCTAATGAAGCATGGCGAAGGCACAGGCCTGCGCCTGGCTGAGACGAAGAAAATCGCCCATGCCCATTGTTATCACTTCGGTGTGTGTGCCTGCATTGAAGGCCAACCAGTCTTCGCTGAGCAAGGTGTTGTCCACATACACCTTCATGCCGTACAGATTGCCGAAAGGCGGCTCGCCGCCAGGTTCGCAAAGTGGGAAACGGCCCTTGAAATGGTCTTCGTTGGCTAGCTTAACGTGATTGGCGTTGAGGGCCTGGCGCAGTTTGTTAGGGTCCAGATAGTGATTGGCGGGGAGTACGGCCATAACCAGTTCGCCATCTGCTTCAACAATCACCGGTTTGGCCATATTTCGGCTGGGTATATGAGCGGATTGCGCTACTTCAGAGGCGGTAACGGCGGGCGCGTGGTTGTAGCAGTGGTAGCTGACCTTGTTGTTGTCGAGAAAATCTGCCAGAGCGCGGGCGGGCATGATAAACCTCCTCCCGGAACAGGATGGCCGGGCTCGGGGAGCGGGGGCTAACAAACAGCTGGTGGCTGAAGCGAGAACACGCTCCGTGACGGTATGTTTAGTTAAGAGTAAAACGCGGCGCGCAGGAGGGGAAATGCGAATATGGGCTAATGTTTATAGCGAAGGAGTCTAGCTACAAGCGACAAAAAGAGATGAGGAAAGCCGGGAGGACGGTTTCTGGGGTTTCTTATCAAATTTTCACGTTTAAATGTTCAGCTGCATTGCACGGGCAGGGCGGTTATCGGATGGTGCCACCCCGGCCCGTGTTGTAGCGTGAAGCTTAACGGTGCCTTTTCACATCCCCAGATTGTCGAGAATACGAAGGTTGGGGCCGGCTTGGTTCATGGTGTAGAAGTGCAAGCCCGGTGCGCCCATGGCCAGCAGTCGCTCGCATAAACGGGTAACCACTTCTTCACCGAATGCTTTCACTGCGGCGTCATCATCCTTGATGTCGTTAAGCTTGCTTTGCAGCCAGCGTGGCACATCGGCGCCACAGGTATTGGAAAAGCGTAACAGGTTGGCCACGTTGAGAATGGGCATGATGCCGGGGTAGACAGGAGCGTCACAGTCAATCTTTTGTAACGCATCCATATAATAGCCGTAGGCATCTGCATTGTAGAAATACTGGGTTAGGCCGCTGTTGGCGCCGGCATCTACTTTGCGTTTGAAGTGCGCAATATCATCTTCGAAGCTGCGCGCTTGCGGGTGCATTTCCGGGTAGGCTGCCACTTCCAGGGTGAAGTGATCGCCGGTTTCCTGGCGGATCAATTGCACCAGTTCGTCGGCGTATTTAATCTCGCTCTGGGCGTAACCCATGCCGGAAGGTAAGTCGCCACGCAGGGCAACGATGCGTTGCACGCCGGCTTCTTTGTAGCCGTTGACCAGCTCCAAGATTTCTTCGCGGCTCTGACCGATGCAGCTCAGATGCGGTGCGGTGTCGCCGTGTTGCTCGCGCAACTTATTGACGGTGTCGCGGGTATTGTCACGGGTGGAGCCACCAGCACCAAAGGTGCAGGAAAAAAACGCGGGGTTCTTGACCAGCAGTTTTTGCTGCGTCGCCAGTAGCTTTTCTTTCCCCTGGTCGGTTTTTGGCGGAAAGAATTCAAAACTGATTCGTTTCATTGGGAACTCGCTTCATGCTGCACACCTCACGCCCCACGCGTGTTGCATGATGCGTGGGGCGTACCAGTGTTTAGTACTTATAATGTTCGGGCTTGTAGGGGCCGTTCACGTCTACGCCGATGTAGTCGGCTTGCTCTTTGCTGAGCTTGGTGATCACACCACCAAAGCCTTCCACCATGTAGCGGGCCACTTCTTCATCCAGCTTTTTGGGCAGCACTTCTACCTTGAGCATTTTTTCTTTCACGGCATCAGAGTGGTTGGCGTAGCCCTGGTCGAACAGATACATCTGCGCCAGTACCTGGTTGGCGAAGGAGCCATCCATGATGCGGCTGGGGTGCCCGGTGGCGTTGCCCAGGTTGACCAGGCGGCCTTCGGAAAGCAGCAGCAGGAAATCGCCTTCAGCTTTATTGCGCCATACTTTGTGGACTTGGGGTTTTACTTCTTCCCATTCCCAGGTTTCGCGCATGAAGGCGGTATCCACTTCGTTGTCGAAGTGACCGATGTTACAGACCACGGCGCCTTTCTTGATCGCCTTGAGCATGTTGGCGTCGCACACATTGAAATTGCCGGTGGTGGTAACCAGCAGATCCGTGTTGCCTAGCAGATCGGTGTTGATGGAGGCTTCGCTGCCATCGTTAATGCCACCTTTGTATTGGCTGACCACTTCAAAGCCGTCCATGCAGGCCTGCATAGCGCAGATTGGATCGGCTTCGGTGACTTTCACAATCATGCCTTCCTGACGCAGGGACTGGGCGGAGCCCTTGCCCACGTCACCGTAACCGATAACCAGGGCTTTCTTGCCAGACAACAGGTGGTCGGTACCGCGCTTGATGGCATCGTTCAGGGAATGACGGCAACCATATTTGTTGTCGTTTTTGCTCTTGGTGACAGAATCATTCACGTTCACTGCGGGCACTTTCAATGTGCCTTTGTTCAGCATCTCGTAGAGACGGTGTACACCGGTGGTGGTTTCTTCGGTAATGCCGTGAATGTTGTCGAGCATGGCCGGGTAGGTTTCGTGGATGTAGCCGGTCAGGTCGCCGCCATCATCGAGAATCATGTTAGCTTCCCACAGTTCACCGTTGCCGTCGCGACAGGTCTGCTCGATGCACCACATGTACTCTTCTTCGGTTTCGCCTTTCCAGGCAAACACGGGAACACCGGCAGCAGCGATAGCGGCAGCGGCGTGGTCCTGGGTGGAGAAGATATTACAGCTGGACCAGCGTACTTCTGCGCCCAGGGCAATCAGGGTTTCGATCAGTACGGCGGTCTGAATGGTCATGTGAATGCAGCCAATAATTTTGGCGCCTTTCAGCGGCTGCTCGGCACGGTATTTTTCACGAATAGCGATGAGTGCCGGCATTTCGGTTTCGGCAATATGGATTTCTGAGCGGCCATAATTCGCTAGGGAAATATCCGCGACTTTATAATCAGTAAAGGTGCCTACTTTCGCGTTCATTCTGTTTCTCCGCTTGCACGTAACATGCTAAACGCATTACGTGGTGCTAGTCGGCTCGCTGTGTGGCGAGCCCCAAGGTGTTAGGTATGCCTGCCTGCGGTGTTTGTGTGCAGGTAAGCGTTTAAAGTGCTGCTTTAAGCGCTTCGGTTTTGTCGGTTTTTTCCCAACTGAAGCCTTCGCGGCCGAAGTGGCCGTAGCTGGCAGTGGGGCGATAGATCGGCTTGCGTAGGTCGAGCATTTCAATAATGCCGCGTGGGCGCAGATCAAAGTGTTCGCGTACCAGGTCGACGATGGCGCTATCGCTAATTTTGCCGGTGCCAAAGGTATTTACCGAGATAGACGTGGGCTCGGCCACACCAATGGCATAGCTCACCTGAATCTCGCACTTGCTGGCCAAGCCCGCGGCGACAATGTTCTTGGCCACGTAACGTCCGGCATAAGCAGCGGAACGATCCACCTTGGACGGGTCCTTGCCAGAGAAGGCGCCGCCGCCGTGGCGGGCCATGCCGCCGTAGGTGTCGACGATGATCTTGCGGCCGGTGAGGCCGCAGTCGCCCATGGGGCCGCCGATCACGAAAATCCCGGTGGGGTTCACGTGGTACAGGGTGTCCTTGTGCAGCCACTCTTCGGGCAGCACCGGCTTGATGATTTCTTCCATCACCGCTTCACGCAGATCCGCGAGCTTGATGTCCGGGGAGTGCTGGGTGGAGAGTACTACCGCATCCACAGCTACCGGCTTGCCGTTGTCATAACGCAAGGTCACCTGGCTTTTCGCATCTGGGCGTAACCAAGGCAGGGTGCTGTTCTTGCGCAGCTTGGCTTGGCGCTCTACCAAGCGGTGGGAGTAGTACACCGGGGCGGGCATCAGGGTGTCGGTTTCGTCGGTGGCGAAGCCAAACATCAGGCCTTGGTCGCCGGCACCCATTTCTTTCTCTTCCGCTTCGTCTACACCGATAGCAATGTCGGCGGACTGTTTGCCAATGCCGTTGAGCACGGCACAGCTGGCGCCATCGAAGCCTTTTTCTGAGCTGTCGTAACCGATATCCAGAATCACTTGGCGAACGATGTCTTCCAATTCCACATAGGTATTGGTGCGCACTTCACCGGCAACCACGGCCATGCCGGTTTTTACCATTGTTTCTACCGCCACGCGGGCGTGGGGGTCATCTTTGATGATGGCATCCAGAATGGCATCCGAAATCTGGTCAGCCATTTTATCCGGATGGCCTTCGGATACGGACTCGGAGGTAAAGATGGAATATTCACTCATTACTGGAGTGCTCCCGTGATTCATTGATCGTTGCGTTGCCTTCAATAGGCGCGAAAAAAATGAGTTGAAAGTGTAAAGCTCAACTCTTCCTGAAGGTGCGTACCTGCACCTGAAAACCATTGCGCAGGGCCAGAAACTGGCTTTCCTGCAACTCAAGACCGGCGCGGCCGGCCCAATCCACTAGATCGGCTTCATCAAAGCCGAGCCAAAAATCACCGCAAGCCTCGTGGGCCCAGTGCTGATCATGCCGACACAGGTCGGTGATCAGCAGAGTGCCGCCGGCCTGCAATTGTGCCGCGGCGGCGCGGATCGCGCTGGCCGGGGCGGGCAGATGGTGCAGCACCATGTTTAGTACCACCGCGTTTGCCGCAGGTAAGGTTGCCGCGCTGGCAGGCCATTCGCCGCAGATCAGTTGCACATTGTTCAGTGCTGCCGCCTGCAGTTGCTGGCGGGCTCGGGCCAGCATGGCTTCGGCGTTGTCCAGCCCGGTTACCGTATCAAATCGTTGTGACAACTCCTGCAGAAAGCGCCCGTCTCCAGGGCCGATCTCCAGAGCCGAGCCGCCTTGGGGGCACGCACGCACCAATAGTTCCAAGGCTTGTTCGGCGTATTGCGAGTAGTCGGCAATCAGCTCCTGCTTATCGTCCCCGGCTTCCCCGTGGCGGGCAAAAAAAGCCCGGCTCTGTTCCGCTCGTTGGCTTTGCACCTGTTCCAGTCGCCCAGCCACTTGGAAATCCAGTGCTCCATTGTCCAGCTCTTCAAGCAGGGCGCCGTGAAGAGCGCCTTCCGTATTATCTGGCTGAGGCAGGCGACGACGGTAAAAAATGGAATTGCCTTCGCGGCGTTTTTCCACCAGCCCGCCGTTGGTGAGCACCTTTAGATGGTGGCTCATACCGGACTGCTTCATGGCCATGATCTCGCAGAGCTCCAGCACGCCGAAGCTGTTCTGTCCCAATACTTGCAGCACCTGCAGGCGCAGCGGGTCACCAGCGGCCTTGAGAAAGGCTGCCAGGCGGTCGGTAACATCCGGTGGAGAGGGGGCCAGTGCAGTCATGGTGGCGCAGTTTAGCGCAACTGAAAACTAAATCAAAATAAATTGATATAGGTCTGTCTGTCAGCTTAACCCGTTGCGTGCAACAGGCCCATACGCGGTATGCAGAAACTAGGCAGCGGCGAGCTCTGGGGCGTGCGGCTTGTAGGCGTTATCGGCTTGAGGGACAATAGCGCCCCTTTTCAGCCACCAGCCAGTTTGGAGCCCTGCATGTCCAGTGCACCCGCCCGCCGTGAACTCGCCAACGCTATCCGTGCCCTGAGCATGGATGCGGTACAGAAAGCCAACTCCGGGCACCCCGGTGCGCCCATGGGCATGGCGGATATCGCCGAAGTTTTGTGGCGCGATTTCATGCGACACAACCCGGCGGACCCAACCTGGGCCGACCGCGACCGCTTTGTGCTCTCCAATGGCCATGGCTCCATGCTGCTTTACAGCCTTCTGCATTTGACCGGTTACGGTGTCAGCCTGGATGACATCAAAAACTTTCGCCAGTTGGGTAGCCCCACTGCCGGACACCCAGAATATGGTGACGCTCCGGGCATCGAAACCACCACTGGCCCGCTGGGGCAGGGGATTGCCAATGCGGTAGGCATGGCGCTGGCTGAGAAGATGCTAGCGGGGCAGTTCAATCGTGATGGGCACACCATTGTTGATCACAACACCTATTGCTTCCTGGGTGATGGCTGCATGATGGAAGGGATCTCCCACGAAGTGGCATCCCTGGCAGGCACCTTGGGCTTGGGTAAACTGGTGGCCTTCTACGACGACAATGGCATTTCCATTGACGGTGAAGTGGAAGGCTGGTTCACCGACGATACCGTAGAGCGTTTCCGCGCCTACGGTTGGCAGGTGATTCCTAATGTCGACGGCCACAACGCGGAAGAAATAATGGTGGCGGTGGAAAATGCCCGCGCCAACACCTCCCAGCCTACGCTGATCTGCTGCAAAACCATTATCGGTTTCGGTAGCCCGAATAAGCAGGGCAAGGAAGATTCCCATGGTGCCGCCCTGGGCGAAGACGAAATCACTCTGACCCGTAAAGCGCTGGGCTGGGAGTACGGCCCGTTCGAGATCCCCGCGGACATTAAGAGTGCCTGGGATGCCAAAGAGGCGGGTGCCAAAGCGCAGAGTGAGTGGCAGCAGCGTTTCGATGCTTATCAGGCTGCGTACCCGGAGCTGGCCGCTGAGTTTACGCGCCGCATGGCTAGCGAGCTGCCGGCGGATTTTGCCGAGCAAGCGGATGCCTATATCCGTGAGTGTCAGGAAAAAGGCGAAAAGGTGGCGACCCGCAAGGCCAGCCAGAATACGTTGGACGCTTTCGGCCCGCTGTTGCCAGAATTGGCTGGCGGCTCTGCCGACCTGGCCGGTTCCAACAACACCATTTGGAAAGGCTGCAAATCGGTTACCGCAGACGATGCCAGCGGCAACTATATTCACTACGGCGTGCGCGAATTTGGTATGACCGCCATCCAGAACGGCCTGTGCCTGCACGGCGGCCTACGCCCCTACGGCGGCACCTTCCTGGTCTTTATGGAGTACGCCCGCAACGCGGTGCGCATGGCGGCGATCATGCACCAGCCGAACATTTTGGTTTATACCCACGATTCCATTGGCCTGGGCGAAGATGGCCCAACTCACCAGCCCATTGAGCAATTGGCCAACTTGCGCCTGACCCCGAACATGCGCACCTGGCGTCCTTGTGACACGGTGGAGTCGGCGGTGTCCTGGAAGCAGGCTGTATTGCGTCAGGATGGTCCGTCTGCGCTGATTTTCTCTCGTCAGGGGCTGCCCTGCATGGAGCGTGGCAGCGAACAGCTGGCTGAGATCGAAAAGGGTGGCTACACCTTGCTGCAAACGGGTGAAGACACTCCGGACGCGATCATCATTGCCACCGGTTCTGAAGTGGAGCTGGCGGTGATTGCGGCTAGAGCGCTCACCGGTAAGAATATTCGCGTGGTGTCCATGCCCTGTGTGGAAGAATTTCTGGCCCAGGACAAGGCGTACCAGGACAGCGTGTTGCCAGGCGACGTGCGCGCCCGGGTCGCGGTAGAAGCCGCCATTGCCGATTACTGGTTCCGCTTTGTGGGCCTGGACGGCAAGGTGATTGGCATGAACAGCTTTGGCGCTTCCGCTCCGGCGGGGGATTTGTTCAAGCACTTCAATATCACCGCTGAAGCCGTACAGGAAGCAGTGGAGTCGTTGTTGTAATGAAACGCCGGACGCCTGGTGCTGGGCACGTGACGCTGCTGCGGAGCGCTGTCTAATGCGCATCGCCATTAATGGCTATGGCCGTATTGGGCGTTCTTTTGTCCGTGCTCTGGCCGAGCGCGAAGGCGCAGGTTGGCAGGCGCCGTTTACGTTGGTGGCGATCAACGACAAGGGCCGCCCGGAAGATTTGTTGTACCTGACGCGTTACGACACCACCCACGGGCGGCTGGCGGAGCCGGCTGAGTTGATTGATGGGATGCTGCGTATTGGCAAACAGGCGCCCATGTTGCTGGAGCAACCACAGCCAGAGTTGCTGCCTTGGGGTGAGCTCGGGGTGGACTTAGTGCTGGAGTGTTCCGGGCATTTTCGCAGCCATGCGGGCGCGTCTCGTCACCTACAAGCCGGTGCGAAAAAAGTCATTATCGGTGCGGTGCCGTTTGATCAAGCGGATCAAATCGTGGTGTACGGCGTCAATCATGAGGACGTTCGTGACGACAGCCAGGTGCTGTCGGCGGCGTCTTGTACTACGCACTGCATTGCTCCGCTGCTGCAGCGGCTAGACCAGCAGTATGGTGTTCAGCAGGTATTGATGAAAGAAATCCATGCTTACACCTCGGATCAGACCTTGCTGGATCACGTTCATCGGGACCCGCGCCGGGGGCGGGCCGGAGCACAGAACATCGTGCCCACCACCAGCAGTTCCATTGGTGCGGTACAACAAGTATTGCCGGCGCTGGCTGGGCGCATCAATGGTGACTCCATTCGAGTGCCAACCCTAAATGTGGCTATGGTGGAGCTGACTTTGCGGTTGGAACAGACACCGGATGAAGACAGTCTTAATCAGTGGCTACACCAACAGGCAACCGTGTCGGCGGGCCTGATTGGCTACAATGACGCGCCGCTGGTCAGCGCGGATTTTAATCACCGTACAGAGTCCGCGATCGTTGATGTGACTCAGACCCGAGTGCAGGGCGATATGGTGCAAGTAGTGGCTTGGTACGACAACGAATGGGGTTATGCCAACCGATTGTTGGACTGGGTGAATGAATTAGCTTTGAACAAGGCTGGATGCTCTAAGCTGGGCGCCTGACGTGTTGCTTAAACGTTTGGCGTCAGCATGGCGTCTGGCAGAATTTAATGAGGTAGGAACGAAATGAACTTCAAACGCATGACCGACCTGGATCTGGCAGGCAAACGCGTTCTGATCCGTGAAGACCTGAACGTGCCGGTGAAGGATGGCAAGGTCACCAGTGATGCGCGCATCCGTGCCTCATTGCCGACCATTGAACATGCGCTCAAGGCCGGCGCCAAGGTGATGCTGATGTCTCATCTGGGGCGTCCAACCGAAGGTGAGTATGCGGAGGAATTTTCTCTGCAGCCGGTGGCCGATCATTTGGGAGGTCTGCTGGGCCGTGATGTACCGCTAGTGAAAGATTGGCTGGGCGGCGTCGAGGTGGCGGACGGTCAGGTGGTGTTGTGTGAGAACGTTCGCTTCAATCAAGGTGAAAAGAAAGACGACGAAGCACTGTCACAAAAAATGGCGGCACTGTGTGATATCTATGTAATGGATGCCTTTGGTACGGCACACCGTGCGCAGGCATCCACCCATGGGGTGGGCAAATTTGCGCCTGTGGCATGTGCCGGCCCGCTGCTGGCCAATGAGCTGGATGCCTTAGGTAAGGCGCTGGATGCACCCGCCAAACCCTTGGTGGCCATTGTGGGTGGCTCCAAGGTGTCCACCAAGCTGGAAGTGCTGGAATCGTTGTCGGATAAAGTGGATCAGTTGGTGGTTGGTGGCGGTATCGCCAACACCTTCCTGGCCGCTGCCGGGCACCCGGTGGGTAAGTCTTTGTATGAAAAGGACCTGATTCCTGCCGCACAGAAAATTGCCGAGAAGGTACACATCCCGATTCCGGTGGATGTGGTTACTGCCAAGGCCTTTTCTGAATCCGCCGAGGCGGCGACCAAGAAAGTGGAAGACGTGGCCGACGACGACATGATTTTGGATGTGGGCCCGCAAACAGCTCACATCGTGGCGGCACTAATGAAAGAAGCCAAAACCATTATTTGGAATGGTCCGGTGGGTGTTTTTGAATTTGATCAGTTTGGTGAAGGCACTCGTGAAATGGCCCTGGCCATCGCCGATTCTGATGCTTTCTCCATTGCTGGCGGTGGCGACACCCTGGCGGCGGTGGATAAATACGGCATTACCGATAAGGTTAGCTACATCTCTACCGGTGGTGGTGCCTTCCTGGAGTTTGTGGAAGGTAAGGTGCTGCCGGCAGTGGCTATGCTTGAGGCACGGGCGAAGGATTGATAAAACGCCGAATGCTCGACGCCGAAGGCCTGACGACAACTCGTACGTTAGGCGTTTGGTTTTTGACATCGGGTTGTAATGGACGAAGCATAGGCGGTGCGCGCGCATCGCAAACGGATAATGAAGGGGAAATACCATGGCACTAGTAAGCATGCGACAGCTGCTGGACCACGCTGCCGAGTTCGGCTACGGCGTACCGGCTTATAATGTGAACAATGTGGAACAAATGCGCGCCATTATGGAAGCCGCGGACAAAACCAACTCCCCGGTGATCGTGCAGGCGTCTGCTGGAGCCCGCAAATATGCAGGTGCGCCTTTCTTGCGTCATCTGATTCTGGCGGCCACCGAAGAGTTTCCACATATTCCTGTCGTTATGCATCAGGACCATGGCACCAGCCCGTCTGTTTGCCAGCGCTCTATTCAGCTGGGCTTCTCCTCGGTGATGATGGATGGGTCCTTGGGTGAAGATGGCAAAACCCCCACCGATTACGAGTACAACGTGGAGGTAACTCGCCGCACTGTGGACATGGCGCATGCTTGTGGTGTGTCTGTTGAGGGTGAGCTGGGTTGTCTGGGTTCTTTGGAAACCGGTGAAGCCGGTGAAGAAGACGGTATTGGTGCGGCCGGCAAGCTAACCCACGAGCAGATGCTGACCGACCCTGAAGAAGCGGCTGACTTTGTGCAGAAAACCAAAGTGGATGCCCTGGCGATTGCTATCGGTACCAGCCACGGGGCCTATAAATTCACTCGCCCACCCACCGGGGATATTCTGGCCATCGAGCAGATTAAAGCGATCCATAAACGCATTCCGGATACCCACTTGGTGATGCACGGCTCTTCTTCCGTGCCGCAGGACTGGTTGGCGATCATTAATGAATTTGGTGGTGAAATTCCGGAAACCTACGGTGTGCCGGTGGAAGAAATTCAGGAAGGCATCAAGCACGGTGTGCGTAAGGTCAACATCGATACCGACTTGCGGTTGGCGTCCACCGGGGCAATCCGTCGCTTCCTGGCCCAGAACCCAGCCGAGTTTGATCCACGTAAATACCTGAAAGAATCCATCACTGCCATGCGAGATATCTGTATGGCCCGTTATGAAGCTTTTGGTACGGCGGGTTATGCGGACAAGATCAAACCGATCAGCTTAGAAAAGATGTTCCAGCGTTATGAATCCGGTGATTTGGATCCACGGGTTAAATAAACGTCGCCGAACGCTTTCGGTTATAGGCCGCACGCGGATCGACAAAAAAACCGCGCCCAACCGGGCGCGGTTTTTTTGTGTATCGCTACATTAGCGAGTGGCCTTGATTTTCTCGCCGTCCTTACCGCTCAACACCAGTATGCCATCGGCATTGATGCGGGCCTGAGAGATATCGCCAAGCGTATTGAGAAATTTCTGTTCCAGTTCCATCAGCGGTTTGGGGCAAGCCATCATAGTGACGCCGCCAGTAGTAATGGTGAAGAGGCCCTCATTCTGCACATAGGTGGCCATGTAGTTGTTACAGCCGGCGTTGCCTGCTACTTGTCCAGGTTGATGGAAGTTCAGGGAGAGAGTGGCGTCAGTGATGTTTTCACCGTTGAGAGAAATTACTGACCAGGCTTCACCCCGCAACTGGCTTTCCTCGACCATGGTATGGACTCCGCTGCTCGGTTGTCCTGTGCACGCGGCCAGTAACAGGGCGCTGCTGCTCAAGAGCAGCGGAAGGCGAAATCGACTCATGGGGATTCCTTGATGCGTTGTTGGGTTAAGTCATTAGTCTGCGGCGGCTGGCATATGGTTCCCTGCGGTGGCCGAGCTTATTGATATGGCGCAAGGTGGAACCAGTCAACGGGTGACAAGCGTTGACTGGTTGCCCGTGAGGAGGACAATGCACTCAGGCCATTTCCGCTCTTAACAGACTAAGATGATCGACCATGCTCAATACCTTTCTGCAGTTTTACGTTGATCACCAGTGGCTAGCGTTACCGCTGGCGATGTTGTCGGCGGTGGGGGTAGGGATCCTTTGGATGGGCTGGCTCACCCTGATGCTGACCGCTTTTGGTCAGCGGCTGTGGTTATGGGGTTTTGCCATTCTTTTGCTGCCAGTGCCGGCCTCCCAATGTTTCGCACTGCGCCACCCAACGATGAACCCCTGGGCAAACCGCTTAGTAATGTGGGGGTTGTTGATATCGCTGCCCATGCTGGTGTTGACCGGCTGGTGGGCCTGGGTGGCACTGACGCAGCCCTCACCGGTTCCGTAATCATGTCGCGTTGTCGTGTAGCCAGTGCGTGGGTTTGTCTGGTTTGGCATAGCTGAGCCGCCCGATGGATTGGCTGCGGTGGTAGCTATCGAGCCCGGATAAAGCCACCGTGCCTGCCCGTTCAATATTTACAAAGCCATCGTTCTCTACGGCATTGTCTGGAAGTAAAATATGCTCAATGGCGCCGATCACCAAAACGGTATCGTTAACGGCTAACGTTTGAGTTTCGATCACCACCATTCCCAATTTAATCCGCGCCTCTTCCACGAAGGGTGCCTGGAAAGCTGGTAGGTAAGATGGCGTCAACCCGGTGGCAGTAAATTCGGAAATCTCACGGGGGTAGCGAGCAGAGGTCTGATGTGCCGCCTTTAGGATATCCTCATGCACTTGGTTCAGAGTATAAACTCCAGTCGCCGCTAGGTACTCGAGACTGTGTCTATCAACTGAATGAGGACGCATGATCATCCCCATCAGGGCAGGGTCGGCACCGAGGTGGAAACAAGAGCCGACCATGGCCAGGTTTTCCTCTCCACCGTCTGAGCAGGTGCCGACAAGATTGGCGCTTTTGAAGCCGGATAAGCTGTTAACAAGGTTGATTCGTTGACCGCGCGGTAGATCGTTGAGTGTATCTGCGGTTAGATGCATGGTGTGATTCCTCCTAGGCCCGTATTATCAGTGCCTGCCGTGAGCAAACCGTGGAGGCCCGTTACCGGTTATGGCTAATCCTTTCGATCGCGATCAGATTATTCAGCAATGGCAGCCCCTTAATTGGGAAGCCTTTGATCCTCTGAGTGAATCCAGCCAGCGTTATGTGGCGTACTACGGCCTTAATTTTGCCGAACAGCTGCCGGATCTGGAACACGGCTTCGGTTATTTCGAGGCGGCAGGGTACATGCTTTCTGTGCATGGTTGGCGGCCACGAGGGGCACAACCTCCCAAGGGCACGGTGTTGATTTGTCATGGATACTTCGACCATGTGGGGTTATATCGGCATGTGATTGGCCATGTGCTGGAGCTGGGTTACGCCGTGCTGGCCTATGACTTGCCTGGCCATGGTTTGAGTACAGGACCGCAGGCCGTGATTGCGGATTTTCGAACTTACCGTGATGTGCTTGAGCAGTGCTTGTCGTTGGCGGCGAACCACTTTCCCAAACCTTGGCATGTAATAGCTCAGAGTACTGGTGGCGCCATCGTGATGGATTATTTGCTGAGCCGAGGAGAGGGCGATGATAATCCTTTCGAGCAGGTTATCTTACTGGCGCCTTTGGTGCGCCCCTTTAAATGGGAGACCGCTCGCTGGCTGCATACGCTGATCAGCCCATTTACGAAAACATTGAAACGGGTTTTCACTATTAATTCCAATGATCCTGATTTCCTCGATTTCCTGGAAAATAAAGACCCACTTCAGGCGCGCAGAATTTCAGCTATTTGGGTGAGTGCTTTAAAGAAGTGGTTGCCGGGTTTTGAAAAAGCATCACGGATAAAGGTATCGCCGGTGGTGATTCAAGGCGATTTAGATGAAACCGTGGACTGGAAATATAACCTTAAGGTGATTAGAGCGAAGTTTGAAGATCCGGATATTCGGGTTTTGCCAGGGGCTCGGCATCAGCTTGCCAATGAGAATGAGACGTTCAGACGTAAAATATTTGCCATTATTGACGAGTACCTCGGTTAATAGTAATTTTTTACGCTTTGTTACTTGAGCTCGTAGCGGCTTTGTAAGAATGTGGTTGCACGGTTCCCGACTAGGGGGTTTTTAGTTTTTACAAGGAGTCTATGATGAACAGTAAATGGATGCTGGCCGCTGCGTCAGGTGCGGTTTTGTTGAGTCAAGCTGCGGTCGCAGACCTGAATGCCGGTGTTAATGCTGCTGTGAATGCTCAGGCAGACGCCAGTGCTGCTGAACAAGCTGTTCGTGATCAGCGTGATGCGGCCAAGGCAGACGCCAAGCAGATGGGCAAAGATGCAGGGGCGCAGCGTGATAAAGTGGAAGGCGATATCAAAGTTCGGCATGAAGACATGAAAGAAGACGCCAAGGCTAAGCGTGATGGCATGAAGAGTGACGCAAAAGCCATGGGCGATGATGCCCGTGCTAAGCACGAAGCTAACATGAAAAAAATGGAAGAAAATCGTGATGCTGCGCGCCAGCGTCAGGAAGATGCGCTGAATAACGCTCAGGGCGCAGGTGCCAATGCTAACGTCGAGATGAAAGCCGACGCGGCAGGTGTCAATGCTGAAGCGAAAGTCGATGCAAAAGTAGACGCTGAAAAAGAAGAAAAAGCGTGGTTTAATTTCTGGGATTAATATTTACAGCGCCAGACAAAAAAAGCCGCTATTTGCGGCTTTTTTTAGTCTCGCGCACTGAGTGTGCGGGGGCTGGCAGGAACGGAGTAGCGTTCTCTCGTCATTCCGCGCGCCCCTCGTTTAGTGCCGCAATGGCGCCTTCGGGCAGCGATATCAACTTCTCTCAGTGATGATGCGATTCCTCAGGCACAATAGAGGTTTTTAGCCAAATTTTCGATGAATCTGTTATCGCTTCAGTATTGGTTTACGGCACCACTTTTTTCGCCGACCAGAACAATATCTGCAGGGCGTTTGGCAAATAGCCCATTGGTGACAACGCCGACAATATTATTGAGCGTGGTTTCTAGTTCAATGGGATTGCTGATGTCCAAATTATGTACATCTAGGATGATGTTGCCGTTATCGGTCAAAAAACCTTCCCGATATTGCGGCTGCCCGCCTAGTGCGACTAGTTTACGTGCCACGTAAGAGCGCGCCATCGGGATGACTTCTATAGGAAGAGGAAAGGCACCTAGACGGTTTACCTGTTTGGAACCATCAACGATGCAGATGAACTCTTTGGCCATGGCCGCGACAATTTTTTCGCGGGTAAGCGCGCCGCCCCCGCCCTTGATCATTTCCCGGTGCTGGTTCACCTCATCGGCGCCGTCGACGTAAACCGATAGGCTGCCCACATCATTCAGTGAGAATACTTCGATGCCGTGTTGCTTGAGCCGCTCGGCGGTGGCCTCCGAGCTGGCGACGGTACCCTTGATTCGGTCTTTCAGGGTAGCTAGTGCGTCGATAAAAAAGTTGGCGGTGGAGCCGGTGCCCACGCCGATGATGTCCCCTTCTGGGACGAAACGCAGCGCGGCTTCTGCTACCTGCTTTTTCAGCACATCCTGATCCATGTGGGTATCCTGTCGTCTTGTCGGTATGTGTCGCCGGTGAAGTGTGCGCCAATTATAGGTCAGCCGTGGCTGTGGCTCGACCCTAGCCTATCGCATTTGTGTCGGTCAGACCCTAGACTATTCCTTTCCCCCCAACAGAATGAGCCCGGACCCCCATGCTGGACAAATACGTTAAACGGATACTGCAATCCCGCGTCTATGACGTGGCGGTGGAAACTCCTATTCATGCAGCGCCGTTAATTTCCAAACGTATTGGCAACCGGGTGCTTCTCAAGCGTGAAGACCTGCAGCCGGTGTTCTCTTTCAAACTGCGCGGAGCCTACAACAAGCTGTGTCAGTTGAATCAAGAGCAGCTGGCCCGTGGGGTAATCTGTGCCTCAGCGGGTAACCATGCGCAGGGATTGGCCTTGGCCGCTTCGTCTATGGGTGTGAAGGCGGCGATTGTGATGCCGCGCACCACGCCGGATATCAAGGTGAGCTCCGTGCGGCGTCATGGCGGTAAGGTTGTGTTGCATGGTGACAGCTTTGATGAGGCCCTGGCTCACGCATTGAAACTTCAGGAGCGAGATAACCTGACCTTTGTCCACCCCTACGATGATCCGGATGTGATTGCCGGACAGGGCACTGTGGGCATGGAAATTCTGCGTCAGCAAAGCCGTGATCTGGATGCTATTTTTATCCCAGTGGGTGGCGGTGGTTTAGCGGCCGGTGTGGCCGCCTATGTGAAATATGTGCGCCCGGAGGTGAAAGTGATCGCCGTGGAGCCGGAAGATGCAGCTTGCCTGAAAGCGGCCTTGGAGAAAAAGCGCCGGGTCACGCTGTCGGAAGTGGGGTTGTTTGCCGATGGTGTTGCGGTGAAGCAGATCGGCAAAGAAACCTACAAGGTACTGCGCGATCATGTGGATGAGGTGATCACTGCCACCACCGATGAAATTTGTGCTGCGATTAAGGATTCCTTCGAAGATACCCGCGCCATCTGTGAGCCGGCGGGGGCATTGGCGTTGGCGGGTCTAAAGAACTGGGTGGCCAAGCATAATGTACGAGATCAGACCCTGGTCGCTATTCAGAGTGGCGCCAATGTGAACTTTGATCGTCTGCGCCATGTGTCTGAGCGGGCTGAGCTGGGTGAGCAACGCGAAGCCATTTTGGCGGTCACCATTCCTGAGTCTCCGGGTGCGTTTCGGGCGTTTTGCCAGGCCCTGGGTCGGCGCGGCATCACCGAATTCAATTACCGTTACAGTGATGATCGCGACGCAAATATCTTTGTGGGTATCCAGCTGCGCCCTGATGGTGAAGCCTTGCAGGCGTTAATGAACGAGCTGCAGGAACGCGGTTATCCAGTGGTGGATATGAGCGGCAACGAGATGGCCAAGCTACATATTCGTCATCTTGTGGGGGGGCACACTTCCCGGCAGGACCTTCAGGAGCGCTTATTTCGAGTGGAATTTCCAGAGCGCCCCGGTGCGCTGATGAAGTTTCTCCAGTCTTTGGGTGAGAAATGGAATATCAGCCTGTTCCACTATCGTAATCACGGAGCAGCTTACGGTCGCGTATTGGTGGGCTTCCAGGTAGAGGAAGGCAGGCAGTCTAAGCTGCTAGCCGACCTTAAGAAGGTGCCTTACCCTATGGTGGAGGAAAGTGAAAATCCCGCCTACCGATTATTTTTGAACTAAACGTTTTTTAGTTGGTCGATTATTCGGCGTAGCCGATTTTACTTCTGTTTAGTTTGCAATCGGCCCTGCTCTCTCTAACGTGCTGATTTTACAATCATCTCTGCTGAGAGAGAGCGGAATTTGAGGTAGGAAGTGATCTTTCTAGATAGAGGGTTACTGTGTTTTTCTGTTAAGAAGTGTCAGCAATCACCGCTAACTGCTTGACTTTACATTTGCTAACGATCAAATTTTGATCCAGTTGGCATTCAGTGCTGTTGGATCAGACTAAAGTGTTAGCTTTGTTAAAGCCTTTTGATTATTTTTTTCATATTGCTGTACCGTTTGGGGAATAACACAATGAAGAAAAAGCCGGACGCCTTAGTGCTACTGGCCGTGGTTTTTGGGTTGGGAGTGCTTGTTAGCAGCCTGACCCATGGCGGGAATGAACCGGATTACCGACGTTACGCTGACAGTGCAGGTATTACCGTCACTCAGACGGCGCAGTAACAATACAATCTACTGGCTGGTCCCACGGGGCCACTGGTAGTTCGCCCTGCTCCATTTTCTGAAAATCATACCCTGCAGCTATTAGCCGTGGCCTGCGGGGGTATCTTGTCAGTTGCTCCAAGGTACGATCATAGTAGCCGCCCCCCATTCCCAGCCGGTATCCCGCCTCATCAAACGCCACTGCCGGCAAGATAATGACATCAAGCGCCCATAAGGCTCGGCCGCGATAACGCACGGCCGGCTCCTGTATGCCATAGGCGTTGGGGCGCATGGGGTGGTGGTGGTGCCAGAGCCGAAACTGCAGATAACCAAGCCGTAGCGGGTCCACAAAGGGCAAGTAGGTGGTTGCCTGTTGGAAGCGGGGATGGTGCAGTGCGGGTTGCAGGTCCAGTTCGCCATCGTTGGGCAGGTAGATGGCCACGTGGCGGGCCGGGCGATGCTGAATGGCTCGGGCCAGTGCTGGGCCGAAACGGATACTGGCTCGGCGGCGCTGGCCTTTGCTAAGGGTGCGGCGGCGCTGCCGGAGCTGGCGGCGCAATTGCCGTCGCAGGGCTGCAGTCATAAGAAGGCATGAGTAATTATAAGGGTGCTTCCCGGTCTGCCGCTGTGGGTTTGACCCTTGAACCGAAGGTTCAAGGTGGAGGCAGCAGCATTGCCCTCAGGCTTTCCGCTCAATAGGCGGACATGCACATGGGCAAGGCAATATATGCCCCCGGGTAGTACATTATCGGCTCAGGGACCTGACCCTCTGGCGCACAGGCCAGGAAGCACTTGGGGGTATTATAACAGTGCGGTGGGGGCGGGGTCAGTCTTGACAGAGAAGAGAGTTGCGAGTTGAAACGCGAAAGGTGATTCGTATGGCGACGAGAAGTGGCGCGTTTCAACGTTGAACTTTTAACCCGCCGCTCAGAGCCTGCGGCGGGCGTCTTCGAAGGCTTGAATTTCTTCTTCCAGCCGGCCGAGCAGGGCTTGAACCCGGGCTTCGCCTTCGGAATCTTGGGAGACGCTCTGGCGAGCACGGAGTAATTCGTGGCTCATGTTCAGGGCGGTCATGATGGCGATGCGTTCCAGGCCGATCACGTTGGCATCGCGCACTTTGCGCATCTGATCGTCCAGGTGGCGAGCGGCCGCCAGCAGGTTGTCCTGTTCCCCGGCGGGGCAGGCGACGCGATACTCCTTGTCCAGTAGATGAATTACTAGGGAGTTTTCGTTAGACATTCCGGATTACACCGCATTGGCTGTGGGTCAGGCAGGAGGCCATGCTCAGGACTCCTGCTCGAGAGATTTCAAACGCGAAATGATGGCCTCGACTTTATTGCGGGCGGCATCATTCTTTTTCAGTAACTGGGCCCGTTCTTCAACCAGTTTTCCCTCGCGATCTTGCAGGGCCTGGTTCTCCTGACGCAGCTTTGCGCTAATGCGTAGCAGGTCATCAACTCGGGCTTCCAGTTGCCTTAGCTGTTGTTCCATCGTCATGGCAAAATGGTCGCTGTTCGCCTAAGGTAGCACCCCTGCACCTTACCGGTATTGTCCGGCAATGATGCCCCAACCCGGATTGCAGGCTTTTTGTACTATAGGTGTGGGGTCTGAAAGGGTCAATGAAATTCAAGTATGGTAGCCACTTAGGCTACACTTCTCCGGTAATCTCCAACTCTGCTTCCGGGGCCGCTGTGCCACCGAAGAGCGGCTGCTGAAAACGGAAAGACGCATGTCCAACGATATTGATTTTGAGGTTCTCGTCCAAGGGCTGGCTGCGGCCGGTGTGAAACATTCTCCCAGTGAGCTGCAGGGCGTAATCGCGGGTCTGCTAGCGACTGGGCACGGTAGCCATAATGAAGAGTTGCTCGGTGTGCTGGCTGCCCATGTGGATATGCCCGAGGGTTTTGGCGCCGAAATGAACGGCGCTTTGTTGGCGGTGCGAGACCAGTTGCATGCAGGCTATCAGGGTACCGGCCTGGAGCTGACGCTCCTATTGCCGGCGGATGAAGATGACTTGGGCTTGCGAGTGGCTGCGCTTGCCCAGTGGAGCGAGGGGTTTTTAGTGGGTTTTGGCACCGGTTCAGCCAATACCCACGACAAGGACCTGCTGCCGGGCGTTCAGGAAGCGCTATCGGATCTGGCCGCCATCAGCCAGGTGGCTACGCCGGATGATAACGGCGACGCGGAAGAAGATATGTATGAGCAGGTGGCCGAACACTGCCGAATGTCGGCCCTGATGATTTACACTGAATTGGTCATGCGCCATCAGGGCAAGCCGGACTCCGCGCCAGCGGACAAGGCACCGCCAACCCGTCACTAAAGACGCGCCAGCGGACAAGGCACCGCCAACCCGTCACTAAAGAAATATAGGGTGCAGCATGCCTGACGCTACACGTGAAAATCGATAAGCGACTCGTGCCCGCTAAGGAGTAGTTTTGAGTATCAGCCGTGAGGAATTCGCCAGTCGTCGTCAGGAATTGATGTCGATCATGGGGCCTAACAGCATCGCCATTCTGCCCGCCGCCCCGGAACGCACCCGCAACCGGGATGTGGAGTATCCCTACCGGCAGGACAGTGATTTCTGGTACCTCACCGGCTTTGCGGAACCCGAGGCGGTGATGGTGTTGCTGCCGGGGCGCGAGCACGGTGAGTATGTGCTGTTCTGTCGCGATCGCGACCGCACCATGGAAATTTGGAACGGTTACCGTGCCGGGCCGGAAGGGGCGGTGTCTGAATACGATGCGGACGATGCGTTTCCGATCAGCGATATTGATGAAATTCTGCCGGGCCTGATCGAAGGCAGCGAGCGGGTCTATTACGACCTTGGCCACGATAGTGAATTCGACCGCCGCCTGATGGGCTGGGTGAACAGCATCCGCGAGCGGGTGCGTAGCGGGGCGCATCCGCCCGGTGAATTTGTGGCCTTGGCGCATCATCTGCACGACCAGCGACTGTTCAAATCTGCGGCGGAAGGCAAAATCATGCGTAAGGCGGCCAGCATTTCCGCTGGCGCCCATGTGCGGGCCATGCAGGCGGTGAAGCCAGGCATGATGGAATATCAGCTGGAAGCGGAATACATCCACGAGTTCATGCGCCATGGGGCGCGCAGCCCAGCCTACCCGAGTATTGTCGGCGGTGGCCCGAATAGCTGCATTCTTCACTACATTGAAAATACCGGGAAACTGAAGGACGGTGACCTGGTGTTAGTGGATGCGGGTTGCGAGCTGGACTACTACGCCTCGGATATCACCCGGACTTTTCCGGTGAATGGTACATTCAGCAAGCCACAGCAAGCCTTGTATGAGCTGGTGTTAGCCAGTCAGTACGCAGCCATCGAAGCCACACATCCGGACAATCACTGGAACGTGCCCCACGAACAGGTGGTGAACATTCTTACCCAGGGTTTGATGGACCTGGGCCTGCTAAAAGGCGAGTTTAACGAGCTGGTGGAAACTGAAGGTTATCGATCCTTTTTCATGCATCGCACCGGCCATTGGTTGGGGCTTGATGTGCATGATGTCGGTGACTACCGCATTCAGGAGCAATGGCGTCAGCTTGAGCCGGGTATGGTTCTGACTGTGGAGCCGGGGTTGTATGTGGCGCCGGATGATACTTCCGTGGATGAGCAATGGCGTGGTATTGGCATTCGTATTGAAGATGATGTGCTGGTAACTAAAGCCGGGTGCGAAGTCCTTAGCCACGAGGTGCCCAAGGACGTGGCGGATATCGAAAAGATAATGAAAGGCAATTGAACGCTTAACCTTGACGCGTCAAGAGTGCGTTGTGCCGAGCAGGGAAGTAAGTTGTCGCGGGTACGGCTTTGAAGAGCCTGTAGCCCCTGGTTTTTACTTTTCAATGTTGAGCTCGCCCTGCATTTTTGCGCCTCAAACGGTGCCCCTATAGCGACAGCGAAAATGGACGTTGGAATGACGCAGCAACCTCTGGTGATCGTGGGTGGTGGTATGGCCGGTGCTTTGCTGGCGCTATTGTTGCGCCATCATGGGGCGGGCAGAGTGGTGTTAGTCGAAAACCACCCGTTGTCGTTGCCAGAGTCCCCGCCGTTCACTCCTAGTTTTGATGCCCGTAGTACGGCCTTGTCCGCAGGCACTTTGTCGGTGTTGGGTGATCTTGGGCTGGCGGACGCCATTCGCGAGCACGCCGCTGCCATTGATACGGTACATGTGTCACGACAATCCCGGCTTGGCATTACCCGCATATCCGCCCATGAAGAGGGCGTGGATCAGTTGGGCGCAGTAGTCGAAAACCGCTGGCTGGGGTTTGTGCTGCTCGGCGCCTTGTTTGCGGATAAGAGCATTCAAGTGCGGGCACCGGAAACACTGTCTAGTATTTGTCGTGTTGAAGGTGGCTATCAGGTGAGCCTGGCCGGTGGTGAGGTGCTCGAAACGCCGCTATTGGTCGCCGCCGACGGCGCTCGGTCGAAGACCCGGGAGTGGCTGGGGATCAGCGCGCGGGAGCATGACACCGGGCACGATGCGTTGATTGCCAATGTCTCTTTGGCGGCTGGCCATGAAGGGATCGCTTACGAGCGCTTTTTGAATGATGGCCCCATGGCCTTATTGCCGTTGCCGGATCAGCGTATGGCGTTGGTGTGGACGGGGCCGCGCGAGCAGGTGGACCGTTGGGTGGCGTTGGAGAATAGCGAAGTGCTGGCACAATTGCAGGCCCGTTGCCCGGCAGGCGCGCCACGCCTTTCCAGCATCGGCGAGCGCCAGCGTTATCCGCTGGTACTCACCGAGGCCTGTGCACAGGTGGTGCCTTATGGCGTGGTGGTCGGTAACGCCGCCCATACCTTGCATCCGGTGGCGGGGCAGGGCTTTAACTTGGCGGTGCGGGATTTGTTGGCACTGGCGCAAACCGTGGGCGGCAATTCAGATCCCGGTAGCTTGGTGACCTTGCAAGCCTACGCGCAAAAACGGGAAAAGGATCAGGCCATGATCAGCCAGGCGTCTCGTTGGGTGCCAGAACTGTTCCGGCTGCAGCACCCGCTTTTTGCACACAGCCGCCAGCTGGGGCTAGTGGCCATGGATATTTTACCCGGGCTGCGCAGCGGTTTTGCGAAACGGGCCATGGGATTGTGAAAGCACTTAAAAACGTGAGGACAAAGCGTGCATCCCAATAGCGTGTCGTCTGCAAGCGAAAAACAACACATCGTCATCGTCGGCGGTGGCATGACTGGCGGGCTGCTGGCGGTGCTGCTGGCGGAGCAGGGGCTTAATGTCACCGTGCTGGACGGTGCACCTGCTCCGGCCATGCCTGAGGGCGCAGCACAATTACGGGTATCTACGCTTACCGAGGCCAGCCATTGGCTGTTGCGTAATACCGGGGTGTGGGATTGTCTAGATCTGTCGCGGGTGCAGCCTTATCACGCCATGCAAGTGTGGGATCAGGATGGCACCGGTGAAGTGTTATTCCGGGCGGAAGAGATCGGGGCAAAGAGCCTGGGCTGGTTATTGGAAAACGGGCATTTGGCTGCTGCTCTGTATCGTAAAGCCGCAACCTTGCCGACGCTGGATTGGCAATGCGGTGTGCAGGTCGATGCCTTGCGGCGTGATGCCAAGACGGGGCAATGGGCCGTGCGCAGTGGCGATTCGTTCTGGCAGGCTGACTTGCTAGTGGGCGCCGATGGCGCCCGTTCGCAAGTGCGAGAGCAGGCCGGCATCAGCGGTGGGCCCCGCGATAGCGGGCACCATGCACTGGTGGCCACCATTGCCACGCAACGGCCCCATGACGGTTGTGCCAGGCAAGTGTTTATGGAAACCGGGCCGTTGGCGTTGCTGCCGTTATTTACTGGCGAGGGTCAGGATGATCAAAGGCAGTGTTCTATTGTTTGGTCCGGTTGGCCGCAGCGGATTGCGGCACTGCGAGACAAGGACGCAGCGGCGTTTGCGGCGGAATTGCAGGCTGCTGTGGGCGGCGCTCTGGGGCCTGTGACCCTGCTTAGCGAACGAGCGGTGTTTCCCATTCAGGAGCGCCACGCTAGCCAGTATATATCTGCAGGGCTGGCGCTAGTGGGAGACGCAGCCCATGTGATCCATCCATTGGCTGGGCAGGGGGTGAACCTGGGATTGTTGGATGCGGCGGTACTGGCGGAAGAGGTGAAAAGGGCCTGTGAACAGGGATCCGGCTGTGCTGACCCTAGTGCGTTGGCCCGTTATCAGCGCCGCCGTCGCGGAGAAAATTTGCTGATGCAAAATGCCATGCGTGGGTTCCAGTCCCTGTTTGAACAGCGCGCCCTGCCGGTGCGCTGGTTGCGTAACACGGGCATGCGCTGGGTAAATCAGGCGGGCCCAGTGAAAGGATTCTTTGCTCGTCAGGCCATGGGGCGAAGCGCAGACCTTCCTGCTAAAGCGAGACCCCCCGTTTGGGACGCTAGAGCTAATCGACATTAGCTGGCATACTGTCATTAATTAATAATCATTCCTGTTTGAGAATAGTTGGAGCGAATGGATATGCGCGTGTTTGGCATCATAGTTGGCGCCGTGATTATGGCGTCTGGTCTGTGGGGGTGTTCTGAGCCTGCCGCTGATGAAGAGTTAGTGGTTTATACCTCTCGCAATGATCATCTTATTAAACCGGTGTTCGATGCCTACACCGAGGCAACCGGGGTGCGAATCCGTTATATCACCGATAACGCTGCGGCCCTTACCGCCCGCTTACAGGCTGAGGGTGAGCGCTCCCCTGCGGACATGCTGATTACTGTGGATGCGGGTAACCTCTGGAACGCCGCTGAAAAAGGGCTGCTTAGCCCGGTGGAGTCGGAGGTGCTGAGCAACAATGTCCCCGCGGCACTCACTGACCCGAAAAAGCAATGGTATGGCCTCACCGTGCGTGCGCGTACTCTGGTTTACTCACGCGACCGGATACAGCCCAGCGAGTTGTCCACCTATGAAAACCTGGCGGACCCTCAATGGAAGGGGCGCCTGTGTCTGCGCACGTCTAAGAAGGTTTACAACCAGTCATTGGTGGCGACCATGATTGAGCGCCAAGGCAAAGAGAAAACCGAGGAAATTGTACGTGGTTGGGTGGCTAATTTGGCCACGGATGTGTTTTCCAATGACACCGCGTTGATGGAAGCGATCGTTGCAGGGCAATGCGATGTGGGCATTGTTAATACGTACTACTACGGTCGCATGAAGCGGGATAATCCACAGCTACCGTTGGAGCTATTCTGGGCCAATCAAGACACCAGTGGCGTGCATGTGAATATCTCTGGAGCGGGCGTTACTGTGAATGCGCCGCACCCGGAAAAAGCCAAGGACCTGCTGGAGTGGTTGACTCAACCTGCGGCTCAGGAACTGTTGGCCGACCGCAACCTGGAATACCCGGTGAATGCGTCGGTGAAGCCGCCAGAAGAAGTGCGCTCATGGGGTGAGTTCAAGGCCGATGATCTCAACGTCAGTGTCGCCGGTGCCCTACAGGTCGAGGCGGTGAAACTGATGGACCGCGCAGGGTATCGCTAAGCGGTGATGCGGCGCGGCGGGGTTTCGTGCAGTGGGGCCAGCGTGATTGCGCTGGCCCTGTTGGTTGTGGTGCCTATTCTGGTGTTGCTCGCTGCCTGGCGACAACAAGAGTGGGCTACCTGGCAGCACCTGATGGATACGGTGCTGCTACGCCTGATTGGGAATACCTTGTTCCTGATGGTGGGTGTGGCTATTGGCGTTTCGCTGCTGGGCATTACTCTGGCTTGGTGTATGGCGACCTTGGAGTTTCCAGGTCGTCGCTGGCTGCAATGGGCCGTGTTGCTGCCCATGGCCATGCCGGCGTATGTGCTGGCATTCGTGTTGGTGGATCTGCTCGATTACGCCGGGCCGATACAAACCCAGGTGCGCGCCTGGTGGCCGGCCTTTCCCGGGTTCAGTGCCCGCCACCCCCTGTGGGTCGTGGTCACTCTTTCTCTGGTGCTTTACCCCTACGTGTACATGCTGGCGCGGTTGGCTTTTCAGGCTCAGGGGCGTGCTGTGCTGGAACAGGCGCGCATTCTTGGTGATGGCCCGCTACGGGCGTTTTTCAAGGTGGCGCTGCCCATGGCCCGGCCGGGCATTGCTGCAGGGTTGGCGCTGGCCTTGATGGAAACCCTGGCCGATTTCGGCGCGGTGTCGGTGTTTAATTTCGATACCTTTACCACCGCCATCTATAAGAGCTGGTACGGCTTGTTTAATTTGCAGGCGGCGGCGCAGCTGGCCTCCTTGCTACTGCTGTTTGTGCTGGTGTCATTGTGGCTGGAGCGCCGTGGCCGGCGCCGGGCCCGGTTTAGTGAGCTGGGTGGCCGGCAAATAATGCGGGTGCGGCCGCGTTTTGCCTGGGGCATTTCGGTGTTCGCCTTTGCTGTGTTGTTCATGGCATTCCTGCTGCCGGTGAGCCGGCTGTTGTATTGGGTGGTGGGCACCGGTATCGAAGGCTTGGATAGCCGCTTTGTCAGCCTCATCTGGCGTACTTTTTTGCTGGGTGCTATGGCGGCTTCATTGATTTTGGTGTTGGCCGGCTGGCTGGCTTGGGTGAAGCGTCACCAGCCCTCTCGGGTGGTCTCGGGCTCGGTGCAGTTGGCGACGTTGGGCTATGCCTTGCCTGGGTCAGTGCTGGCGGTCGGCATCATGGTCAGCTTCAGTGCCGTGGAGGCTTGGCTGGATCAATGGGGTGTATCGATTCCGCTGGCGGGCGGGCTGGCGGCGTTGGTGCTTGCCTATGTGGTGCGTTTCCTGGCAGTGGCCTTTGGTCCAGTGGAAAATGCCCTGCAACAGGTGCGGCCCAGTTTGGTGGAAGCTGCCCGTACCCTCGGTGCTAGCGCATCAGAGGTGGGTCGCCGGGTCTATCTGCCGATGATGTTGCCGGGGTTGTTTACCGCTTTGCTGCTAGTGGGCATTGATGTGATGAAGGAAATGCCTGCTACCCTTCTATTGCGGCCCTTTGGCTGGGATACCTTAGCGGTGCGCATTTACGAACTGACGGCAGAAGGTGAGTGGCAGCGAGCCGCAGCGCCGTCGTTAACCTTGGTGTTGTTGGGGTTAGTGCCCGTCATTGTGCTGAGTCGGCGCCGTTGAATGTTGCTTCTCCTAGCAGAAGTATTCTCTTCAGGGCGGGGTTATTTGCTCGCTATTTTAAAGAATTTTACGTTTCCTCGCCGTTATTAACGATAAATGACGCTTTCTACCGATGTGGGCAGATGTGCACTTTTGCATAATGTAAGGCATTATCCGTCGCTGTCTCAGCAGCAGGTAACGTGAACGCGCTGAATAGACAGTGTAAGGGCAGCAACAAATGAGGGTTTTCTTTCGAGGAACCTCGCCGCCGTAGACGGTAGCGTACGGGTGTTACCCTAAAATGCAGGAAGGGTGTGCTTTGGAAGGCGAGTTGAGCAAGGACATCATCACCGATGGTATACTGAGCGGCCAGCCCGCGCATCGGCACCCAGTTCCGCGCCAATGAAATTCCTCGTTTAGTGGTGGAGTAACCTATAGCGAATCCCCGTTGGGGACTAATGCCTCGGTGAATGTGAGCGGCCAGCATCAGATTTCTCGAAGCCCGTACCTTCGACATTTACGACACTCCGCCCGCCGTTTACCCGCAGCCCAGCACGCAGGTTGACGCTAGTGGCGAAGTGAATGTGATCAGCGGTTTGATCGCGCTTAAATTTTAAACTTGGGAGAAAAACACAAAAATGATGCGAATAAGCATACTTTTTGCGGCCGCACTGGTGCTGATTGCCTGTGGTGATAGTGGCAGCAAACGGACGGTGGATTACAGTGGCAACACCAGCGGCCAGGTATTCTATAGCTACCCGGCGGATGGCCAGACTCAGGTCTCGGTGCACGCTCCGGTGGTGGTGCAGTTCTCCGAAGCACGGAATATAGCGCCGGCGAATATTACCCTTGCGGGCCCAGACGGTCCTGTCGAGGTGGACGTCACCGAGGCCGATGAGTGGCGCTCAGTGATTGTCACGCCACGCGAGGCGCTGGCGTTCAACAGTGAGTACACCCTGAGCGTGAACGGTGTCAGCCTAACCGGGTTAGAGGATGGCACACTGAGCTTTACTACCGCTTCGGCGCAGGAAGGCCCGCACGTCGAGCAGGTGTTAAGTGATGAACTGGTGATCAGTCGGCGTATGCCGTTTGGGGATGACCAGCCGTTCATGGATTTCTCCACCATCCACCTGCAATTCTCGCAGCCGCTGGATCGCACTACCGTGGATAACACCACAGTAAGCTTGAAAGATGCTCGCGGAAACCGGGTTGCGGCCACCTTGCTGGTAGACGGCACACGGGTAACCCTTGATCCAAAGAATGACCTGACTCCGGGTAGCGAGTACACCCTGCAGCTGGATGGGGCCCTGACCAGTGAAACCGGCGTGGCTTACAGCGGGGAAAATAGCATCACGCTAATCCCGCAAGATTCCGCCCCTCGGGAAACTCTAGTGCTGGAGGTCATGGCTGCAGACCCTACCAAAGAGTGTAACGCGAGTGGCGTTATGCTGTCGCCGCTGAGCGGGGATCCGATCAATTGCGTGCCATTAATCAGTAAATTGTTGGGCGATGACACCTCCGCCAAGCTGTCTGGTGATGTGTTTGCAGAGTTAGGATTTATACCCAATTATCCGGACGCCGCCCCATTGCGAATCCGCAAAGGTTCGGTCCTCAAGGGTGAGTCGCTGGATGTGCTGATCGTCGGCGAGTTGCCCGCGAGTTTCGATTCTGGAGAGGTGACCGTGAGCTTCCTGTCCGATGCCTCTGGGTATCTTTCAGTGGCCCCGTATAGCACGGCTCACGAAGCACCACGACGGGTGCAGTTGACCCTAGACCTTGCGTTCTCTACAGCAGATTCCCGCGCCAACGGCGCCTTCACCCAGACCTTACTGCAGGTCGAGTTGGTGGGTCGCGCTATTGTTGTAGATGGCCGCATGGTCATCGATGCCCTAGGCGTGGTAGAACCAGATGTGCTGGGCTTGGAAACCGCCTTCGGCGTGCTCAGCTTCCATATGGAATCTTACCAGGATCAGGTAAATGCGCCCGAGCCCGAAGTTGATATTACCGGCCCGGGGCTGCAAAGCTGGCAGCCTGGCGACTACGTCGATCGTTTCCGCCCCGGCGACCCGGTGGTGCTGAACTTTGATGAGATTCCAAACCAGGACACCATTATTCCGGGCACCACAGTGAGGCTGACCCAGCAGGGAGCCCAGGTGCCCTTCCAGTGGCGACTTGACGGTGCTTCCCTGGTGCTTACCCCGGATGCCCCGCTGGAATTTGGCGCTGATTACCAAGTGGTATTCACCGATGGCATACAGGACCTGAGTGGCAACCCGGCCAACCCGCGAACCCTCGACTTCACCATGGTCGATGCCACCACTACCAGTGGCGCACGCACGCCCTATACCACCACAGTGTATCCCGGCTTCCCCTGCGCCATTAACCCAGGTAGCGAAAACTTGGCCAATGGCATTCAGGGTCAGTGTGTCAGTGCTTATCAAGATGATGTCGGTGATTTTTTGCCGGTGCCGCCCTTGCCTGCTAACCGTTCCATTGAGGTGCAGTTCTCGCGCAACATAGACCCCGATAGCATGAAGCTGGGCTCTGCGTGCGGGCAAGGCAGTGTTCGGGTGGAAAAAATAGACACAGCGGGGAACTGCCTGGATGTGGTGCCCGCCCACCTGACCCTAGAAACGCGCAAGCTGACCATTACCCCGCAACAGCCCTGGGAAGACGGCACCCTGTATCGTTATGTGCTGGCGTCCCATGAGCGGGCAGGTTGTGCCGGTGATGTGATTTGTTCGCAAGACAATATGCCCCTGCAAACCGCCCAGCTATTAGGGCCGGATGCGGATGAGGGTGGCCCGAACATGGCTATTGCCTTCACCGGTGCGCCGCCCAGCGACAATGTGCTGCTGCCATTGCGTAATCTGCCCAAGTCAGACGTGAATGCCAACTTTGAGCTGGAAGATACTGAACTCAAAGCGACGGAAGAGCCGCCGGGCAGCGGCTTGTACCCATCACCGACCAATGCCGCCAAGCTGGCTGTCACTGATGTTGGCGGGCTGGTTACGGCGGCAAACATCGGCTGCAATATTAACGATACTTGCCCGGCGGATAAGTTTACTTATCTCAATGGCGGGATCATTGCCGATATCGCTGGCTGGGATGAAGCGGAGCAAGCGCTCAAAGTCATCCTCTATCCGCCCGTGTTGATGACAACCAACACCAGTGTTTACGCACAGATCGCCGGTTTGGTCAGCCCTAACGTGCCCACCGAGCCCTTGGTGATGCGTGGCCGTTATGAGGAGGATGAAAGCGGCAATCGGACGCAGCCGTTAATCGGGTGGATTCGCTATGATGAGGAGGAAGATCAGTTAATGTTTGAGCTCACTCTTGATCTGCTGCTGGATGCCCCGGAAATGGAGGCCCCACTAGGGTTGCCCTTTAACCTGCACGGTTATCCTATGGATGATTTGCAATTGTTGGGCCCTGTGGACTTTTTGGCAGATGGCAGATTGGTTATCAGCTTGTTGAGCATGGCGGATCAGAACATTGATGTGCGCATTGGCGGGCCGGTGGCCACCATTGATCTGCAGCTTCCTACTGGAGGAGTGAACCTCACCTTCCAGAGCGGCTCCATTAAGAAACCGCAGTAACCTCACTGTTTCTAACAGTGGCACTCAAGCCGGCCTGCGGGCCGGCTTTTTTGTGCCTGGGGGCCGGGTCGCGTGTTTGAACGCAGTGTTCCCGCATTGGGCAGATTACTGGCTCAGCCTATGCCGTTTGGCCCCGTGTCGATATAATTCTCTACTCACTCGTTCCATGGTGTTTTTTTATGGCTCATCGCACAGCTTTATACGACGCTCATCTCGCCGCCGGTGGCAAGATGGTGGATTTCGGCGGCTGGGATATGCCGATTAACTATGGGTCGCAGATCGAAGAACATCACGCCGTGCGCCAAAATGCCGGTGTGTTCGACGTTTCTCATATGACCGTAGTGGATATCGCCGGCGCCGGCGCCCGTGACTACTTACGCCAGCTGCTGGCAAACGATGTGGACCGCATTGATCCGGGCCGCGCCCTGTATACCGGGATGCTTAACGATAATGGCGGCGTGATCGATGACCTTATCGTCTACAAACGGGACAATGACTACCGTCTGGTGGTAAATTGCGCGACCCGTGAAACCGATCTGGGCTGGATGGAAAAACACGCGGGCGGTTTTGCCGTGGATATCCATGAGCGTCCGGAACTGGCCATGTTGGCGATTCAGGGGCCCAAGGCCCGTGACATTCTCGCTGGCCTTTTGAATGGCAGCCGCGCCGACGCGGTGAAAAGCCTGAAAGTGTTTGCCTTCGCGGAAGACGGTGATTGGATGATTGCCCGCACCGGCTACACCGGTGAAGACGGCGTGGAAATCATGCTGCCTAACGCGGATGCGCTGACCCTGTGGGAGCAACTGCTTGAAGCGGGTGTATCGCCTATTGGCCTGGGGGCACGCGATACGCTGCGCCTGGAAGCGGGCTTGAATCTCTACGGCAACGATATGGATGAGAGCATTACGCCATGGGAAGCCAACATGGGTTGGACCGTAATGCTCAATGACCGCGAGTTCATCGGTCGCCAGCCCCTGCTAAACCAGAAAGAAAATGGCCACAGCGAACAGGTGGGTCTGATTTTGGAAGGCAAGGGTGTATTGCGCGCCCATCAGAAAGTTTTAATGCCGAATGGGGAAGAAGGGGAAATTACCAGCGGTACTTTCTCGCCCACGTTAGGTAAATCCATCGCCCTGGCTCGTTTGCCTGCCGGCGCCACCGGTAAGGTGGATGTGGAAATTCGCAATAAACGGCAGGTGGCTCAGGTGGTTAAGCCGCCGTTCGTGCGTAATGGTAACGCGGTGTACAAGGAACAGTAGCAGCATGCTTTGCGCCGCACGCAACACGCGCGGGGCCTGTTTATTAGGCCGGAAATGCCGATAGCATCTCCGGCAAAACATACATTCTGTAGTCGCCATCGACACGGCTACTGAATACATTTCAGCGTGCATGCGTGAGGCGTGCCGCGAGCAAGCGACTCTTAACAGGAGAAAACAATGAGCGAGATTCCAGCCGAGCTGCGTTATGCCTCCAGCCATGAGTGGGCCAAGGTAGAAGACGGTGTTGCCACGGTGGGCATCAGCGACCACGCCCAAGATGCCATGGGCGATCTGGTCTATGTTGAGCTGCCGGAAGTGGGCCAGGTTGTGGCCGCTGGCGATGAAACCGGGGTAGTGGAATCCGTAAAAGCGGCCTCCGACATCTACAGCCCGGTGTCTGGCGAAATCGTTGAAATCAACGAAGCGCTAGAAGATGAGCCAGAGTTGGTTAATAACGTTCCTTATGAAGGTGGCTGGTTGTTCAAAGTGCAGCTCACCGACGAAGGAGAGCTGGACAGCCTGCTCACCGCCGACCAGTACCAGGCGCAGATCGATAGCGAATAACGGTTCGCCGTTTTCGTTGCTACAAGCCTCAAGCTGTAAGCTAAACCCCGCCCGGTTTTCTTGGCTGCTTGACGCTTGCAGCTAATCCCCGTCGTTTTTAATGATGAGGGATTCAACGCCAACACCAACACCATCAGGTACCTCCATGCCCTATATCCCCCATACCCCCGATGACGTGCGCGCCATGCTCGACGCCATTGGCGCCGATAGCATCGAAGATTTGTTCGATGAAATTCCTTCGCACCTGAAAGCCGCTGGCAAGCTCGATGCTCTGCCTGAAGGGCTGAGCGAAATGGACGTCACTCGGCTGATGAGCGACCGTGCTGCCCAGGATGCAGGCGCGGTCAGTTTCATCGGTGCCGGTGCCTACCAGCACCACGTGCCGGCGGCGGTATGGGAAATTGCTACCCGGGGGGAGTTCTACACCGCTTACACCCCGTATCAGGCGGAGGCGAGCCAGGGCACCCTGCAGGTGATCTACGAATTCCAAACCCTGATGACCCGCCTCACCGGCATGGACGTGAGCAACGCTTCTGTCTACGACGGTGCCTCTGGTTTGGCCGAGGCGGTGTTGATGAGCCTGCGAGCCAACCGCAAGAGCAAGTCCCGCAAGGTGCTGGTGCCCACCGCGGTGAACCCGCGCTACACCAGCGCGACCCAGGCCATCGTGGAAAATCAGGACGTGGCCCTGGAAAGGGTGGGCTTCGATGCCGCTAGCGGGCAGACCCCACTAGATGCACTCAAACCCTATGAAGGTGAAGATTATGCCGCGCTGGTGATTAGCCAGCCCAACTTCTTCGGTTCTCTGGAAGAAGTCGATGCGCTCACCGACTGGGCCCATGCCAACAAAATGTTGGTCATTGGTGTGGTTAACCCCACCTCCCTGGCGCTGCTGACGCCTCCTGGCGAATGGGGCGCAGACGGTGCAGATATCGTTGTGGGTGAAGGCCAGCCGCTGGGTGTGCCGCTATCCTCCGGTGGGCCGTACTTTGGCTTTATGTGCTGTAAACAGAAACACGTTCGGCAAATGCCGGGTCGAATCATCGGCCGCACCGTGGACATGGAAGGCAAACAAGGTTTCACCCTGACATTGCAGGCCCGTGAACAACATATTCGTCGTTCCAAGGCCACCAGTAATATTTGTACCAACCAGGGCTTGGCCATGACCGCGGCGACCATTTACACCTCGCTGCTGGGGCCGGATGGCCTGGGTAATGTGGCGGCTCATTGCCACGCCAACACTCAGGCACTGGCGGACAAGCTCACCGCTATCGATGGCGTTGAGCGAGCCTTCACCGCGCCGACTTTCCACGAAGTGGTACTGACGCTGCCCAAGCCTGCGGATCAGGTGCTGGCGGCGCTGGCCGAGAAAGACGTGCTGGGCGGCGTGAGCCTGGCCGGCGACTATGACATGAATAATGCGATTCTGGTAAATGCTACCGAAGTCCATTCCGAGCAGGATTTGCAGCTGTTCGAACAAGCCCTGAAGGAGGTGCTGGCATGAGCGAGACACAACTGATTTTCCAACTGTCTCATCCAGGTCGTAGCGCCACCTCCCAAGCGCCCAAGGCGCTGGCGGAAGACAAGCTGTCCGCGATTCCAGCGCACCTGCGTCGCAAGGAAAAGCCGGGCCTGCCGGAAGTGTCCGAAATGCAGGTGGTACGTCACTACACCAACCTGTCCAGCAAGAACTTCGCCATCGACAAGCAATTCTATCCGCTGGGTTCGTGCACCATGAAGTACAACCCCCGTGGCGCCAACCGTGCCGCCATGCTACCGGGTTTTTTGAATCGTCACCCGCTGGCACCGGAAAGCCACAGCCAGGGTTTCCTTAGCTGCATGTTCGAACTGCAGAACTTCCTGAAAGAAGTCACCGGCATGAAAGGGGTGTCCCTGGCGCCCATGGCCGGCGCTCAGGGTGAGTTTGCCGGCGTCGCCATGATCCGTGCCTACCACGATGCCCGTGGTGATGATCAACGTACCGAGATCCTGATCCCGAATGCGGCCCACGGCACCAACCCGGCCACCGCCGTCATGTGTGGCTACAAGGTCCGTGAAGTTCCTGTTGGCGAAGATGGTGACGTGGACCTGGAAGCACTGAAAGCTGCTTGCGGCCCACAGACCGCTGGCTTGATGATGACCAACCCGTCTACTTGTGGCGTGTTCGAACGGCAGGTTGAAGACATCGCCAAAGCCGTGCACGAAGCCGGCGGCTTGCTGTATTACGATGGCGCAAACCTGAACGCCATCCTCGGCAAGGTGCGCCCCGGAGACATGGGCTTCGACGTTATTCACATGAACCTGCACAAAACCTTCGCCACCCCCCACGGTGGTGGTGGCCCCGGTGCCGGCCCGGTCGGTGTCTCCGAACGCTTGTTGCCTTACCTGCCCACCCCCATGGCCGGCCAGCGCGATGACGGCAGCTATCACTGGGTCGACACCGACTCGCTGGACACCAGCATCGGCCACTTGAGTGCCTTTATGGGTAACGCCGGTGTATTGCTGCGCGCTTATTTCTACGCCCGTTCCCTGGGCCGCGAAGGCATGATCCGCGTGGGCGAGTTTTCCACATTGGCGGCCAACTACCTGCTCAAGCGTCTGGAAGCGGTAGGTTGTACTGCTGCCTACCCGGATCGTCGTGCCAGCCATGAGTTCATCCTCACCTTCGCAAAAGAAGCGAAGGAGCTGGGCGTCACCGCCATGGATATCGCCAAGCGTCTGCTGGACTACAACCAGCACGCGCCCACCACCTACTTCCCGCTGCTGGTGCCGGAGTGCTTCCTCATCGAGCCCACCGAAACCGAAAGCAAAGAAGCGCTGGACGAGTTCGTGGATGCCATGGCCGCGATCCTGGAAGAAGCGCGCAACGAACCGGACATGGTGAAAGAAGCGCCCTTCACCCAGCCGGTACGTCGTCTGGATGATGTCAAAGCCGCTCGTGAGCTGGACTTGGCCTGGAGCGAATAAGAGACGCAGCACGCTTCATATAACACGCTTGAAGCGATCAAAACCCGGCGAAAGCCGGGTTTTTTTATGGGTGAAAATAAGTTGAAACCTCGACATCGCAGGGCGGATGCTAAAAACAAATTTCGACGCTGAAAGCCCATGCCTACCTTGCTACCCCCTATCCAGCGGACTAATCACCCCAGACCGCCCCGGTTCATCACATGCAGATACCGTTCGGTGGTCGACACATCGCTGTGGCCCAGCAACTCCTGCACCGTGCGGATGTCATAGCCGCTCTCCAGTAGCCTTACGGCTTGTCAGGAATGGAAACCGGAATATCTGTGGTTCTATTGCTCATAGGGTTCTCCTTTCCCATAGCTGGCTGGGGCTATGGAAACCCGCGTTCAACAGAAAAGAACGCAAATGCGTGTAGGAGATATCTCAAAATTCGCTAAGCCGTTGATCTTTGTCTCGAGTTGCGACTTAAATGTGCATGGAGTCCCCGGAAATAGGCCGCTCGTTCGAGTTTTGTCAGATGCGAAAGGCTCTCGCTTCCTGGGTAAGTTACTAAATTTTATGGGTTTATCGGAATTATATACGATGGCCTTTTAAGAAATATGTCGAAAAAAGATATGTCGAATCGTTCGACTGAATACGCTGTTATGCATTAAAGAGGAAGCATGGAAAGTAAACAAAAAATGGTAATAAGTTGGATTTTATTTTGGACTTTTTTGGTGGTGTTCGTCCTCTTCTGCTTAGGCACTTTAGCAATGTTGTTTCTGGGTTTTGGAGAGGTTCAAGAAACTGAGAGGCCTACGCTGATAAATATTCTTATTGGTGAAATTTCCGTTGGCTTGTTAACCTTATTTTATTCGGTATTTAATCTAAAAAAAAGCGCTGAAAATACAACTGTCGACAACGATGAGTTAAATCGTTTAAAAGCCCTGATGGTTTCAAAGGACAATGAAATTTCAAGCTTAAAGTCAAAGCTAGAAAAAGAAAAAAGTAGAAACTGTCAATACTCTACATTAAGCGAATATAGGGATACTATTAAGGGGCTCTGTTCGCCCTTAACTGACACAAAACTAGAAGACCTGATTAAAAAGCTTGGGCTAGATAATGACAATATGAGCCAAGAACGTCAGAAAGTGTTTGCAGAAATTGGCTTGATGAAAGAGCAGGGAATTCTGGTAAATCATAACCCTCTCGATCCTGATGCGGTTCGCCTAGCAAAAAATGCATAACAAGGCGCTGCTACGGAAAGTTTGCTCGCTGTGACTCGAAAATTTCCGCAGAGCGCGGCGTTATGTGCAAATAGTGAAAGGAGAATAAATTGAGTTCTGATGATCGTGAGCGCACATTGGCTGATGTAGAAAAGACATTCTACGAGGCAATGAGTAAGAACACAGTATTTTCATCCTTAAATCGTTCTGCATCTGCTCTTGAAAAGCTTGCCGATAATACTGAGGCTTTAACTGCGGAGCTTAAGAATGCCAATGAATCTTCTACTAAATTAACCAAAAGCCTAAATTGGTTAACTTTTGCTGCTGTTGCAATCGCGGCTGGCGCATTGGCTCTGGAAGTATATAAACTATGCGCTGCCAGCTAGCACATAACAAACCGCTTAAATACGTTCCGGCCACAAAAGGCGTGGCCTCCACCGGACTCGCTAACGCTCGCCGTTTAGCGGGGCGTTAGCCTTCCGGTCTAATATTTCATATGGATCGTGGTGTGGAGTATGTCGCGTACTTGACCCAGAGCGAGCTAGGCAGGCACGGCACGGCACGGCATCAGACCAGTACGAATCGGCCGAAACAATGCACGGACAACGCGCATACGGAGCCCTTCTTCCATACGCTAAAGACGGAATTGGTTCATCTGCGTAAGTTTGAGAATGATGTTGAAGCGGTGGCCGCGATTGTTGAGTTTGTCGATTTTTATAATCGGGAGCGGTTTCACTCTGGGATTGGGTACCAAAGTCCGGCAAGCTATGTGCGGGCGTTAGGCTAAATGAAGGGTAAGCATGAATATTGAATTATATACTTTCTTTCTCGTTACAACGGTGATGCTTATTTTGGTTCCTGGGCCAGCGGCTATAACGGTGGCGAAACAGGCTGCATCCCATAATTCAAAATTAACTTTTTTAAGTGTTCTTGGCGTAGCAAGCGCAGATGTATTATTTTTTATATTGTCGGCAACAGGCATCGCATCGCTAATAATAGCGTCCAGTTTGGTATTTTCTATCATTAAGTGGTTTGGTATTGCTTATCTTCTTTTCCTGGGTATTTCGGCAATTTTTAGCAAAGCAGGGCCAGTTAACGTTGATGTTCAATTAACCACAATGAATCCTGCGAAAGCTTTTTCAAATGGTCTCGTCATTCAATTAGCTAACCCAAAAGCGTTAATGTATTTTTCAGCCCTATTGCCGCAGTTTGTGGACCCTAAAGAGCCTGTCATTTTACAAATGGTTCTTATGGGGCTCACCTGTTTTATTGCTGATTTAGTGGTTTACAGTCTGTTTGGCCGCATGGGGGCACAATTAGCAAGAAAACGAGTAAAGTCTTGGGTTATAAACCTTATCAATAAAGCAGCGGGTACGGCATTGATTGCCACCGGAATAAAAATGGTAACGTTGGGAAGTACAAAATAGCCGCCATCAAACATTTTCGCGTGAGCCGGGAGTGATGCTTCAGGAGACGTTAAGTGCCATATAGGATGAACGAAAAACAGTTCGACGCCGTCTTGGCGCTTGATGGCTTCGATAGATACGATTACTTCGTTAGCAAGAGCAAGGTCGCCGACTGGGAGCTGCTATGGGGTGTCAAAAGCGATGACGGCTGGCTCGTTCCTGTTGCTTCAGAAGAATTTGACTACTTTCCATTGTGGCCACACCCTGAATACGCGCAGAAAATCGTAGATGAAAACTTCCCTGGCCACCGAGCCACTGAAATCAGTCTCGAAGAGCTACTCGAGCATTGGTTGCCACTATTCGAAAAAAGCCAAGCCAAAGTGGCGGTATTTCCTGACAGAGAATGGACATTTTGGTGTATCGAGCCACAGTCTTTGAAAGAAGAGCTGTTAAATGAAATGGCACGATACCTGTAAAAATAACGAGCAAAGGCCGCACGCGCCCTGGGGGCTTTACCTTGCTACGCTAGGTGGTTTCTGCAGTGTTATGTGTATGAGGCCGGAAGCCCAAAATGTGAAGGGTTGGATCTGTTAGCAGGCAGGAGGTGGCCACATTATTTTTAATGTATGGGTTGCCGTATGGGTTGCTGAGAGTGCTTTTATTTCTTATCTGCGGTTGGGGAAATAAAGGCTATATCCCTATCCCTTGGGTAGGCGCGATAAACTGCTCCTTGAATACTGCCCGGCTGTGCTACTTCAAAGCCCGTGTAGAGTTACACGCCAAACCTCACCGGCTGTTTTTAGCAGCCGGTGAGGTGATTTGTCGCTTTGCCAAATGATCAGGCGGTAGCGGGGCGGTAATGAGGAAGCCGGTCGGCGAACTCTTGAAGTGCATCAATGCCGGATTGGCGGGCGTCATGGCACCACTTTTCTAGTGCTTCTACCATTTCCGTGGAGCTACGGCTGGTCTGTGACCAGATGTCTTGCAGGCGCAAACGGAATTGGTAAATAGCTTCTAGCGTCTCGTTATTTTCCGTGAGCTTTTTGAGGCGTAGCTCTTGATTCGGTTTGATTAGGGTCAAATCCTGATGCAGTAAGGCTTTGGCGCGGGCGTAAAATTCACGGGTGGCGTCACAGGCGCGGGCTTGTTCCTGCTTGAAAACGGGGGTAATCACGGCTTTGCGGTAATGCCGCATAACTTGGAAGCGGTGCTGCATGACGCCGCGTAGGGCGTCCACGTCGATTCCGCGAGCGTTTTTTGCCAGGGTGGGTTTAGGTGCCACTTTCTTCACCTTGGCTAGGCCCACTATTTCGAACAGGCGAATCCAAGCCCAGCCGGCATCGAATTCGAAACGACGCACAGATAACTTGGCGGAGTTTGGATAGGTGTGATGATTGTTATGCAGCTCTTCGCCGCCAATCAGAATGCCCCAAGGCGAAATGTTGCGTGATGCATCGGCGCATTCGAAGTTCCGGTAACCCCAGTAGTGCCCTAGGCCATTGATGATGCCGGCGGCGAACAGTGGAATCCAGATCATTTGTACGGCCCATACGGTAATGCCGATGACGCCAAACAATAGCAGATCAATAACGGCCATTAAGGTAATGCCGGCCATGGGGAACCGAGAATAGACGTTGCGTTCGACCCAATCATCAGGGCAGCCGGCGCCGTATTTTTTCAGGGTTTCTTTATTTTCTGCTTCTTCGCGGTACAGTTCTGCCCCTTCGCTTAGTACCTTGCGGATGCCTTTAACTACCGGGCTGTGGGGGTCTTCTTCAGTCTCGCACTTAGCGTGGTGTTTGCGGTGGATGGCGGTCCACTCTAGGGTGTTCTGGGCGGTGGTGAGCCACAGCCAGAAACGGAAAAAATGTTTGAGCACCGGGTGCATGTCCAGCGCGCGGTGCGCGGAATAGCGGTGCAGGTACACGGTGACACTGACAATGGTCACGTGGGTCATGGCCAAGGTGATTAGCACCAAGGCGCCGAGGCTCGGAGCCAGTAGGCCCTCACTCAAATAATTCAGCATAGATGTCGCACAATAAAAAGATAGAGCCTCTATTGTGCCCTACCGGTGATGGCAGATAGAAGACACGAAGCAGGTCAAATTCGGACTTTACGGTCAATCAGGGGCCCAAAGGGGGCGATGGGCTGATGGCTGGGCGGCCCGCTAGGCGTCGCGCTGTAACAACAGGTGCCCTTGCGGGTTTACCGTCGCGGTCCAGCCCGTTTCCAGCCAGGTGGTGCCCACTGCTTCGTAAATCAGGGCCGGGCCGGTGAGGCGTTGACCTACACCCAGTGTTTCGCGGCTGAACACGGCCACCGCGGTGCGGATACCCGGCAGCGTCGCTTGGCGTTCGGGGTTGGCGGTTTGAGTGTGGCCGTCGGGCAGCGTGGGCGGGGTAGCCAAAGCCTGGCTTTGAATGCGTAGGTTAACCTGCTGTACTGGTAGCCCTAACCGGTGGCCAAAACGTTGCTGGTGAGCCGCATGGAAGCGGCTTACCCGGTCTGCCGGTTCTTCGTGCCAATCAATTTGTAGCACTGAGGACTGGCCTTGATAGCACATATCTACAAATACCCGGTGCTGGATGCGGTCTGCGCTAACGCCTTCCGCGATAAGTTCATTTGAGCCTTGCTGTTGCAGCTGGACGATGAGTGCACGCAGGGAGTCTTCGTCGGCGGATTCTGGCAGCGCCTGCAATATTTCCCGTTTACGGGGGGCATATACCAGCCCTTCGGCAGACAGCACGCCGGCCCGCTGCGGGACAATGGCCCGTGGCATGCCCAGGTTGTCGGCCAGCGCACAGACGTGCAGTCCCCCGGCGCCGCCAAAGCTCATTAGCGCGAAGTCAGCGGGATCGAAGCCCTTCTGGATGGAGATCACCCGCAGGGCTTGGGTCATGTGTTCGTTGGCTAGCGCCAGTACTCCTTCAGCGGTTTGCTGACGTGTCAGGTTGAGGGCTACGGCTAACCGGTCCATGGCCTGCTCAGCGCAAGCCACATCCAGCGTTAGTGAGCCCCCCAGGGCGAAGTCTGGTTGCAGCCGGCCCAGTACTACATTGGCATCGGTTACTGTGACGTGTTGGCCGCCGTTGCCGTAGCACGCGGGGCCGGGATCGGCGCCGGCTGAGTGTGGCCCCACGTGCAGTAGCCCAGCCTCATCCACATAGGCTAGCGAGCCACCTCCGGCACCGATGGTGTGCATGTCTACCATGGGCACGGCCACGGGATAAGGACCGATGCGGCCCTGCTGGGTTAGGCGGATATCCCCGTCGAGCAAGGCAACATCAGTGGAGGTGCCGCCCATGTCGAAAGTCATCAAGTGTGGCTGCTGCAGTTGTTGCCCTAGCCGCTGAGCGGCGGCCAGCCCACCGGCGGGCCCAGACAATAGGAGATTGACGGCTTGGTTCGCGGCTTGTTGGGAAGCAATGGTGCCACCGTGGGATTGCATGATGGCCAATGGAGCGGGGCTGGTGGCCTGCTGTAGGCGTTGCAGGTAATCCGCCACTCGCGGCGCGAGCCAAGCATTTAGCCAGGTGGCCATGCCCCGTTCGTATTCGCCTCGAGTAGGTAAGATTTGGTGCGAGGGGCTCACTGCAAAGCCGGCACTGAGCAGAGCCTGGCTGAGCCGCTGTTCGTGCTCCGGGTTCAGGTAGCTGAACAGCAGGCACAGGGCGATGGACTCCGGAGCGATTTCACGGACCGCCGCCAGTATGATGGCAATATCGTTATCGGTGAGCGCGGTAACGGTGTTACCAGCAGCATCGAGCCGTGCCGGGCAGCCCAGGGTGGGCACCTGGCTCACCGCCGAGGCGTTACTCGCCGGGGTAAGATTATAGAGCTCTGGACGGTTTTGGCGGCCAATGCGGAGGATGTCCTCCAGCCCGTTATTGGTAATCAATAAGGTGCGAGCGCCCTTGCCTTCGAGGGCGGCGTTGGTGGCCACGGTGGTGCCGTGCACAATGGCCAGTTGCCCACTGGCCATTGCATCACTCAGGCCCAGCTCCTGAATGCCTTGCAGGATGGCTTGTTCCGGGGACGCGGGCGTGGACAGCACCTTGTGGATGCGTGGTTCGCCATCGCCTAGCAGAACAAAGTCAGTAAAGGTGCCGCCGGTATCGACGCCGAGCCAGTAAGAGACGGACATAGTAGTGGGCAGTTATCTGTTGAACGGTGACAGCGAAAGACAAAAAAACTGGCAGCAAGGTAACATAGCTAGCGCCAGCGCGCTCTTCGGGACCGCGCAATGAGTTTTTAGCTGTTCAATTGTCCATTATCAATCACGAACTGACTTTCCTATGCCTGAATTACCTGAAGTGGAAACCACCCTGCGTGGCATTCGCCCGCATTTACAGGGGCGGATTTTGAAATCGGTAACGGTGCGCGAACCGCGGTTGCGCTGGCCGGTGAGTGAGGCGATTTATGCGCTGCGTGACTGCCCGGTGGTGGCGTTGCGTCGGCGGGCCAAATATCTGCTGATTGAGCTGGAGCATGGGCAGCTGCTCATTCATCTGGGGATGTCCGGCACTTTGCGGGTGGTGGATATGGACCTGCCATTACGCAAGCACGACCATGTGGATTTGTTGCTCGATAGTGGCAAGGTGCTGCGTTTTAACGACCCGCGCCGCTTTGGCTCTGTGTTGTTCCAGGGCGGTGACCAGCCGCACAGCCTGCTGCAGTCGCTGGGGCCGGAACCGCTCAGCGATAGTTTTAATGGCCAGTGGTTGTTTGCTCGCTCTCGTGGCCGAAAGGTGGCAGTGAAAAGCTTTATTATGGATAACGCCACGGTGGTGGGAGTGGGCAATATTTACGCTCAGGAAAGCCTCTTTATGGCGGGTATCCACCCCTCCCGGGCGGCGGGCCGCATTTCCCTGGCGCGTTATCAGGCACTGGCAGAGGCAATTAAGCGGGTGCTGGCCCAGGCGATTGAGGCGGGCGGCACCACGCTGAAGGATTTCACCCGGGCGGATGGTCAGCCAGGGTATTTTGCTCAGTCCCTCAATGTGTATGGCCGTGCGGGCCAGCCTTGCGTGCAATGCGACGCCATATTGAAGGCGGATCGTCATGGCCAGCGGAGCACGGCTTATTGCCCACAATGCCAGCGGTGAAGGGGAAGGAAATCGATTACCGGATGGGACAGCAAGTGGTGTGGGCGGGAAATGCGTTGCGACGGGGTTGATCAGGCTTTGCTTTTTTGCACTATTGCTGGCCTAAGAACAAGGGTGTAGATTGTGATGCAATTGTCGGAATATTAAAGGCTTAGCTGAAACAATGTCAGCGATACTTTAACTTGAAACGGTGATTTCAGGTTCAACTATAAAAAAACAAGAGGGACCCACCATGAAGCGAGCAAAGCGCCCGGTTGCGGCATCTGTACTCGCCTCCGCCATGCTGTTTGCTGCCATGGTGCCTATTACGGCACAGGCGGCGGAATCTAAGCTGGATCGTCCGGGAGAGATAGCAATGATCGGCGATGCGATTTTTGCGCGTCCGTTGCTGTTGGCTTCCACGGTGGTGGGCGCGGGCCTGTACGTGGTTACGCTGCCGTTCAGCCTGCTGGGGGGGAACCCAGGGGAGGCGGCGGAAGTGCTGGTGATGAACCCTGGAAAGAATACTTTCGTCCGTTGTTTGGGCTGTACGCCGGCTCAGCACGAAAGCCTGAAAGCGGAAAAAGAGATGCGCAACAACGCCAAGCAGGAGCAGGGCGCGGTGGCCAACGCTCAGTAGTTTCCTGCCCATTGCCGATGTTCGTATCGCGAAAGGCTAAGGCCTGGGCTATGCTAGAGCCTTAAGCTAGTGCCTTAAAGCAAAAGCCCCGTAGCACGGGGCTTTTTTGTGGCTGATGGGCCCGTTGTTGTTTGGGCTCAGGCGCTGCCAAGTGTCAGGCTGCTGCCTTTTTCCCTACATACGTCAGCGAACAGGTAGTCGCAGAGGTAAGCCACTTTGCTGTTTAGTGCGGCGTCGTCAAAGGGCTGGTCGTCAAGTGGCTGCCACTGCATGGCACTGAGGTGCAGCTGGACGTTACGCAATAGTAGACGGTGTGGGTCTTTAAGGTCGTACATATCCAGGATGCCGTCGGCGTGGATCAGGGTATGCATGCCCATGGACATGGACCACTGGCCGATGCTGAACGTGAGCGGATCTTGGCCGTGGTCTTCCAGTTCGTTGCTGGCAATGGCATCACGAACGACCTGCTCTACCATTCTGCCGATGGGCTGGGTGGCGGCCAGGAACTGTTCGCGGCGGCTAGCTGACGACGCCAACCAGACCACTTCTGTCATGATGTATTGTTCGAGCCGGAAATGTTCGGGGTAATGCTGAGCAAACAGTGAGTACGCTACGGCAAACCCCATCATTTTATCGCGGTTGGAAAGGTCGGAATGGGCAACTTTCTCGAAGTAGGCCCGTCGCGTGGTGGTTAGCTCGGTGCAGACGGCAATGAGCAGATCTTCTTTGGACGCGAAGTGATGGTAAAGCGTGCCGGTGGCAAAATTACAGCTGCGGGCAATGGCCGCCATCTGTACCCCCAGCAGGCCTTTATCGCACAGCTGTTGCCGGGTTGCTTCAATAAAAAGCTGTTCTCTTTCTGCCAGCGCTTGTTCGCGCCCGCTGCGTGCTTTTGTCATAGTCATTGTCTTGTGTTATCCCACCATTCAGTTTGAATAGCCTTGCTATAGGGTTCAAGCGCTTTTCTCAGCGTACAGGCAGGCGCGCTGTTTATAAAAGCACAGCGGCTAACTTTTCCAGCAATCCGTTTAGGTGGCGTAAGCCATTATCGGTACAGGCCAGCCGTTGGTCTGTGAGGGTCAGCAATCCCTGCTGTTCGAATGGCGTTAATTGGTGCCGCCACTGTGCAACAGGCTCTCCGGTCGCGTCTTCCAGTGTTTGCCAGCAGAGGCCATGGGTTAAGCGTAGGCCATTGAGCAGGGCTTCGAACAGACGGTCTTCGCGGGCAATGGGCTGGTGCTGGCGGCGAGCATGGGCCGCGTCTGCCAGGTAGTCTTCGGGTTTTCGGGTTTTCTGGTAGCGATGCACGTCACCCTGGGCGGCGGCAGTGATTTTGCCGTGGGCGCCGGCCCCGATGCCGAGATAGTCACCGAACTGCCAGTAATTGAGGTTATGTCGGCAGGGGCGCCCAGGTTGCGCGAAGGCGGAGATTTCATAACGCAGGTAGCCGTGCTCTGCCAGTAAGGCGAAGCCTGCCTGCTCGGTGTCAGCCATGGTGTCGCTGTCTGGTTGAACCGGTGGCGAGCGGTAGAAAACGGTGTTGGGCTCGATGGTGAGTTCGTACCAGCTTAGGTGAGTGGGCTGCAGTGCGATGGCCTGTTGTAGGTCGTCTAGGGCCTGTGCATGGGTCTGGCCGGGCAGCGCATGCATGATATCCAGATTGAAATTGTCGAAGCCGGCCTCCCGCGCTTGGTGAGCGGCGTTAATGGCGGCGCTGGCATTGTGGATGCGCCCCAATGCTTGCAAATGGGCATTGTTGAAGCTCTGGGCACCGATGGATAGGCGGTTGATGCCTGCCTCACGAAAGCCTTGGAAGCGGCCATTTTCCAGGGTGCCGGGGTTGGCCTCGAGGGTGATTTCCACGTTTGGGTGCAGGGCCAGCCTTTGCCGAATGCCGTGGAAAAGCTGCTGGTAAAAATCAGCGGATAGAAGGCTTGGTGTGCCCCCGCCGATGAACACGGTTTCTACCGTGCGCTCGCCGATCAGGGGCAGGTCCTGTTCTAGGTCGGTGAGCAGGGCTTGCAGGTAGGCCGCCTCAGGAATCTCGCCGCGCTCATGGGAGTTAAAGTCGCAATAGGGGCATTTGCGCACACACCAAGGGGTGTGGATGTAGAGTGAGAGGGGCGGGTTTTTGAGGGGCATAAAAAGCAGGCGGCCAGAGAATGAGTAGGCCATGTTAGCAATTAAATGGATAATGGCGCGCGGCTAAGTGATAACGAAACGAGACTATCGTATTCGTGCTGTTAATCATGCTCCATTTTTTAGTGATCGATGGGATTTTATTGTGCATATTTGGGTCGATGCAGACGCTTGTCCACGCCCGGTGAAAGAGGTGTTATTTCGCGCTGCGCAACGAGCGCAAATTCCTTGCACGCTGGTGGCTAACCAGCATATAGCGGTACCGCGTACGCCGTTAATCCGCTCTATTCAGGTCGGGCAGGGTTTTGATGTGGCGGATAACGAAATCGTGCAGCGCTGTGAGCCGGGGGATTTGGTAGTCACGCAGGATATTCCACTGGCGGCCGAAGTTGTGGAAAAGGGTGCAGAGGCGGTAACGCCCCGAGGTCACTGGTTGGATAAGGATACTGTGCGTGAGCGCCTGAATATGCGTGATTTCATGGAGGAAATGCGGTCCGCTGGGATGCAAACCGGTGGCCCGGCAAGCTATTCAAACCAGGACAAGGGGCGCTTTGCCAATGCGCTGGACCGCTGGTTAGCCAGGGCGCAGAAGTAACCCATTATCCGAGCTGAGATCACCGCCGCTGTCGCCCACACCTTTTCCGGTCCTGCATAACGTTTGCTAGCATGGGCCTGAATGAGCCCGGAGAACGCTAACGGCTCGCGGTATTTACTCTTTCAGCGCCTTGATTAAGGTGGCCATAGCTTTGCCCCGGTGGCTGATGGCGTTTTTCTCATCCGCGGGTAATTGTGCGGCGGTGCAGCCTTTTTCTTCCACGAAAAAGTGTGGATCATAGCCAAAGCCTTGGTCACCTTGGGGCTCCAGCACAATGCGTCCGTTCCAGCTACCTTGGCAGATTAGTGGGGTGGCGTCGTCTTCGTGGCGCATCAGAACAAGCAGTGCCACGTAGCGGGCCTGGCGCGCGTCTTCTGGGATTTCCGCTAGCATTTCTACCAGCAGAGCATTGTTCTTGGCGTCAGTGGCACCGACCCCAGAAAAGCGTGCTGAAAAAATGCCAGGGCTACCGTTCAGGGCGCTGACCTCCAGTCCGGAATCATCGGCGATGGCGGGTAGCCCGGTGTGCTTGCAGGCATTGCGAGCTTTGATAATGGCGTTTTCCACAAAGGTACTGCCGGTTTCATCGGCTTCCGGTACGCAAAATTCACTCTGGGCAACGACTTCAATGTTGAGTGGTGCCAATAGGCGCTGCATTTCAGCGAGTTTTTTTGCGTTGCCGGAGGCGAGAACGAGTTTTTCCATTGGGGGTTCCTGACGTCGGTTAGGTGCGTGCTACAAGCGGCAATATGAGAAGCGTTGTATTAAACGCTTCAACTCTTCGTCGCGCCGGCGAGTAGCAAAAATCAAATATTCTGAAGGTTACGAGAACCCGACTTTTCCCCGTCCAGCGTGTATCGCTTTATCCCTTCACCCGGTAAATGGCGATTTCGCCGAACAGGTTGGGCCACCATTTGCTGAGCACGCTGGTGCGGTGATTACGGTTAATGACCTGGCGTTCAAGGATCCGAATGCCTTGTTTTCGGCAGTGGGTTTCAAAATCCCGCACGGTGCACAGGTGGATGTTCGGGGTGTTGTACCACTCGTGGGGCAGCGCGGATGATACGGGCATGCGCCCTTTCAGGCCCAGGTAAGCGCGGACCTTCCAGTGGCCGAAGTTGGGGAAGGTGATAATGGCTTCGCGGCCAACGCGGATCATTTCGTTGAGAATTTGGTCCGGGCGTAGAACCGCTTGCAACGCCTGGGTCATGATCACGTAATCGAAACGGTGATTCTGGAAGTTACCCAAGCCGCTGTCGAGATCCTGCTCTAGAACATTGACGCCTTTTTCAAAGCAGGCCGCCAAGTTGTCTTGGTTGATTTCCAGGCCGTAGCCGGCGGTTTTTTTGTGTGTTTTCAAATGCGCTAGCAGAGTGCCGTCGCCGCAGCCTAGATCCAGCAGGGTGGCATTGTGCGGGATCCAGTCGCTGATTAGTTGAAGGTCATCACGCATGGGGGGCGGCCTCTACAGCTTGCGATTTATTCTCTGTCTCGTTGGCAACCCTGTGCATGTAGGCACCGAACAGCTTTATGTACTCGGGAATATCCAGCAAAAAGGCGTCGTGGCCCTTGGGCGTATCGATCTCGGCGTAGCTCACATTACGACCGGCGTGGACTAAGCCGTTGACGATTTCTCGGCTGCGCTCTGGGGCAAAACGCCAGTCGGAGGTGAATGACATCACCAGAAAATTACAGGTGGGCTTGCTTAAAGCCTGCTCCAGCGAATGGTCGAATTCCCGAGCTGGATCGAAATAATCCAATGCTTTGGTCATCAGCAAGTAGGTGTTGGCGTCGAAGTTGCGAGAAAAGACTTCGCCCTGATGGCGCAAGTAGGATTCGACCTGAAATTCCACGTCGAAGCCGAAATGGAAGCGCCCGGCGCGCAGGTCGCGGCCGAACTTCATGCGCATGGCGTCGTCACTCAGGTAGGTGATGTGGCCTACCATACGCGCCAGAATCAGCCCTTGCCGAGGGTAGGTATCGTGCAGGTAATAACGCCCACCGTAGAAATTCGGGTCGGTCAGAATGGATTGTCGCGCCACTTCGTTGAAGGCAATGTTTTGGGCCGACAATTTGGGCGCGGCGGCGATCACTACCGCATGGCTGAGCCGTTCTGGGTAATCGATGGACCACTGCAGCGCCTGCATGCCGCCCATGCTGCCGCCAATCACTGCCGCCCAGCGTTGAATGCCTAGCACATCGGCGAGGCGGGCCTGGCTGTTCACCCAGTCTTTCACTGTCATCATGGGAAAATCGGGGCCCCAGGGCTGGCCGCTTTCCGGGTTGATGGAGGCGGGGCCGGTGGAGCCGTGGCAGCCGCCAAGGTTATTCAGGCTGACGACGAAGAAGCGGTTGGTATCGATGACTTTACCGGGGCCGATACAGGTATCCCACCAGCCCGGGCGCTTGTCGTCTGCCCGATGATAGCCCGCCGCGTGATGATGGCCGGACAAGGCATGGCAGATCAGCACTGCGTTGGATGCGTCGCTGTTGAGGGTGCCATAGGTTTCGTAAATCAGGTCATAGGTGGGCAGCGTGCGCCCACACTCCAGCTCCAACGGGGTGTCGAAGTGATGCACCTGTGGCTCGACCAACCCTACGGAGTCGGCGGCGGTGTGGGGCAAGGCGTCCGGATTCTGTGGCGACATGATGACTCGCTAGCAAGAGATGTCGCAAAGTCTAAAGCCAGCCCGGTGGACGCGCAATCAAAGCACGGCAGTTGTCATGGTATCCTGCTGATCAAACACACTATTTTTAGGTTAATCGCGGATTAGGGTGGAAACAATGGTCATGCCTTCCGCCCCGCAATAAAGGTTTTAGATTATTCACTGAACAGAGGGGGAGGGGCGGCGTATGGCTAAGGGGTCGTTAGCGGACAGGCTGTATGAAAAAGTAGCCAATGATGAAGATGCTCGCACCTGTAGCGATATCAGCGAGGACGCTTGCCGGGAGGTGCCAGGCAATTTCTTCCGCATTATCTTCGCCAATACGCTGACTAAGGTCGGCGACTTGCTGATCAATCCGAAAACCGTGTTGGCCTGGTTAATCAGCGCTGTCGGGGCGCCGGGGGCCCTGGCCGGGTTGCTGGTGCCCATTCGCGAATCTGGCTCGCTGATTCCCCAGTTATTGATAGGGGCGCTGGTGCGTCGCTATCCGGTACGCAAGGGGTTTTGGGTGCTGGGTTCGGCACTGCAGGGGTTGTCCGTGTTGGGGATGGCGCTGGTGGTCTGGTTGCTAGAAGGCTTGGCCGCTGGGCTGGGTATTGTCGGGCTGCTGGTCGTCTTTAGTGTCAGTCGGGGGTTCTGCTCCGTGGCCATGAAGGACGTGCAGGGCAAGTGTGTTCCTAAATCTCGCCGTGGCCGGCTTACTGGGCTGTCGGCCACTCTCTCTGGGGCGCTTACCTTCGCGTTGACGCTGCTAGTGTTCAGCAACGATAGCGACCCGTCCATGCTGTTTTACACCGCATTGCTGGCTGGTGCAGGTGTCGCCTGGCTGGCAGCAGCGCTAGTGTTCCTGCGTGTGGATGAATACCCCGGTGCCAGCGAGGGTGGCAGCAATGCCCTGCGGGAGGCGTGGAGCAGTTTGTCACTGTTGAAAACCGATGTGCCGTTTCGGCGTTTCGTGGTGACCCGCGCGTTGCTGATGGCGTCTTCTCTAGCGTCGCCGTTTCTGGTGTTGTTGGCAAAGCAACAGTCTAGCTTGGGTTTGCTGTTGGGTAGCTTTGTGCTGGCTTCGAGCCTAGCCAGTGCTGTGAGTGCCACGGTGTGGGGCTATATGGCAGATAGCTCCAGCCGAACGGTGATGATCCGTGGCGGGGCGCTTGCGGCGCTGGTTTGCATGGTCGCGGGCGGCGTGTCGGTGTCTGGGGTTGAGGTGGACGGTGTGCACTGGTTGTATCCTGTTGCGTTCTTTGTTCTGGCCATCGCTCATGCTGGCGTGCGCATCGGCCGCAAGACTTACATGGTGGACATGGCGGGGGGGACTAAGCGTACGGATTATACTGCGGTGAGTAATTCGGTGATTGGCGTTTTGTTGCTGGTGGTTGGCGGTATCAGCGCGGCGGTGGCTCTGCTGGGGAATGATTGGGCCTTGTTGGTGCTGGGGGGAATGGGGGTGATGGGGGTGGTTTCAGGCGCTTTGCTTAAGGATGTGTAATTAGTCTCTTAAGGTTTAGTTGGTGTCTTTACGCATAAGAAAAAATAATTAGGATTGAGGTCTGTTTATCCATTGGGGAGAACGTGTAAATGAAAAAATATTTAGCGGTTATGGCGTTAGGTTTGCTGGCGAGTTCGGCGTGGGGGGAGGCTAAACCGTCGGGTTTTATGCTTGGTGCTGGTGTGTCGTTCGATACAAGTAATTTTGCAGATGAGATTGAAGATCAACTGGACAGGACGGGGCCAGGTTACAGTGTTGACGATGACGGAGCAGCAACAGGGAAGGACATTTACCTGGGTTATGCCTTTGGCGGGGCGTCTTCATTGAGGCTGGGTTACAAATGGTTTGGTAGTCAAGAAGGTGAGGTCCACCAGTATGGCGTCAAGACCGGTGAATACGAAGTCGATGCCGATGGTATGTATATGGCCGCAGATTTATTGTTTCCGCTGAGCGAGACGTTTTTTCTGGGTGGTACTTTGGGTATCCAGAATTGGGATGGTGAGGTGACAGCAAGAAACCCGTTGTCTTCTATGAAGTCGTCATCGGATGGCCGGGACTTTTTCTATGGCGTGCGAGCCAAATTCCTTTTCAATGAAAAGCGAGGCGGTGTCGTGATCGGCTATAACCGATATAGCTTTGAAGATGAGAACGGTGATGATCTGGAATACGATAGCTTGCAGATTGGCTTGGAAGGCTATTTCTACTAAGGGTGAATAAAGAAAAACCGCAGCCTTAGCTGCGGTTTTTTATGACCGTGTTTAAGCTGAATGCGTTTCTGTTAAGCCCTTTTCTCGAATAATAAATCCCACACCCCATGGCCCAATTTTTCGCCGCGGCGTTCAAACTTGGTTTCCGGGCGCCAGCTGGGCCGGGGAGAAAATGCGCTTGGGCCTGCCAAGTTGCTAAACCCTGCGGCCGCATCCATCACTTCCATCATGTGCTCTGCATAATTTTCCCAGTCCGTGGCCATGTGCAGAATGCCTCCTGGCTGAAGTTTGCGCTGCACCAAAGCCACCCAAGCGGGCTGAACGATTCGGCGCTTGTGGTGCTTTTTTTTGTGCCAAGGATCGGGGAAATACAGTTGAACCCGCGCCAAGCTGTTGTCGGGGATGCACAGCTCAAGAATCTCTACCGCATCGTCACAGTAGCTGCGCAGGTTGCTTAGGCCCTGTTGCTCAATCTCCATAAGCAGCGCGCCTACGCCGGGGCGATGCACTTCAATACCGATAAAGTCCTTATCGGGATCGGCGGCAGCCATTTGCGCCAGCGATTGGCCCATGCCGTATCCGATTTCGAGAACCCGGGGGGCGTCGCGACCGAAAACGCTTTCGGGGTTGAGCATGCCTTGGTCGCGCTCCAGCCCAAAGCGGGGCCACAGGGTGTCCAAAGCATTGCGTTGTCCGGCGGTCAGGCGGCCTTCGCGCAGCACAAAGCTGCGCACTTTACGCATGACTTTCCCCGTTTCCGGATCTTTATCGTGGTTGATGAAATCGAGCATGGTGCCGAGTTACCGTATGAGAGGCGAAAGTAATCAAGGGCGGATTATAACCGTCCATTGAAAAAAAGGGCGACAGCGGGGCCACAGGGTGTGGCCTTCACGTTGTCTTGATCGGTGATTTGTAAAGATAACGCTATATGTGAACGCAACTCTGCCCTTATGTGCACGAGCATCGATGATTTCCCCCCTTGGCGACAACTCCCTCCAGAGTGGCGCCGTTTTTTTGTCTGTCGAAAGGCTTAGCGGCTCAGACCATCCAGTGGCGATGAGGCAGAGGCATAGGCCTTGCGAGGCATGCGCCCGGCCAGAAAAGCTTCGCGGCCAGCTTCAATGGCTTTCTTCATGGCGGAAGCCATTAGTACCGGCTTTTGTGCATGGGCCACGGCAGAGTTGAGTAGCACCCCATCGCAACCCATTTCCATGGCCAGTGCGGCATCGGAAGCGGTGCCGACGCCGGCATCGACAATGATGGGCACGTTGGCTTCTTCCATGATGAGCTTGATGTTGTGAGGGTTAAGGATGCCAAGCCCGGAGCCGATTAATGAGCCCAGCGGCATTACTGCCACACACCCCATATCTTCCAGCTCTTTCGCCACGATGGGGTCGTCGTTGGTGTAGACCATGACGTTGAAGCCGTCGTCGATCAGTTCGCGGGCGGCGTGCAAGGTATGGGTGATGTTCGGGTACAGAGTTTTCTGATCGCCGAGTACCTCCAATTTGACCAAGCTATGGCCATCAAGCAGCTCCCGAGCCAGTTTGCAGCAACGCACGGCATCTTCGGCGGAGAAGCAGCCGGCGGTGTTAGGCAAAATGGTGTATTTGTCGGGGCTGACGAAATCGAGCAGATTGGGTTCGTCTGCGTTTTGGCCAATATTGGTGCGGCGAATGGCGACGGTAACGATTTCCGCGCCGCTGATTTCGATGGATTCGCGGGTTTCGTCAAAGTCTTTGTACTTGCCGGTGCCGATCAGCAGGCGGGAGGAGTAGGTTTTTCCGGCAATGGTAAGCAGATCGGACATGGGGGCCTCTTAGGGTATTAACGTCTTTTATCAGGTTTTTCCGGCAGCCTTGGAACCTGCACAGGAACTCAGGGGGCGCCTGGACCTATTGGCTAAGGCGATGCCTGCACCGTAAATGTTTTTTGGTGCTATCCGCCGCCGATGGCGTGGACGATTTCCACCACGTCATCCTCGTTCAGAGCAAAATCGCTGTGCTGGCTTTTAGGGATGATTTCCCGGTTCACTTCCACGGCCAATCGGCGGCCAGTCAGTTCCAGTTGGCTCACCAAATCAGCAATGGTATTGCCATTTAGTGTGAGGGTATCGCCATTTACAGTGAGCTTCATGATCTTTATCAAACGTGTTTGAAAAGGGACCAGGCGAGCATTAGCCAGCCAATGATTAAGGCCGTGCCGCCTAATGGGGTAATGGCGCCAAGCCATTGCTGCCCGCTTAGCACCAGCACATACAGGCTACCACTGAATACCAGCATGCCGGCAAATAGCACCCAACCGGCGGTGACCATGCTGGGCGCGCCAAATGCCTTGGCGAGCAGGCCGGTCAATAGCAAGGCTAGGGCATGATAAAAATGGTATTCACTGGCGGTGGCCCACGTGGCCAGCATGGACTCGTCTACGCGGGATTTCAGCCCATGGGCCCCGAAGGCGCCGAGCATGACGGCAAGGGCGCTGTTGAGCGCGCCAAGGACAAGCAGGATTTTCATTCAGCGCTCCACAGTGGCTGCCGGGGGGAATGCATTGTACCGGAATTATTTTGCCCTCGAGCGACAGGCTGCCGCTTGGGCCTACAAAAAAGCCCCTCGGGAGGGGCTTTTTTGTATTCTCTGTTGCGTGCCGCGTGAGACACCTGGCATTACGCTGCGATGGCGTTACGCAGCTTTTTGATGGCGTTGTTTTCCAGTTGGCGAATCCGCTCGGCGGAAACACTGTACTCATCGGCCAGCTCTTGCAGCGTGGATTTCTGGTCGGCCAGCCAGCGGCGCTCCAGAATGTCGCGGCTACGTTCGTCCAGCGCCATTAGAGCAGAGCTCAATTGACGGCTCTCCCGCTGCTGTTGATCCTGTTCGGCGAGCAGGTCAGCAGGGTCGCTGTTATCGCTGTGCAGATAAGCGGCGGGAGACACTACGGTGCTGTCATCATCATCATTGGTGGGGCCGTCGAAACTGGCATCGTAAGCGCCCAAACGCCCTTCCATTTCTTTGACCTGTGCGGCAGTAACGCCCAAATCATCGGCCACGCGCTGGGCCTCTTCCAACGTCAGGCGGCCCAAGCGTTTTTTCTGGCCGCGCAGGTTAAAGAACAATTTGCGCTGAGCCTTGGTGGTCGCCACTTTCACGATGCGCCAGTTCTTGATCACATATTCGTGAATTTCTGCTTTGATCCAGTGTACGGCAAAGCTCACTAGCCGCACGCCCTTGGTGGGGTCAAAGCGTTTTACGGCTTTCATCAGGCCTACGTTGCCTTCCTGAACCAGGTCACCTAATGGCAGGCCGTAACCGGTGTAGCTGCGGGCAATGTGTGCCACAAAGCGTAGGTGGGACAGAACCAAGCTACGCGCAGCGTCCAAGTCCTGATCGTAATACAGGCGTTCGCCCAAGCGTTGCTCTTCTTCTGCGCTGAGTACCGGCACGGCGTTAACGGCTCGCATGTAGGCGTCCAGGTCATGGCCTGGTACGGCTAGTGTGAGCGCCTGTGCTTGAGTTGTTGGGTTGGTCATGCGCAATGTCTCCTTGTGAAGACTCTCTATGTATCAATTGAGAGCTGATATTAGCACTCCAATTAATAGAGTGCTAATAGGCCAAAAAGTTCCTTTTCATCAATATAGTCGATGGGTTTCAGCATAACGAGAGAGTGTGAATCACTGGTGAATATGGGGTTTAGAGCCTGCTGCCGCTGAGAGGTTCCTTGGATGGCGCTTTTTAAGGGCATTTGCCCAGTGACGTCTTCCTGGCTTTCTATGCTCTTGGCTGAATCGAGTCTATGCGGCTCGGGCGCGGGGGCGCTGACATCGTCTGTGGGTATATCGGGTCAGCGCCTTGTCGCGTGCAGCTTGTTGGTGTGGTTGCTCAGAAGTTAGGTTCGATATCGCCCAAATGGCGGCTCACTGCGAGCCAGGCGCCGAGAAGCCCTAACGCGCCACTAAACAGGGGGAGGATGATCAGGCTGGATAAGGTCATGGAGGTTAGTGATTGCTCGCTACTATACAGGGAGAGCAGTTCGTCAATAGGGCCGCCGAGCCACCACATGGCGCCCTGTATCAGGACGACTGACATGAGGCCGCCGGCAAAGCCGAAACAGAAGCCGGTATAAAGGAATGGGCGGCGCACGAAACCATCGGTGCCGCCGACAATCTTCACCACCACGATTTCTTCTCGCCGGCTTTCAATGGCTAGGCGGATGGTGTTCACCATGACCAGAACCACTGCGGCGGCCAACGCTAGGGTGAGGACGGAAATCAGCCGCTGACCCAATTCGATTAAGGCGTGCAGGCGGCGAACCCACTCTACGTCAAGCTGTACCAGGTCCACGTCGTCGGCTTTGGCTAAGCGGTTTTCCAAAGCGCGTAGGGTGACCGGGTCGGTGCTGTCCGGGAAGACCACAATCAATGGCGGCAAAGGGTTGTCTGGTAACGCTTCCAGCACATCTCCAAAGCCAGACAGGGCTTTAAATTCCTCAAGCGCTTGGGCCCGAGTAATCACTTCAGTGCGGGTGATGTGCCCGGTGCCTTGCCATTCTTTGGCGAGTTCTCGCTGGCGGGCCTCACTGGTATCCATGTTGAGAAAGACAGACAGGTGCGCGTTGCCATCCCAGCCGCGAGTGATGGCGCGGGCATTGTCGAGCAGTACCGCTAGGCCGGCGGGTAAGGCCAGAGCGATGGCGATGACGAGAATGGTCATGGCGCTGCTGGCCCGGGCCGCGTTGAGGCGTTGTAAGGCGTCGCGCAAGGAATCCTGGTGGTGTTGGCGCCAGCTGGTGAAGCGATCTTTCAATGAGGCTTGGGCGCTATGGGCGCCGGCTACCCGGCGCGGCCGTTCTGGTTTGCGGCGGTGGGGCTTAACCGGTGTGGCGTTGCGGTTTACCCTGTTGCGTTTGCCTCGGTTTGAATTATTAGGCGCCATGGGCCGCTCCAGGTTCGTCGCCGTCGTGGATCAGGCGACCCTCACGCAGGGTCAGCAAACGGTGGTTATAGCGGGCGATCAGGCTCAGGTCGTGGGTGGCGATCAGCACGGCCACGCCAACCCGAGCGAAGTCTTTGAACAGGTCCATGATTTCTTCAGAAAGGGCTGGATCCAAGTTGCCGGTGGGTTCATCGGCGAGTAAGAGCGGGGGCTTGTTCACCACGGCCCGGGCAATGCCCACCCGTTGTTGTTCGCCGCCGGAAAGCATAATCGGATTGAGCTTTTCTTTGTCCAGCAGGCCCACCTTGTCCAGCGCGGCACGCACCCGTTTGCCAATGTCGGCGCGAGCATAACCCGCGATCACCAGTGGCAGGGCCACGTTATCGAATACGCTCCGGTCAAACAGCAGTTGGTGATTTTGATGAACCATGCCAATTTTGCGGCGCAGCAGGGGAATTTGTCGATTGCTGAAGCCATTTAGGTTCTGGTTATCGATCAATACCTGCCCTTGGGTCGGGCGCTCGATCATCATGATCAGCTTTAACAGGGTGGACTTACCCGCCCCGGAATGACCGGTGAGAAATGTCAGCTGCCCGGCGGGGAGGGTGAAATCGACCTTGCTGAGGGCATCTTTCCCGTTCGGGTAGCGTTTGCTGACCCGGTCAAACTGAATCATTGAAGTCCTTAAGCCGCTACAAGCCCAAGCTTCAAGTGCGGCTTGCTGCTTGTCGCTTGAGTCTGATTTTAACCCGTAACATCTTCAAATAAGGCCTGAACGAACTCTTCCGCGTGGAAGGGGCGCAGGTCTTCCAATTGTTCCCCAACGCCGATAAAGCGAATCGGCAAGCCTGTGCGTTTGGCCAAGGCAAACAGGATACCGCCTTTGGCGGTGCCGTCGAGCTTGGTGAGTGCTAACCCGGTCACGCCCGCAGCATCACGGAACTGTTCAGCTTGGTTGATGGCATTTTGGCCGGTGCCCGCATCCAGTACCAGCAATACCTCGTGGGGTGCGTCCGGGATCAGCTTCTTCATTACCCGGGTAACTTTGGTGAGTTCGTCCATCAGGTTGCCACGGGTGTGCAAGCGACCGGCGGTATCGGCGATCAAGATGTCGGCGCCGCGAGACTGTGCCGCCTGTACCGCGTCATACACCACCGAGGCAGAATCGGCACCGGTATGTTGGGCCACCACGGGAATATCGTTGCGCTCGCCCCATACTTGCAGTTGCTCTACGGCGGCGGCCCGGAAGGTATCGCCAGCAGCCAGCATCACGCTCTTGCCTTCGGCTTTGAAGCGGCAGGCCAGTTTGCCGATGGTGGTGGTCTTGCCGACCCCATTCACGCCGACCATCAGGATAACGTAGGGCTTTTTGCTGCTGTCGATCTGCATGGGCTGGTCCACCGGGACCAGCAGCTTGCGCAGTTCATTTTGCAGGGATTCGTAGAGTGCGTCGGCGTCCACCAGCTCTTCGCGGCTCACCTGGTCAGTGAGGGCCTGGACGATCACATCGGTGGCTTCCACGCCTACATCCGCCACCAGCAGCTGGGTTTCGATTTCTTCAAAGATTTCGTCGTCGATCTCTTTGGCGCCCACCAGCAAGTCCGCTAGGCCTTTGCCCAGCCCCTTGCGGGTCTTGCTCATGCCCTGCTTCATGCGGGTCCAGAAGTTGCCCTCGTCGTCGTTTACCTCGGGGCTGGCTTCGTCGGCAGGGGCTGCTGCTGTGGCAGCAGGTGCCGGCTCAGGTGTGGCCGCGGCCGGCTGAGAGGCTGACTCAGCAGGCTCGGGGGCAGGGTCTGCCTCAGGTTCGGCAGGTGTTGCGGGCAGCTCGTCGGCGTCCACGCCGGTAAACATGCGCTTCCAGAAACCGGTTTTCTTTTCTTCCGGCTTTTCGTTTGGCTGTGGCCGCTTGTCGTCGTCGGGGGAAACTTCGTTGCTCATGATCAGTCATATCCAATCAAGAAGGGTGATCCTTCTTTTGCAATGAGGCTGCAAGAGCAGGGTGATAACCCGGTATGCTATGCCGGAGAAAAAAGGGACCTGCTTGCAGAGTTGCCGTTCGCGGTGCGAACGCGCCGCTATCCTACCATTATGGGGAGAGGGGAGCAGCTTTGGGTTTGCGGTCCCCAAAATAGAGGTATTTCATGAAAAAACTGATAACGGTACTGGCGTTGGGCCTGTGGTCGCTGACTAGCCAGGCGTCACTGCCAACCCATGCCTTTACGCTGGATAACGGCCTGAAAGTGTTAGTGCGCGAAGATCATCGGGCGCCAGTAGTCACGGTAATGATGTGGTACAAGGCTGGCAGTATCGACGAAGCTCCCTACGAAACCGGCTTGGCTCATGTGTTGGAACACATGATGTTTAAGGGCACCGAGAGGCTCGGCCCTGGTGATTTTTCCAAGTTTGTCTCCCGATATGGTGGTAGCGATAATGCTTTTACCAGCTACGACTACACTGCCTACTTTCAGCAATACGAAGTGTCACGCCTGCCTCTGGCGCTGGAGCTGGAGGCCGAGCGGTTGGGGCACTTAGACATTGATGATGAAGAGTTTGCCCGTGAGCTAAAGGTGGTGATGGAAGAGCGGCGCATGCGAACCGACGATAACCCGAATGCGTTGGCCTGGGAGAAATTTCAGGCGGTGGCCCGCCCGGGTACCGGTTATGCCCACCCGATTATTGGTTGGCGTTCCTTATTGTCCCAGTTACAGCCGGAGCAAGCCCGCAGCTGGTATCAACGATTTTATGTGCCGGGTAACGCTACATTGGTGATTGCTGGGGATGTAACCCGTGATCAGGTTGAACCGCTGGTGGAAAAATTCTTTGCTGATCTGCCTGCCGGGCAGACGCCGCCGCGGCCCAAGCAAACGGTGAACCCGCCAGCAGGCGAACGTCGGCTGGCGCTGAATTTGCCGGTAAAAGTCCCCTTGTTGTACATGATGTACAACGTTCCTTCGCTGGTAACGCTGGAAGACAAAAAAGATTTCTATGCCCTGACCATGCTGGCTGGGGTGCTGGATGGCGGCATGAGCGCGCGAATCGAAACGGATCTGGTCCGCGGTCAGCGGCTAGTGGCCGGTGCTGGCGCCAGTTATAGCGGCATTCAGCGAGGCGATGGGACCTTTACATTGACTGCGGCACCGAACCCTGGTGTGACGTTGGCTGACGTGGAGAAAGCGCTGCTGGCACAGATCGAAACCCTGCAGACCACCTTGCCCACTGACGCGGAAATGGCGCGGGTGCGGGCCGGGGTGTTGGCGGGTCAGGTGTATGAGAAAGACTCGGTGATGGGCCAGGCCATGGAGCTGGGCATGCTTAGTACCTTAGGGTTGGATATTGACCTGTCCACTCGTTTTGCCGAACACCTGGAGGCGGTGACCGCTGAAGATGTACGACGTGTGGCACAGCAATGGCTGGTGCCGGAGCGTTTGACCGTGGGTATGGTGAAGCCGACAGCGCCCACCTCTGATGAACAGAAAGCGGAGCCGCAACCATGAAGATAAATACTTTCCGGCTGGCCTTCCTGCTCGGCCTGAGCGTGGTGCTGAGTGCCTGCGCGGGCCCCTTTTCTGGCTCTTTCCCCTCTACTGAAGCGCAGATTGCAGAAACGGATCCCCAGGCGCCGGCGCTGGATATCCAGTCTTGGCAAACCGAACAGGGAGCCAAGGTGCTGTTTGTGGCCAGCGATGCATTGCCCATGCTGGATATCCGCCTGGTCAGTGATGCGGGTTCTGCCCGTGATGGTGCGCACTCAGGGCTGGCCTCGTTGACCAGCGCCTTGCTGGGTGAAGGGGCGAACGGGTTAAGCGTGGATGACATCGCTCGCGGATTTGAAGATCAGGGCGCCAGTTTTTCCTCTTCCAGTTACCGGGACATGGGGGTGATCAGCCTGCGTACATTGTCCGACCCCGAGTATCGCGAACCGGTACTGGCGCTGTTCCAGCAAGTGATTGCCAGCCCCACTTTCGAACAGGATACGCTGGCACGCATTCGTACCCAAATGATGCAGGGCTTGCGCATGGAAACCCAGGTGCCGGGCCCGCAAGTGAATAAAGCGTTTCAGTCCACGGTGTTTGCCGGTCATCCCTATGGACAGCCCAGTGATGGCACCTTGGACAGTTTGCCGGCGATCACTCGTGACCAGCTGCAGGATTTCTACCAGAGCTACTACGCGGCGGGTAACACCGTGATTGCTATGGTGGGGGATTTGGATCGCGCACAGGCACAAGCCATTGCCGCAGAGATTAGCGCAGCCCTGCCGCAAGGCGAGGAGGCACCGGCCTTGGCGCGGGCCCAGCCGTTGACTAAGCGTCAGCGCGAACACATTACCTTCCCTTCTGCCCAGACTCATATCTTGCTGGGTAATCAGGCCACCTGGCGTGGCAACCCGGATCATGTGGCCTTGTATGTGGGTAACCAGATTCTCGGTGGTGGCGGCTTTGCCTCTATTCTCACTGACGAAGTGCGGCAGAAGCGGGGCTACGTTTATGGGATCAGCAGTTTTTTCAGCCCCATGGCGGCCGGAGGCCCGTTTCAGGTAAGCCTGCAGACGGGCAATGACAATGCTGACGCCGCCTTGACCCTGACTCTGGATCTGATTGACCAGTTTGTGCAAGACGGCCCCACCGATGAGCAGCTGGAGGAGATCCGCGCTAGCATTCTTGGCAGCTTTGCTTTGGGTACCGCCGACAATAGCGACATTATCGGTCAGCTGGGGGCTATCGGCTTCTACGACCTGCCGCTGGATTACCTGCAATGGTTCAACCAGCAGGTGCGCACGGTGACCGCAGAAGACATTCGTGCTGCGTTTCAGCGCAACCTGGCGCCGGAAAATCTGGCCATCGTCAGCATTGGCCCTGAGGCACCAAAGGTTATGTCGGTGGCAACGGACGCGGACAATACGGCCAATGAGGAGCCCGCTGACCGTGCCCCGTAAGCATTCAGGTAGACGCCCTGCTGCCAGCGCTCAGGGGCAGAAAGGGCAAGTAAGAATTATTGGTGGCGAAAGGCGCGGTCATCGTCTGCATTTTGTGGACCATGGTGGCGATTTGCGTCCGTCCTCGGATCGTATGCGCGAAACCCTGTTTAACTGGCTGCAATTTGAGATACCGGGGCTGCGTGTGTTGGACTTGTTTGCCGGCTCCGGTGCGCTGGGCGCGGAAGCCTTGAGCCGGGGCGCCTGCGAAGCTGTGTTGGTGGAGAAGCAGCGAGAGCGTAGCGCGGACCTGCGACGCCAATTAACGCCGCTGTTCGAGGGGCGCCTCACCGTGCAGTGTGCAGACGCGTTGAGTTGGCTGCCTACGCAACGACAGCCCTTCGACTTGGTCTTTATCGATCCGCCCTATGATTTGGGCCTAGTGTCGCCGACCTGTGAGGCCTTGGAAGCCCATGGGTTGCTGGCGGACGGGGCGATTATCTATGTGGAAAGCCGTCGGAAGGGAGAGGTGCCGGCAGTCCCGGCCAACTGGCAATTGACGAAAGAGAAAAGCAGCGGCGATATCCATGCGCGGTTGTATCGGCGGCAAAGCGAATCGGGCTGAGTCAGGCTAGCGTTACGTGCGAGGCATCAGGCGTTTGGTTTTTGTGCTGCAAAAATGGCACAACCTGCACTAGCTTGCTGGTTGTGGCTGCCGAATACTGTGTCTATAAGCAACGAGGACATCGCTATGAATGCCAATGTAACCGCCGTTGCGGCGCCGGTAACGCGTCAGCCGCAGAAAAAAACAAATAAAAGCGACATTCAGCCCCGCAAGATGGATTTTGAATTTGATCCGTCCATACCCCGGTATTGGTTCGACAATGACCAGTTCAAAACTATGCTATTGACGGCGCTGTCGTGCACTTTTCCCGAGGGGGAGCGTTTTTTTGTCCGTTCCGTTCGTCATTTTCAGAAAAAGCTCACTGATCCTTTGCTCCGTGAGCAAGTGAAAGGTTTTATCGGTCAGGAGGCGCATCATGGCAACGAGCACGATGCCTTCAATGCGTTCATGGAATCGAAGGGCGTATCTACCAGCAAAGTGGACGCCTTTGTAAGGGACGGCCTAAAGTTCATGGCCAAGTGGTTGTCACCGGAACGGCAACTGGCGAAGACTTGTGCGCTGGAACATTTCACCGCAATGCTGGCGGAAATGATTCTAGAGCATCCAGAAATTTTCGACGGCATGGACGAGCGCATGGTGCCGCTGTGGCTATGGCATGCGGTGGAAGAAAGCGAGCATAAATCGGTAGCGTTCGATGTGTATCAGGACCAGGTGGGCAGCTATTGGATGCGCACCTCGGAGATGGCGCTTACCACGGTAGAGTTTATTGGTTTTACTATTTTCCACTACAACCAGTTGCGCGCCGAAATGGATGACTCCACCGACTGGAAGTCCGTGGGCCAGGGAATGAACTGGTTGCTAGGAAAGCCTGGCTGGCTGCGAAAGTTGGGCAAATCCTACCTGTCGTACTACAAACGCGATTTCCACCCTTCCAAGCGCGACAGTGGCTACCTGCGCCAGCAGGGGCTGGACAAATTGTCTAGGTTGATGAAGCGTCCGCAATTATTGTCCTGATTTTTTAGGTTGAATTAGCGTGAAAAGCACCCGCTATGTCTGAGTTGGCCGGGCAGTGATCCCGGTCAGTTTTATGGCATTAATTCCATCGGCTTTTTTAGTTACAGGGTATATTCGAGGGAGTGTATTCCGGCAGGGAGAGCTCGATGACACCCCCTCCTTCTTCACCGTCCGCTTCTGATTCCACTGATGGCAAGTGCCATCAGTGGCGGCGCATATCACAAATGCCTGTGCTGGCATTCCCGTTTCGATTATTTTTTCTTTCCGCGGCTTTTGGCGGAGCATTATTGGTACCGTTATGGATGTTTCTACTCACTCAGGGAGGCATGGATAGCCTGGCCTTGGCGCCATTGCATTGGCATCAACATGAAATGCTGGGGGGCTTCCTTAATGCGGCCATCGCCGGGTTTTTACTAACCGCAGTCTGTAACTGGACCGGTACGCGTCCGGTGGACGGCGGGGCATTACTGGCTCTGTGGCTGCTGTGGTTGGCTGGGCGATTGGCGATGATGTTTGGCGGTTTTTGGCCAATTCTCGCCAGCATTGTCGACTTGTCTTTCCTGCCATTGCTGGCTTGGCTGGCAGGTACTCGTATCTGGCATGCCCGTCAGTATCGGCAATTGATTCTGATGGGGGTGCTGGCGGCCTGCTGGGTGTTGGACCTGTTGTTTCATCTGTCTGGTTCACCGCACTATTTGCAGGCGCTGGTGGTGCTGGCGGCGGTGTTGATATTGATTATCGGTGGGCGCATTACACCAGCGTTTACGCGTAACTGGCTGCAGGCCCGTGGCCGGGACAGTGCTCAGGTGCGCACCCCTTCCTGGGCTACGCCAGTGGGCCTGGTATTGGCGCTGGCGGTGGCGGTGCTGGTGGCGCTCAACATACACGGAGCGCTACTGGGGGGGCTGGCACTGGCGGCTGCGGCCATGGTGCTGCTGCGTTTATTTGGCTGGGCGCCCTGGCAGATACGTGATGAACCGCTGTTGTGGATTCTGCACCTGGGGCATTGGTGGGTGGTGCTGGGATTTGTGTTGTTGGCGCTGGCGCAATGGCATTGGGTGGCGCCGACGGCATGGCTGCATGCCCTTGGCGCCGGCGCCATGGGCACCACCATTATGGGGGTGATGACGCGTGTAGCCATGGGGCATACCGGGCGCACCATGGCGTTGCCCACCGGTGGTATTGTGCTGTATGCATTGGTGCTGTTGGCGGGGGTGTTGCGAGTGGTGACGGCACTGGGGTGGCTGCCCTGGGGGCTCGGGGTAGGCTGGTCCGCCGGCTTATGGAGCCTGTCCTTTGCTGGCTTCCTGTTGTTGTATTGGCAGGTGCTGACGCGCTCGCGTGTCGATGGCAAGCCGGGGTGATAGGGTGGGGGTGAATGATAGAATAGCTGCAGCGGCCGGAGAGGAAAGATATGCACTGGCTAAAACGATGGCTTACTCCCTGGCGTCAACGGTTGGGGGCTGAGCAAAAAGACACGGGGCCGGAAGCGGTCAGCAATCCGGCACCGGGGCCGGCGTTGGGTGAACACCACGCCGCCCATGGCAGTGATGAAGACCCGCAGCCTTTGCATCGGGGACGGCGTCGTTTAAAAGAAACCTACACTAGCCACTGGGATCTGGACTACATGCCCCGTGAGGAGCTGGAAGCGGTGCTGTCCGATGAGGCAGAAAAACCCGCCAATGAGAAGAGCTAAAAGCACAGGTCATAAGGCATTGGCCATTATCCCGGCCGAGCCACCTGCATTTCTGTAAAGCGTTTGGATACCCGCACCACGATGTCGCTCTGAAATGCTTTCTCGTAATGCACATCCAGAACATAGGCTTTGGCGCGTAGGCGAATTGCCAACCGGTAACCCACTTCAATTTCTTCAATGGCAAAGGTGACTGGCTTTTTCAGGTAGGCGTAGCGGCTGGTGACGATAATTTCTTCCACGATGGCTTTGGCCTGTTCGATATCGGCATTCAAGGCCACGTGGAAATCGGTGACCACCATCATGTCCAATTCGCCGGCATTGCCGGAGGCCACCACATCGGTAATAAACCGCGAGTTGGGGATGGTGACCAGATTATCGTCCAGGGTTTGCAGGCGCACGGTGCGCAGGCCGATGGAAACGATTTCTCCATAAACGTTATCGAAGCTGACCCGGTCACCCACCCGGAAGGGGCGATCAAATAACAACAGCAAACCGGCTACGAGTGAGGCGGCAATGTCTTTCAGGGCAAAGCCCAGGGCCACCGCGATGGAGCCGCCGGCAGCGAGCATGAATTCTTTGGGGGGCTGCAGTACGCCGATGACCAGCGCGATGGTGCCCACGGTGTAGAGTACAAAGCCGACCAGTGTGGTGATCTGCAAAATCAGGAAGCGTCGGGTGGGCATTTTCTCGGTGATTTTCAGGCTTGCTTTACTGATGCCCCAGTTCAGGGCCCACAGCACAAATCCACCGATAAACAGCAGCATTAATGCGTAGACGTTGAACAATTCCACTACGACAGTCAGGTCGTTGACTATATTTCCATCATTCATTGAGCAGGTTCTTCCGTGTTAGGTAGCTGATCACCTGCTGGTACCATAGGGACACCAACCGGTAGCGGCCATCATCGCTCTTGTGCAGAAACCCTGCATCGAAACCGCCTTTCAGCGCATAACGCACCACATTTTCTGGCAGGTGTGTGACCGCACTGATTTCGTGGCTGGTCAGATTTTCGTGGGTGGCAATGGCGGCATAAACAAACAGGGAGTTGTCACCCATGCCATCGAGAATACTGGCCGAGGGGGCGTTGGGCAGGCCCACGGTTACTTGTCGGCCTTTGACTTTTACCGAGGTCAGGAACAGCCGTAATGCCACCATGGGATTACCGCGACTGGCATCCCAGAGTAGGCTGAAATACCGTTGCTCGGCGTTGCGCAGGTTGCCGGCTTCCGGCCCCCGAGAGGACAATAACACTTCGTCGTAACGTAGCTGGAAACCACTTAGATGATGACGACTGAGAATCAGTGAACGAATATCGGTTTGTCCCCAGCGTTTCACCCGAACCACATTACGAAACTGGTATTCCCGACCGAACACGTTGCATAGGTAGGCCCAGCTTTGGTTGTTGATCAGTAGCAGCCAGAACACATTGTCCACCCGGGCGTTAACCAGATTGAGCACCGTGCGCCAGCCTTCCAGGCCGCCCAGTTGGGCAAGGAAGAAATTTTGCGCTTCGTCTAGCACCACCAGGGTGGGCTGCCTGTGTTCATCGTCCTTGACCAGCGCGGCCGGCCCGTCGTTGATTAGGTCGGTGCCCAGTGCATCGCCAATCAGCTGGTGAATGGCTTCTGGGGTGCAGGTCTTGGCGGGTACTTTCAGGTGCAAGGTATTTAAGGATTCACAGCTTTTTTCCAGTACCTTGTCGAGCTTGCCAAGAGAGACACTTTTGCCGCAGCCTTTTTCACCGGAAACCACCAAGGCGTTTTCATCGGTTTTATCTTCGTGCCAGCGCTGAATGCTTTTTTCTATGGCGGCTACTAAGCCGGTGTCGATGAACGGGGGTTTGTTCACATCGTCGGGCAAGGCGGGGGCAAACCAGCGTTCGTAGGATTGGGCCACCGGTTCTTCGCTATTGCCACCGTCGTCTTCGTCGGTGGCTACATTGGCACGGAAACGGAACCAGCGGGCTTTGAGTCGCATATACCAGTCAAAATCCGCCAGTACCCGGTCCACAAAACCAACCAAGAAACTTACCAGTGCAATGGGCAGTAGTAGGGGCGCCACCAACCAGAATAATCTCGGGCTTAACAAGCGGGCGATCAGTGGGTCTACTTGGGAGGGCATCGGGGCTTGCAGACACACTTGATAGTCCTTATGGCGTAAGGCCAGCAGGCGTCCAAGCCCGGTATAGATGGTCACCATTAGTACCCCAAGGAACAGGTAATACATTAGCGAAGGGCCTAGGCTTTCCCAAACGATGATGACCGGCGCCCAGGGAATAATGATCCAGCGGGCTAGGTTGCGGGCGTGCTGTGTCACTTGACGGGTTTGCTCGCCCCCTAGGTAGGCATTGGCGCTTTGTGCCACACGCAGTATTAACCACTCACCGATCAGGCAAAGCAGCCCGTAGATGACATAGAGCTGGGCCAGTGGCAGCAGCCATAGCAGAATCTTGCTGGATGGGGTGTCCAATAAGGAACCTAGATGATCAAGCGCTAGCCAGATCAAAACCCACGGCAGAATCGGCGCCAAGCCACTGATCAAACGGCTGGCATTGAGTAACCAGCGGCGTTCACCACTGAGTTGAACCACCCGGTCGTGTAAAGCGAGCGCCCAGTGGCGGGTGCGCTGAGCCAGCTGGATTAGTAGCCAGAAGCCTGCGGCGCCGAGAATCAAGGCGAGAATGTTCTGCAGCACTGGCATGTAGCCGCCATCGCGTAAGGGGCCGTTCAGATCGTAGCGAACCAGCACGAGGATGTTCCTCAGGTGTTGAGTAATTCGCTGGCTTTCGTGTTGCAACAGTTGTGGTGCCTGGCGCAGTCCTCCCAGGTTATCGATTTGGGTCAGCAATGGCCGGGTTTTCCATTGCTCCGAGCGTAGGGTGCGGCCGTTACTCTGGATATCCAGTCTAGCTTTGAGCAGGGTTCGCCATTCGTCGGAGCGGGCGCCGCTGCTGGGCAGCGGTAAGGCCGGCAAATTCAGCCACAATGCGTCCAATGTTTGCAGGGCAATATCGGGGTTGTTTTGCAGTTGCCCAAGCACCGCCCACAACTGTTCGGTGTGTTGCTGAAGACGCTGGCTAGCCGAGGCGATGGTGGCATCGGGATTATCCGCCATGGCCTGTAGCTGCTCATGGTGAATTGCCAAGTTTCGGAATGCTTGTCGTTGAGCAAAGCTGAGGGAAAAAAACGAATGACGTAACGTATGGATGGACTGTTCCAGGCTGTTGATTTGCCGTGTCAGGTTGTCGATATCATTTTGTAGATCCGGGCACTTGCTGTCGGTGATGGCTAGTGGCTGGGGCGGCGGCAAGGGTAGTAGCGGTCGCTGATTTAGAGGGCGCCCCAATACGGTGTCGAGCTGATCCGAGGTGGGGATCTCGCCCTTAATCATCGCCAGCAGCGCCGCCTGGTTCTCCTGTAGCTGCTTACGTTGTTGATTAAGCTGAGCGTGAGTCAGTTCTGCCGCCTCACAGGCAGCACTCTCAGCTGCCTGCAGCGGCGATACTACCAATAGAGCCAATAGCCCAAAAACCAGCCAGACGCGGGGCGATACCATTCGCTGTTCCTCTGCTCCATGAAGGCCTGCGGTCAGGCTTGGTGTTGTTCTGTGTTGTGAGCATTGTAGGAAGGCGATGCCTGGCTTGTATAGCGATTGCCATAATTGATCGGTGGCATGGGGAATATCCACGGGTGTAAACATACCGGGTTGCTATAGTCAAAGCCATAAATCAGGACTGACCCGGCTAGGTCAATTTCTAGAAGGAGAATGCGATGCAAGAGATGACGGTACGTGCTTTGATGGCAAAACACCCCATGGCTATTGAAATGGGTACTGAGCTTACCGAGGTGGTGGATGTGTTGTTGCAGCACAAGTTTACTGGGCTGCCAGTGGTGGATAGCCAGAACAAGGTGGTGGGGTTTGTGTCGGAACAGGATTGCCTGCGCAGGTTGTTGATTTCCAGCTATCACTGTGAAGGTTCTTTGGTCGTGGAAGAATTTATGCACGACCAGCCATTGACCGTTAGTGAAGAGGATTCGGCGGTGAATGTGGCGGAGTTGATGGTGACCCAGAAGCCTAAGATCTATCCGGTGGTGAATGCCCAGGGCGTTCTGACTGGTTTGCTGACCCGTGAGCAGGTGTTGCGAGCGCTTAAAGACAATCGCCGGGGCTGCGATTGAGGGATATGCGTTCTGTGAACCCGTAGCGTTTGCTTCTGTGGCCCAGTGGATCTGGGCCGTGTTACGGGGCCTCTAGAAAACCCCTTACGTGCTCAGCGTGGCTTGGATTACTCACTCGTTGTACTTTCTCGACAGGCGATTCCATGCCTTCAAAACCCCGTCTTCTGTGCCCCCAATGGGGTATAAATTGCGAACTAGCTTGAGAGACGGAGAATATAGGGCGTTTTTCAGCGCTTCCTTCGCAAGCTTTTTACAATCCGCCTGATCTCAACCGGACGCTTCATGCCATGTTCGATGCCTTGCCATCGGGGTATGCTCAGGGTCAAACCGTGCTACTGAGCCTCTATCGATAACGACTGAAAACCGCACAACCCCAGTGGAGTGATCATGGATTATCAAGACATCAAGACCGAGCTGTCCGAAAATATTTTGACTATTACCCTTAACCGTCCTGATCGCCTTAATGCTTTTACTTTGCGCATGAAAGACGAAATGGTTGATGCCCTGGCTGAAGCAGACAGCAATGATGATATCCGGGCCGTTATCGTTACGGGGGCGGGTAAGGTTTTCTGTGCAGGAATGGAAATGGAGCCGGAAGGTGGCGGCCACCTGTTTGGCTATGACGACGCTGAGGGTATGGAGCCGCCGTTAGAGACCATCCGCGATTCCGGCGGCGAACTGTCGCTGGCAATCTATAATTGTCGCAAGCCCGTGATCGCCGCCATTAACGGCGCGGCGGTGGGGGTGGGGATCACTATGACCCTACCCATGGATATTCGCCTGGTGGCGACCAACAGCAAAATCGGTTTTGTTTTTACCCAGCGCGGTGTAACGCCGGAGGCCTGTTCTTCTTGGTTCCTGCCGCGGGTGGTGGGTATACAGAAAGCGCTGGAGTGGGTGATTAGCGGTGATATTTTCATGGCTGAAGAAGGTGAGAAGGCAGGGCTGTTCCACAGTGTGCATGACAAAGACGAGGTGGTGGAGGTGGCCCGCTGCATCGCTCGAAAGCTGATTGCAAAAAGTTCGCCGGTGGCGGTGGCGTTGGCCAAGCAGATGTTGTGGCGCAACCCGAACTTTTCCCACCCAGCCGAAGCCCATGTGGTGGAATCAAAAATGATTTATTGGTCCAATGAATTTTGGGACGGGAAAGACGGGTTTACCGCTTTTCTTGAAAAGCGCCCGCCGCGTTTTGATACTTCGCTGGCGGATGTGCCCAAACAATTTGATTTTTGGGAAGCGCCTCCGATTAAATAAGGTGGTTTTTTGGGCCGCCGCTTGGCGGCCTTTTTGCGTGTGCGTCGTTTTGCGGCGAAAATTATGAGGCAGAGAGTGATGAAAAAAGAAACCATTGCCATTCATGGGGGCTTTGCCGGTGACCCGCAGACCCATGCGGTGGCCGTACCCATGTATCAAACCACCAGTTATTACTTTGATGATACCCAGCATGGGGCGGATCTATTTGACCTGAAAGTACCGGGCAATATTTATAGCCGCATCATGAACCCGACTAACGCTGTGCTGGAAGAGCGCGTTGCGCAACTGGAAGGGGGCATTGGTGCCTTGGCGATGGCGTCGGGCATGGCGGCGATTACCGCGACGATCCAAACGCTGGCAAAGGCGGGAGACAATATTGTTTCAACCAGCCAGCTTTATGGCGGTACCTACAATTTGTTTGCGCATACCTTGCCGAACCAGGGTATTGAGGTGCGCATGGCCGATGGCCGCAATCCTCAGGCGATTGCGGAGGCTATTGATGAAAAAACGAAGATGGTGTTCTGCGAATCCATCGGCAACCCGGCGGGCAATGTGGTCGATATGGCTGCGTTGGCTAAGGTAGCCCATGACGCGGGTGTACCGCTTGTAGTTGATAACACCGTGGCAACGCCTGCATTGTGCCGACCCTTTGAGCATGGCGCTGATATTGTGGTGCATTCGCTGACCAAATACATGGGCGGACATGGCACCACCATTGCTGGCGCTATCGTCGATTCAGGGAAGTTTCCATGGAAAGGAAACCCTCGCTTCCCGCAGTTTAATGAGCCGGATCCAAGCTATCATGGTGTGGTGTACGTGGAGGCCATGGGAGAGGCGGCGTTTATTGGTCGTGCTCGGGTTGTCCCACTGCGTAATATGGGGGCAGCGTTATCTCCTATGAATGCGTTTTTAATTATGCAGGGCATTGAAACCTTGAGCCTGCGGATGGAACGGCATTGCGAGAACGCGGTGAAAGTGGCGACATACTTGCGTGATCATGCCAAGGTGAGTTGGGTTAATTTTGCCGGGCTGGAAACCGACAAAGATTATGGTCTAGCGCAGCAGTACATGGATGGAGGAGTGCCCTCGTCTATTCTCAGCTTTGGTGTGCAAGGGGGGCGTGATGCCGGCGCGCGCTTTATTGATGCGTTGGCATTGATCAAGCGGCTGGTGAATATCGGTGATGCTAAGTCTCTGGCGTGCCATCCAGCGACCACTACGCACCGTCAGCTTAATGATGAAGAGCTGAGCAAGGCTGGGGTTAGTGCGGACTTGGTACGTTTGTCCATTGGTATTGAGCATGTTGACGATATCCTGGCGGATATCGAGCAGGCGTTGGCGGCGGTTTAGTGCCTTTGAGCAAGGCTGAACGGGCCAGGGAGTATTCAGATGCTCCCTGGCCCTGAGCCTCAAATCGGCCTGTCGTCATTCCGTGCGTTTAAAGGGTTTGGCAAAGCCGCTTTCCAGTTATTGCATATACTCCATTTGGGCGATTTGATATTGCCTTAAGGTCCATATACTGAGAGTTCGTTTGTGATGGTTGGGGTATGGCAATGCATCGTTACTATCAATGGGCGCTCTGGCGCGAGCGCTTTATCCGCAATAGCATCATCATTTTTCCATTGGCTCTGGTGGCCGTGGGGGTTGCGGTAGTGGTTGCTGGTTGAGCGGCGGAGGCGCAAACGGCGAGCGAGAACAATAATAATGGTTTGCGGTTTTTTGGCCTGAAGAGGCAAGGCTTTAGTTTGAATTTTTTATGACGGCACCGCCTGCAGCCTGCGTAATCGTTAATTTGATATTGCTGTTACGTTCCAGGCGTTGATTCGTCTAGCCACTGTTGTATCCGCGCGTAGGTGCGGGTTTGCTCAATCATGGCCATGTGCCCCATCTGGTAAAACAATTCACGGGTCAGGTGGTTCGCTTGCGCGTAAAGATGCTCCGCCAGCGCGCTGTCTACCGTGACTAACCAATCGCCACGGGGGTGGGCATGGTTGGGTTTGCTAACGCTGCCGGCAATAAAAAGCTGCTGCACATGCGGATCCAAAGGCACCTTGCTGGTGGGGCGTGGGTCATCCAGCGGGCGGTCTCGCCACTGGTCTTCCAGTACATAACCAAAGCGCAGGTCGCGAATGCCGTCGGAGCGCAGGTTGGCAAGCCGCATCAATGGCCGCGAGTAGGGGGTGTGGCCTAGTAATCGGTTAGCTTCGTTGCTAAATCGTTCTAGTAAGGCGCCTTGATGTGGTGAGCCCAGGCAAGCCAAGTGAGTTACTTTATTCACCCAATGGTCGCCACGCTGGCGCCCTTGGTAAAGTGCGCTGCGCGCTACTAGCCCGCCCATGGAATGGCCGACCAGAATTATTCGCTTGGGCAAGACCGTATGGGCCAGCAGCCCGGCGAATTTGCGGCCATTGTCGGAAATATGCAGGCCGGTGTTGTAGCGCAGATAACGGATATCTGCGTTGTAATGCTGGCGAGCCCACTGGCTGAAACTGTTGGCGGCAGGGTTGTTCCAGCAGGCGTCGTTCATGCACAGCCCGTGCAGGAAAATCACCAGGGTGTCAGCATCCGCTAAAGGTGGTTTTTTTGGTAATAGCGTCATGGGCAGAGCGTAACGGTTGTGCTGCTCAACCAATAATTGTCCGAAAATACCGTTGATGATGCTTTGCAGGTCTAAGCTATCGCGCAACTCCTGGTGTGGGTCGGCGAGCAGGTCAGCCATGCTGGCCACATTGCCGACTTGGCGAAAACCGTAACGAACCAAGCCGTAGACCATGGGGGCGGGGGTGTAGTCGTGCCCACGCAGGTGGAACGGATTGGCTATGGCGCCGTGGATATCTTGAACGACCTGGGTAATTTCATTGCCGAAACGGGTGACCAGCTGCGCCAGCCCCCCTGCATTCTTTCCCGCATTTCTCCCGATTTTCTTCATGTTTCTCCTTGTTATGGTGTTCATCTTACTCGGCTGAAAGCGCAGAGAAAGGAAAAAGGGCCAGGCTGCTCTGGTAAACCTGTTACGCCCTCCGGGCCTTCCTGGCTGGCCCGCACTCAATTGTTGCGTTTTTGATGGATGGGCTGTCCTGGCTCGCCCCCTAGAGAGTACCTTCAAAATCGTGTCCTCTGCGCCCTGAACGGGGCATAGATTGCGACCCAGCCTGAAAGGCTGAGCATGCACGGGGGGCACAGGCTCCTTAGCTCATCGGCGCGGTATTCTCTATCCGGTCTGTAACTCTTCGTAAAATGGCAGTGAAATGTGCGAATTCCCTTGGCCAAGCGTGAAGAACATGCTTACAGTGCTCACTGTCCGAATCAGTTAATTCAAGGAGTGATTCTATGCGTATTTTCGGCAAAGCGGCATTGGCCGCCATTTTCGCCTCTTCTGCCCTGCTGGCAGCCTGTGATGCCAATGATGGCCCGGTTGAGGATGCTGGCGAGAAGGTAGATGAGGCGGTGGAAAGCATTACCCCGGATAGCAAAGGACCGATGGAGGAAATGGGCGAAGATATGGATAACGCCTATGATAACGCCAAAGAGTCCGCCGAAGACATGAAGGATGCTGCAGAGCAGTAAGCCTTACATGCAGTGAGCTCTCCGCCTCAAGGCGGGTGATGCGACAACCAAAACCCTGGCCTTATGGTCGGGGTTTTGTCGTTTTAGGGGTAGAGGGCATTGAGCAGTGGGTTAGCAGTTGTTTCAGTGCGTCAGCTTCCTGGGGCGTCACCATCAACTGGTAACGTTGTTTGATGCGTTTCCAATGCCGGCCATATTCGCACCAATAGAGGCGGTTATCAGGAAGCCACTGATCTGGGCTGCGAGCACCTTTACTGCGATTGGCGCTGGCGGACACCGGAATCAGGTTGTCTGGGTCATTAGCGAATTGTTGGCGTAATGCTTTGTCCCATTGGTCGCCACCGTGGCCGTGGGCATGGCGCAGCGGCACAAAATGATCCACGTCCAAGTCCCCCGCATGGGTAAAGGTGCGGTTGGTGTAGGGGTCGTACCAGCGACCTGTGGCCACGGTGCATTGATCCGGGTCGGTGAAGGTCACAGTCTGCCGGCTGGAGGCAATCAATAATTCTGCCCGTGTGTCTTGGCAATCTTGGTCTGCGTCAGTCCAGTGGGGCCAGAGGTTTCGATCGTAGAGTCCACTGAACGCCCGTTGTGCGTCGGTGGCGTCCTGTTGGGCCTTTTGTTGTTGCCGGTGAAGCGTGGAGCAGGGGGCGCGGTGGCAATGGTAGTCACCGGTGCTGCGGTCGGTGTGTCCGCCTTGTTGGTTGAGGCTTCCGGGGTGGGCTTGCAGTGTGTTGCTGATCAGTAGGGTTAGTAGCGCAAGTAGAGTAAGGAGGGCGTAGTACAAAGGGGGGCCTGTTTATGTCGTTTGGCGGGAGGATAAGGCATATACGAATCTTGTTGTAGGTAAAAGCGTACAAAGGAAAGATTGGGGCCGATTCCGGCGAGCTGTATCAGGAAGATACAAAACCGCTACGTGTATACACGTAAATTGGACGCTTTTGTTCTGTGGCGGCCTGGGCGGTATCGCTACAGTTAGCGTTGCCGGGCTGAACCGGTTTCACAACCTGATCCGGCGTCCATTTTTATGCATTGCAGGTAGGTAGTAGCCAATGCAGGAGTTGCAGCTTATGAGGACACAGCAAGTGGCAGGGAAGCCGCGTCAGCAAGAGCTGGAGCTGGAGGCGGTGAGAACGCGATTGCAGGCTCTGCAGGAATATTTAGCCGTCTACCGGGCAAGCTTTGCTTCCTCGGGTAGCGCGGATAGCTATGCTCGGGTGCGAGTATTGCGCAGGGATGTGTCTCGCCTGCGCGCGTGGGGTTGGTATCTGATGGGCTGCCGAGATGGTGCTCGCTGGTTGCCTGCTGTGCAGTGGTTGGCCCGTGTGTTGTCTGTGTTCGTGATGCCGCAACGGCACCGTTCACGGCGGCGCCAGCCTTTGCGTGCTATGCGCCACCTATCCAGTTATAGCTTAGTCGAGCGGGCCTATGCGGCGTTGGAGGATGATATCCAGGGGCGGTTGCTGACGTTGCGTCTGGCGCAGGGTGAACGGCCCACCGGTCTGAGGTCTCGTCAGATTACGATGCTGGAGCGCCAAGTAGATGAGGCCGTGCGGTTGCGTTTGTGTGGCCTGCCGCAAGCCCGTCAGATGACGGTGATCTGTCATCTGCTGGCGTGGGCCATGGCTTTGCGTTCCTGCCTCGGACTACGATTGCCGTTGGCGGACAGGGTGAGGCGTTGATGCAGGATATGTCGATGTTGTCTCCAGCGTTGGACACTCTGCCTCGGGTATTTACCCTCTCTGATCTTAAGCAGCTGCAGCCAGAGGAGTCTGAGCGGGCACTGGATTGTGTTCTGCGCTGGCTGGAATCTGGCGTGGTCAAGCAGGTGGCTCCGCCGCGTCCGGTATTTTACAGGGTGGTGTTGGGCGACCCGTTGAGCGATGAGGATCGTTGTCGGGCTTTGCAGCGGGCCTTCCCGTCGCTGGTCATGGTAGCAGGGTCGGCGTTGTGGCGGCAGGGGCTGAGTCGTCAGCAGGATAGTGTGCTGGAATGCTGTGTGGCGGAAGTTGAGCTGAGCTGTCATTTGCCGGATGTTCGGCTGCATTGGCGGCCGCCTGCTTGGTGGTCAGTGATTCGTCTCGCGGGCGGAATTGCCGGTGACTATCACGGCGTGCCCATGCTCAATGCAGAATTGGCATTGGCCGATGCGTCCACGTTCGCTGGTGTGTGGATGCCAGATCGCGAGGCTGTGGATTGGAGTCGTTTGTCTACCGCGCGGCTCAGTGAGGCCAGTGACTATCTGCGTAAGTTGCGGCCTCGTTGAGCTCGTCGGCCTTGTTATCTTGACGGAAGCGACCGCCTGCTATTAAATGAGAACCATTATCATAAATAATGGTTTTTCTTATGTTGGTTGCCGTTCTCGCCACATTTGCCAGTGTGGCGCTGTTTTATCTGTCCGACCGACAGCAGCGCTGGCTGGATCAACCTCTCCCTGCCTTTACTCGCTTGATCGCTTTGGCCATGTTGGCCGGCGGGCTGCTGCTGTTCACCCTGCAATTGGGGGTCAGCGTGGGCCTGTTTGTAGGGTTGTGGGTATCCACATTACCGGCGCTGCTGGTGCCCTTGATAGTGAGTCATTATCGAGACCGTTATCAGCGCCGGGGTGGAAGCCGATGAGAGCTTTTTGGGCATTTGTATTCAGTTTGCCGCTGTCAGCAATGCTGATGGGGTTGCTGGCGGCATTGGTGCCGGTTCCTTGGCAATCTTGGTTGGTGTTGCAGTTGTTGGGGATAATGTTGTTGTGGATGTTGCTGGTGGTTTTGGTGGCAATCCCTGAGCGTACCTGGCCGCCTTTGGTGGCGCTGTTGGTGATGAACGGGGTTGCCTGGCTAGCGTTGCAGGCAACGGCCCTGTATGGAGGCGGCGCATGAAAGCGGCTCGTTTGCGGCGTTTTATCGATTTACATGCTTGGCTGGGCATGGTCAGTGGGCTGATTCTGTTTGTGGCGTTTTTTGCTGGCGCTATCAATGTGTTTCACCACGAGCTTCATCATTGGCAGACACCTCAGGCCACTGCGCAGGCATCGCAACAAGCCATTGATGGGCAGGCCCTTCTTACTCGCGTCACCGAGCAGTATCCGGATGCCCGTACTCGCCTGTTTTTCTTGCCTGAAGAAGATCCGGCAGTTATGTGGTTTCAAACCAGTGAAACCGGTGGGGGGGAGTGGCTCACCGCCCACGCCACGGATTTCGATACGGGCGGAGAGTACGTCGAGCAGCCCCGGTCGGCGTTGGCGGATTTTATCAATCAGTTGCATTACCAACTGGCGATTCCTAGTGGCGGCTTGCCCATCAACCTGGGGATGACGTTTATGGGGCTGATTTCGATACTGTACGGGGCGGCGCTGTTTACTGGCTTAGTGATTCATTGGCCAAAATTGAGCAAGGAGTTTTTTGCTCTTAAGCATGAAGGCAACCTACGCCGTTACTGGAAGAACATGCACAACCTGGTTGGCGTGATCAGTTTTCCGTTTCATTTGATCATGTCGGTGACCGGTGCCGCCATGGGGGCTTTTACCCTGGTGGCGGTGGTGCTGGGCACGTTAGTTTTTGGTCCTCAGCTGCGTGGGGTGATCGAAGAGGAAATTGCGGTGTGGCCGCCGGTACAAAGTGAGGGTGAACGCGTTGCCATGGCGCCGATTGCAGATTACTTATCTGCTGCGGGCGAAGCGTTGCCAGAAATGAGCGTGGACTGGGTGGAAATTCGCGGCTATGGAGATGCCGCTGGCTGGGTTGATGTGGCCGGCTCTGTACCAGGCTATGTGGGGCATCATGTCCATGTGGTGCTGGGCTCGACCATGGCAACGTTGAGCGTGATTGCGCCAGGACAGCGCAGCTTGAACTTTGATACGTTCTCACCGGTTTATTCTCTGCATTTCGGGGACTACGGTGGAATGCTGGTGAAATGGCTCTACTTTGCCATGGGCTTGCTGGGGGCTTTGTTGTTTGTGTCCGGGAATGTGTTGTGGTGCGAGCGACGCAGTGATCGCCAAGGGCCCAGCCGGGCTTCTGCTTTTTTGTTGCGTTTGACGCTGGGGCTGTGCTTCGGGGTTGTGATCGGAGTGGCGTTCAGCTTTCTGGTTAGCAAAGGGCTGCCCTATACGCCTTGGGCGGCCTGGGTCGCCACGGTGGAGCGGGCGGTGTGTGGCGGTGCGATTCTCTTATTGGTGTTGCGGAGTCTGCGGGCATCGCCGCTGCGGTTCAGCGGCCAAATGCTGGCCGCCGCGCCGTTGTGTTATTTGGCGGTGCCGGTATTGCAGGTCGCCTTGGAGGGCGAGCATGTACTCGACGGCGACAACCTGCTGATTAACGGCCTGTTATTGGTGGTGGCGTTATCATTGTGGGTGGTGCGGCGGCAGTTTCGCAAACGCGTGCGCCTGGCCGAGCCTCACCCGCTTTGGGTCGGAAAGGTCACTGAGGGGCAGCCTAAGCACCTCACCGAAACGGAACGGGAGGCGGGTTCTGCTTATTAGGCAGTATGTCGCTGCGCGCCTTATTGTGGTCGTAGAGTGGCACCAATAAGCGGGCCCATGGTCTCCGATGTTCTCCGCTTGGGAGAAATAAAAAGTCTGGAACAGATCGGGGACAAGGGTTCTGTGGCGAATGCTTCGCCATCAAGGTAGTTCAGGCGGTTCCCTCGAGGGCATCGTGGCGTTGTATTAGCGATGTGCGAGTGCATACCGCTAGCGGTATGCACTCAGGTTGATCGTCTTGTTGGGTGCTACGGCTTCTTTGCTGATGGGTACGCGTTGCCGGCTAGCGGTTGGCGGGAAAAAATACCCATAATCGGCGTGCCCTGTGCCTGCAAGACCGGCTCAATATCCCGATGTAGGGCGTGGTAATTATAGAACGGCACACGCGGAAAAAGGTGATGGATGGAGTGCAGGTTCTGGCCCAACCAGAACCATTCCAGCGGCTTCATCCAGCGCGGCATAATCAGGCTGTTAGTGTTGCGATAACGTTCACTTACCTTGTAAGGGTGGTGTGGACGATAGGCAAACCAGTAGGCGGTGAATAGCCCGCCAGTGTAATATCCCAGCAGCAGCACGGCGATGGTGCCGGGCTGGTCTACCATCGTTAGGAAGGCAATGCGCCAGCCGATCGATACCGCCAGTTCGGTGCAATAAATCAATCTTTCCTTGGATGACGCAGTGGCCCAGCTGTGTTGCACAAAAAATGTGTTCTGCACCCACTGGAAGCGTAGCCCGGCGGCCAGTAACCCCAGTAGTCCTTGTTGCATCCCGCTGATAATAAAGTCCGGATCCTTGCCCGGTTGATTGGTATAGCGGTGGTGGGTGAAGTGCTCAATGCGATGAGAGGCATAGGGGATCGCAATAATGGGGGCTACTAGGTACCCGCACAAATCGTTGATCCATTTGCGGCCATCATTCTGTCCGTGAATATTGCCGTGGGCGGCCTCATGTAGTGGCGTATAGGACATGTAGGTCAGTACGGCGACCAGCAGATAAGCGCCCCAGGCCGGTAGCGTACCATTGGCGAATAACGTGAGTGTGGCAATAAAGGCGGCGACTACGGCCACGGTTAGTAAAATTGTCGGCCAGGCGGTTTTGCCCATATAGTGTTTGGCACAGGCAATGGCTTGTTTGTTCAATGCTGCCGCGTCCATGGTGCTGTCTCTTGTTGGTATGATTAGGGTGAACATTACGTAGACGGCACAACAATCAGAATAGCCACCGTGGCCAATCACCCTGCAAAAGTGGCCAGTGTGTGACAGGGGGGTATCAACGGAACGGTTAATGCATCAATCAAACGACAAATTGCACCCGGTGGCCATCAGCCAGGTGATGCTCAATTTCGCTCAGCGAAATGGCATTGACCGGCAAACCTGCCTGCTCGGCACGGGTATCTTGGAAAGCGAATTATCCAGTGGTGAAGGACTGGTGACCCGCACGCAGGAAATGCGGCTGATCGAAAACTTGATGCTGGCCCTGCCGGAGGTGGGGGCTTCCGGGTTCGAGCTGGGTTTGCAGTACAATTTGGCCACCTTCGGGGTTTGGGGTTTTGCTCTGCGCACCTGTAAGACCTTGCGCGAAGCTGTTGCACTTGGGGTGCGCTATCTGCCTTTGAGTACGGCCTATTGCCGCATTCTTTTGTGCGAAGAGGAGGATGCCTTTGGCATCACCTTTGACCCCGATCCCATTCCGCCCCATCTGCGCCAGTTTCTGCTGGAGCGGGATATGGCCACTTCTCTTAATCTGGCCAGGGAAATCTCCCTTCAGGGGGCTGAATTCAAAGCCATCGAGTTCACCGGCACCCCCGATGTGGATGCTGCAGCGTTGAAAGCACTGTGCGGCATTGCCCCCACATTTGGAGCTGGATCCAACCGCATTATGGTTAACCGCGCCGGTGCCAGCCGGCCCTTTTCCGGCTACGATCCGGCCCTCACTCGCATGCTTGAGCAGCAATGTCAGCAACGTATGGATACCGTGGAAAGCAGCGGTATCGCCGGCAAGGTCCGTCAAAAATTGCTTGGCGAGTTGGGGCTGGGCGCCAGCCTCAATGATATGGCCCGCGACCTGGCCCTTTCCACCCGAAGCCTGCGTCGCAAACTGGAGCAGGAAGGCACCAGTTACCGCGATTTAGTCGAAGAAGAGCGCCGCCAGCTGGCCCTGCAACTACTGGGCAACACCACCATGAAGATCGAAGAAGTCGCTGCTCACTTGGCGTACACCGACGCAGGCGGATTTGTCCGCGCCTTCCGGCGCTGGCAGGGCTGCTCGCCAAGTACGTATCGGGAAAATGAGTGATGGGGGCGTGCTGTTGATTTTTGATAGCCCATAAAAAAACCTCCCGATGGGAGGTTTTTTTATCTGGTACGCCCGAGAGGATTCGAACCTCTGACCTTTGCCTCCGGAGGGCAACGCTCTATCCAGCTGAGCTACGGGCGCAAAACTTGAAGAACTTGGGGGTTCAACGGGCGCGAATGATAGCGGTTTGTGGCGGCCTCGTCCATGGATTGGGTGCATCCTGTGTTGTGATCGCTATAATCGGCGCGTCGGGAGCGTGTCCCGGTATCTGACCATGAGCAGGCTGTCTCTTTCCGGGTTTCCGGCAGTGCTGTTTTCCTGACGAGCCCGTGTCCGCCGTGTGCCAATGTGGTGGGCGGGCTTGTGTTGGAGAAAGTGGGGATGAATCTGTATTGGGTCGTGTTATTACTGGCGGTGATTGTGGAAATCGCTTGGGCCATGAGTCTCAAATGGATCCAGCTTAGCCCAGGGGTGCTCTCTATTGGTACTTCACTTGTGCTCACCGGCTTGAATATGTTGATGTTGTCCTATGCGATGCGGGGCATTCCCGTGGGCACGGCATACGCCATCTGGACAGGGCTCGGTGCGGTGGGTATTACCCTGATCGGTATCGTGTTCTTCAAGGATCCGGCCAATGCGTCACGGCTGGCCTTTATGGCATTGATTGTGGTGGGGATTGTCGGCCTGAAGTTGACCAGTGGTCCGGCCTGAAAGAGGCGAGGGTGAGGTAAGGGTTGGATCTGATGGCTGATGTGGTGCCGAATCGTTCGTTCGGGTATTTTACAATCTTTTCCCGCTAACGCGTTGATACATCGGTACCCTTTGCGGGCAGATGTTGGCCTGCAACAGATGGAGTTTAACCGTGCGCATTGCTTATCTCGAAGATGACATGGCCCAGGCGGAGCTGGTCACTCACTGGCTTAAAGAGGCTGGCCATAACTGTATTCACATGGCCAGTGGCCGTGATTTTATGTCCCTTCTGCGTCGTGACACCTTCGATATTTTGGTGCTCGACTGGGAAGTGCCAGACATGAACGGCTACGCTGTGCTCGAAGAAGTACGAGCCAGCGGTAATCGCACCCCTGTGTTATTCGCGACGCAGCGTGATGATGAATCATCCATTGTCGGCGCACTTTCTCAAGGGGCGGATGATTATATGGTGAAGCCTACCAAGCAAGCGGAATTGCTGGCCCGTATTAGCGCTCTCGGGCGTCGGGCAGGGGTATCGGAAATGGATGAAGAAACCACGCTGAATGTGGGGCCGTGGACCGTGGACCGGTCCCGGCGTCAGATCCTGCTGGATGAAGAAGCGATTAAATTGACTGACAAGGATTACGAGCTGGCCTGCTATTTGTTCCAAAATGTGGGCAAACTCATGAGTCGGGCGCACTTGCTGGAGAAGGTTTGGGGTATCATGACCCCGATTGAATCACGCACCGTTGACGTGCATATCAGCCGGATTCGACGTAGCCTGCAAATTCGCCCTGAACGAGGCTATCGAATTAAAACGGTGTACCAGCACGGATATCGTCTGGAGCCGATCGAAGAATAAGGACACATCTATGAGGGTCTGGTTGAGCACGGCCATGCTGCTGTGCCTGCTATCAACGGCCTGGGCCGGGGATGATTGGCATTATACCTTGCGCCCTGGCGACTCTCTTTGGAAAGTCTGCCAACAGTTCGCCCAGACCCCACAAACCTGCTGGGGTAAATTGGCACGCCATAATGACCTCGACGACCCTCATGTTTTGCACCCCGGCGACACCTTACTGGTGCCAACGAGCTGGTTGAAGGAAAAACCCATTCCGGCCACTGTTGATGCGATCACCGGTGAAGTGATGTTGTATCCAGCTAGCGGCGGAGAGCCTCGTCGGCTGAGCAATGGTGATGTGGTTGGTTTTGGTGATGCGTTGGAAACCGCCGCCAATAGTAGTGCCCGCCTACGTTTTGCTGATCAGTCAGAAGTGCATATTAAGCCGACGAGTTTGCTGGTTGTGACCCGCTATCGTCGTTTTCTGAATCACCAAAATGAACGCACCGAGCTGCGTTTGCAGCGCGGTAATATCCGTAACCGTGTCAGTCCCCGCCAAAGTGACGAGGCTTCTTTTGAGGTCTACACCCCCGGTGCCGTGGCCGCGGTGCGGGGTACGGAGTATTACTTGGGGGTGGATGGAGCCGAGACCACGCGAAATGAAGTCATAGAAGGGCGCGTGGATGTGGGGGCTCGTGGTACGGAGCGTCAGATAGAGGGGGGCTACGCGACCCTGGCGCATGTGGATGAAGCGCCGATTGAGCCGGTGGCATTGCTGCCGGCTCCAGCCATGGAAGTGACAGCGTCGCACACCGGTGTGGTGGCAGCATGGCATACCCAGTCCGAGGCCCGGTCTTACCTGCTGGAGCTTTATAGTCAGCCGGCAGGTCGATTGCTGAATCAAGATTACCTTTCCTCTGGGCACTGGCAGAAAGAACTGCCCGTGGGCGACTACCGTCTATTGGTGCGGGCGGTAGATGAGAACGGCCTGCGCGGTGATGAAAGCTGGCACGCGTTCAGTGTGCCCGCGCCGCCAATAGAGCCCGAACCTGTTCCAGAGGAAGAAGATGCGCATTGGGATGTTTGGGTGTTCATGGGTGCGGCCGCTCTACTCTTGGCGCTATAACTTATGCGCAATCGTCTGAGCCCGGATCAACGCCGTTATTTGGCAGAGCATGTATCTGTGCTTTGCTTGGTCGTAGGCTTGTGTGCGTTGTTGACCATCAGCGGTGCGCTGTCCTTTGTGGATCGGTATATCTACGACAACCTGCTGCAAGCCCTCCCTGACGACCCCTCCCAGGATGTGGTGATCGTTGGGATCGATGAATACAGCTTGCGCGAAATTGGGCGTTGGCCCTGGGATCGGGAAGTCCACGCCCAACTGATCGAGCGTCTTACGGAAATGGGTGCCCGTGCTGTGCTCATGGATCTGATTCTGTCTGAGCCTGACCGTAACAACCCGGGTTCTGATGTGGCCTTGGTGCAGGCCATGGAAGCCAACGAGCATGTGTACCTGCCCGTGCATGTGGAGCAATTGCGGGCAGGGGGGCAGTTGATTGAAGTATTGCCTTATTCACCGTTTGCTCGTGCTGCAGCCGGGTTGGGGCATGTGGATTTGGAGCTGGATGCCGACGGTGTGGCTCGGTCGGTCTATATGCGCTCGGGGGTGGGGCAGGCTTGGTGGCCACACATTACCCACACGTTGCTCGTGCAAGAAGGGATTTTGTCTGAACAGGTGTTTCCCGCCGATAAGGGCGAAGAGTTTTCTGGGCTGGCTAATGTCCGTCGATATCACCGTTACATCCCTTTTGTCAGCGGCCCTAATAGTTATCCGCAAGTTTCTGCCGTCGAGCTACTCAATAACCGAATACCCGAACAATTGATTCGCGACAAAATTGTGCTCATCGGCGCTACTGCTGCCGGCTTGGGTGACATGCTGCCCACCCCTATGGCGGATCAGGGGGAGTTAATGGCCGGTGTCGAGATCAATGCAAATCTGCTGGATGCCTTGCGCGCCGATCGTCTCATCCGCGATTTAGCCATGCCCAGTGCGTTGGTGCTTGGGGTAGTGCTGGCTCTGTTGGCGCCCTTGCTGATGCCTTATGTGTTGCCACGCTGGAGCATGCCGCTGGTTTTTTCGGTGCTGTTGCTGTGTTTGCTGGTTAGCATGGCCTCGTTGATTTCTTTGCGCTTGTGGTTTGCGCCTAGTGCGGCCATGGCATCGGCCATCATGGCCTATCCATTATGGACTTGGCGGAGGCTGGAGTACTCGCTGTCCTATATGCGTAATGCCCTAGAGCGGTTGTCGGAATACAGCGATTTGAACCAACGGCTGACGCAGCCCTCCTCATTGGCACAAATGAGCCGTATGTTGGACCAGGTGCTGCCGGTGCGCTCCTGGCGCTTATTAGGTGGAGAGAAGCCGTTGCGGGGCGGCGACAGCCTGCCGGCGGCCACATGGAAAGGTGAGTTGGCGCGCCAATACCGGTTCCGCCATGATGGCCGGCGCTATGAGCTGGATCTGGTTTGGGAACAGGCATTACACGCGGATACCTATGATTACTGGGTGCGGGCCATGTTGGTTCGTACCCGTACGCGGGCTCCCAATGTGGGGCCACGTTACGAAGTATTGGAAAAGCATATTGAACGGTTGCGTCGTGAAGAAGAGCGGCAAGAGGCGCTGACGCGTTTCTTTCAGGTGACCTTGGCGCAAATTCGAGAAGGCGTGGTAATTGCTGATGCCTGTGGGGTGATTGTCTATGCCAACCCGCAGGCGGCTTTTTTACTGGGGCTGGAAGTGGGCGCGCTGGATTCCGGGCAGCCTATGGTCACGGAACTGAACAGGGAGTTGGAACTGCGCGAGCACTGCTGGGACGATCTGCTATGCCAGACCCTCAGTGAGGGGCGGACCCAGATTGAATGCCGCAACCGGCAGGGTACGGATCTGTACTTGGATATGCTGCTAGTGCATGCAGGTGATAATCCGGGGCGGATGATGATTATCTCCTTCAAGGATATTAGCGATGTGAAGCTGGCCATGCGGGCCCGCTCAGAAATGCTGGATTTCCTCTCTCACGATTTGCGTTCGCCCATGGTGTCGGTGTTGGCGTTAACGGAGAAAATGCGTCATTCCGGAGCAGAGCGGGATTTGCCGGTGTTCTTAGATAATGTTGAGCACTATGCCCGGCGTAACCTAAATATTGCTGAGCAATTCCTGCAGCTTGCGCGGGTGGAAGCGGTGGATTCCGTGGAAATGAACGAGCAAGACATGCTTGATGTGGTAGAAAGTGCGATTGATCAGGTGCACATTCAGGCCCAGCAGCGTGATATCGTCCTGCGTTTTGAATACGACCCGGATCAGGAAGTGTGGGTGCTGGGTAATAACGAGCTGCTGGAGCGCTTGGTCGTGAACTTGCTGACCAATGCGGTGAAATACAGCCATGAAGGTAGCTCGGTAGATGTGACCTTGTATGTCGATGGTGAGCGGGTTGCCTGTGACGTGCGTGACCGTGGTGTGGGAATTCCGCCTGAGTTCCAGGAACGACTGTTCGATCGCTTTAGCCGGGCCAGTACCAGCGGAGGCGCCCGAACCCGTGGCGCGGGCATGGGTCTGCGTTTCGTCAAAGTGGTTGCTGAGCGCCATGGCGGGGAGATTCGAGTTCACAGTGTGGTTAACGAAGGAAGCCGCTTCACCCTGTTTTTACCGCGTGTTGAGCTGACCTGATACTCCCCGAATCGCTGCGTTGCGGTGGCTCGACGGGTGATCTTTCTGTTGTCATAGAGGCTCGGGCGGAGCCTTATCGAGCGCTTTACTGAACAGCCGCTTGTCTCTAACGGGGGCGGCAGTTTTGCATTCATCGTTCGCTGTAACATCAAGCGTTTTGTCCCTACGCCTTGAGCGGGTATAATCGCCAGCCGCAGCGCCCATAAGGGGCCGTTTAGGGCCTCCGCGGCGAATCACAGAGAATTAGAGGTGTAATCGTGAAAAAGATGCTAACCGCCAGCCTGGTACTGGTCGCTACCCTGTTTGCCGCCGGTAGCGTGGCTGCCAAGAGCACCAAGGAAATTTCTCCCTACCCACTAGGTGAGCGCTCTGTTTTTAGTGATCGCGCCATTGAAGAGCGCATCAAGCCGGTGGGCTCTGTGTGTGTAGAAGGAGACGAGTGTGGCAGCGCTGCAGCTCCGGCAGAAGAAGTGGCCAGCGGCCCTCGTTCCGGTGAGCAAGTCTACAACGGTTCCTGTGCCGCCTGTCACGGTACCGGTGCTGCTGGCGCCCCAAAAATGGGTGACGCCGCTTCCTGGGCACCGCGCATTGCCAAAGGTGAAGCCACCATGCTCAAGAATGCTATCAATGGTATTAACGCCATGCCTCCTAAAGGGATGTGCATGGACTGCTCTGACGATGAAATCAACGCTGCCATCGAGTACATGGTTAGCAAGAGTCAGTAGCGGCTTTGCAGAAACTCTACTGGTACTCAATCGCAATGGTGTTGCCAGTGTTGTGGCTGGCCGGCTGTTCCGATGATAGCGCCCCGGCTAATGGGCCTGCTCAACAGGCCCGCGACGGGGCGCAGTTATATCGCCAATACTGTGTTACCTGTCACGGCTCTGGCGCCTTGGGGGCTCCCGGTGTAGGTAAGGAGCATCGACCCTACTGGTCCCATGAAATCGAAGAAGACGGTTTCGACGCCCTGGTCCTAGATGCTATCAATGGCTTCAACTCGATGCCGCCTCGCGGTGGCTGCTTTGACTGTAGCGACGACGAAATTCGCAGCACGGTGATCTATATGCTGAACAAAAGTGGGGCAAAGTAAGAAAAGACGCCGCACGCGATATGCTTCGCACAACAACGCGAAATAGTTTGTCTTTTTTATATTGCAAAGAGGCCGCGCCCCGGACGGGAACGCGGCCTCTTTGCATTTGGCACAAAAAGAACGTGCTCGTGTTGCCGTGTCAGTGCCGCGTTACCTAATCCAGTAACGCCCGAAGATTAGCAATGCTGGCTTCGGCCACTTCCGCTTCTTTGGCTTCATCTTTCTGAATGCCGATGCCCAGATAGTCGATGTCATCTTGCGGCATTTCATCCACGAAGCGGCTGGCAGTGGTGTCGATTCGCTCGCCGTATTGTTTGCGCGTCAGCGCCTGAGTCATGGCCAGGGTTTCTCGGGCGCGGGTGATGCCCACGTACATGAGGCGGCGCTCTTCGACGATGTTGTCTTCTTCAATGCTGGTGCGGTGGGGCAGGAACTCTTCTTCCACCCCCATCATGTAGACGTGGGGAAATTCCAGACCCTTGGAGGCGTGCAGGGTCATCAGTTGCACCCGGTCGGAGTCGTCTTCTTCTTGCTGCTGTTCGAGCATGTCCAGTAGCACCAGCTTCTTGATCACCGATTCCAGATCGCTGGCGCCTTCTTCGTCGTCTTCCTGTTTTTCCAGCATGCGCTCAATGCTGCGCACCAGTTGCCAGATATTTTCGATATTCTTTTCGCCGATACGTGGGCTGGAGGCGTTCTGCATCAACCAACCTTCATAATCCATGTCGGTGATGAGTTCTTGCACCGCTTGCAAGCTGTTCTGGCCGAAGCAGAATTGCCGCTTGGCATCGAGCCAAGCCTTGAACTTTTGTAGCTTCTCGGCGGCTTTCGGGTTCATGACCTCACTGAGCGCGAAGTCATCACACACGTGGTACAAACCCTGCTCGCGCTTGAGTGCCCAGGTGGCCAGTTTTTCCAGTGTGGCGGGGCCAATTTCCCGGCGTGGCGTGTTGATGATACGTAGAAAAGCGTTGTCGTCATCCGGATTGACCAGCAGGCGCAAGTAGCACATCAGGTCTTTAATTTCGCTGCGGGAGAAGAAACTTTTGCCACCGGATACCTTGTAGGGAATCGACAGACTTTGCAGTTTCATTTCCAAAATACGCGATTGGAAATTGCCACGGTAAAGTACGGCAAAGTCTTTCCACTGCAACCCTTTCTGTAGGCGACGGTGAAAGATGTCGCTGGCGATCCATTCGGTTTCAGCCTCTTCATCGCGTAGAGCAGAAAAGCGGATCGGTTCGCCGTAACCATAATCGGACCACAGGCTTTTCTCGAATTCGTGGGGATTGTTGGCGATGACGGTGTTGGCGGCTTTAAGAATGCGCCCGGTGGAACGGTAATTCTGTTCCAGCTTCACCACCTTCAGGGTCGGCCAGTCTTCCTGTAGCTGCGCCAGGTTTTCCGGGCGGGCGCCGCGCCAGGCATAGATGGACTGGTCGTCATCGCCCACCACGGTGAATTTGCCCTCCGGTAGGGTGAGCATTTTCACCATTTCATACTGAGCACCGTTGGTATCCTGGTATTCATCCACCAGCAGGTACTGAATACGGTTGCGCCACTTTTCCAGAATGCGTGGCTGCTCGTGGAACATGCGCGCGGGCATCAGGATCAGGTCGTCGAAGTCCACCGCATTACACACCCGCAGCATACGATCATAGCCACTGTAGGCCATGGCTGCGCGCAGGTCTTCGTCGGTTTCGGCAGTGCTCACTGCTTGTTCGGGTAGCACCAGGGCGTTTTTCCAGCTGGAAATGCGTTTGTGGATCACATCCACCGCGTCCAGGTCCCGTTCCGATTCACCTTGGCGAAGAATTTCCTTGAGGATTTCCTTGCTGTCCGCCCCGTCCAGAATGGAGAAACCGTTGCGCAGCCCGCAGGCTTTTAACTCGGATTTGAGGATGCGCAAGCCCAGGTTATGGAAGGTGGAAACAATCAGCCCCCGGGTCAGGTCACGGCTGACCAGCTGTTGCACCCGCTCTTTCATCTCCCGCGAAGCCTTGTTGGTAAAGGTCACCGCTGCAATATGGCGTGCCGGAATGCCCCGCTCCTGGATCAGCCAAGCGATCTTACGGGTGATCACGCTGGTTTTGCCGGAGCCCGCACCGGCCAGCACTAACAGAGGGCCGTCCGCGTAGTCCACGGCTTCCTGCTGGCGGGGGTTAAGCTTGCTCATAGGGCTCCGGTAACTCTGGGCGGGAATCGGGCCGCTATGATACCAGTGATGCCCTCGCGGCACCTTATGTCGGTTATCATGGCGGTTTTACTGGTAACGGTTTTTTGCCCATGCGTTTGGACTATTTTCTTGCCCACAGTGCCGGCCTGACTCGCAAGGAGGCCAAACAGCTGATCAGCCGTGGTGCGGTGACGGTGGAGGGGGAGGCCAAGCCCAAAGCCAATTTGCAGTTGCGCCCGGATCAGGCGGTGACCGTTCACGGTGAGCGGGTGCAGCCGCCGGGACACCGTTATCTGATGCTCCACAAGCCTGTGGATGTGGTCTGCTCCACGGAGGATCCTGGCCACCGCACCGTGCTGGATTTGCTGCCGCCAGAACTGCGCGCTCAGGTGCATCCGGCCGGCCGGTTGGACCGGGATACCACCGGCCTGGTGTTGCTCACCTCCGATGGGCAGTGGTCCCATCGGCTTACCTCTCCCAACCATGCCTGCGGCAAGCGTTACCGGGTGCAGTGTGCGGACCCGGTCAGTGATGAGGATATGCAGGCGCTGCGTGAGGGCGTTTTGCTACGCGGGGAAGACAAGCCTACTTTGCCAGCACAGGTGGAACGGTTGGATGAGGCTTGCTTGCTGCTGACCATTCGGGAAGGGCGTTACCATCAGGTTAAACGCATGTTGGCCGCCTGTGGTAACAAAGTGCTTGGGTTGCACCGGGAGCAGATCGGCGAGATTCAGCTGGATGCGGCTCTGGCGCCGGGGGAATATCGCGCGCTGACTGAGGACGAGGTCGAGAGTATCTGACGCTATTTTTGCTGGTGTGCCGGTAGTGCGCTGATAGGAAAAGCGAAAAGGCGGAGATGTTTTGCCGGTATTTTTTCCTGCGTTTTTATTCTTTGAGCCAAGCCACATGTCTTTCTTTCAACGGTCTACGCAACGGCATTACGTCCACGGCGCTCAATGCTTAGCGGGTTTACTAGGGCGTGGGCATCGTTATACGCCCACGGCGTTTGGTCGCTCCCCAAGGCGGCCCATCACCTCAATGGTCGTAATGCGGGTGATGATAATGCTGCCCAGGGCAGGAACCATAGGTCATGCAGTGGGCGTGACGTGAAGGTGGCGGGGCCGAGGCCCTTCTTTGCTACATCACAAAGGGTGCGGGCATTATCGGTGCCGAACCTGGCGATTGTAAGTAGATGATCCCGTTGTCTCGCGTTGCCCTTGGATATCTGCGATAGGGATATTTACAGCAAAGGGATTGTCAGAGAGACAGAGAAGGGCTGTCGCGAACTGCAAGGCTAGACAGCTTTCGGTCATTTTCGGACAGGTGGAGAAGTGGCGTATAATGGCTCCATGAACCGCTATCGTTTTATTCAGCTTGATCCGGGCACTGGCCGTTCGCCGGTGCCGGTGAACTACGTTCGCAATCTGCTCGAACTGATCAGCGAGGTGGGGGTGGACACCCGGCGTTTACTGCGTGAGGTGGGGTTGACCGAAGAGGCTATCTATAACCCGGAACCGACACTGCGTTTTGAGCAGTTCCGCCAAGTGATGGTGGGGGCCCGGGAAATGACCGGCAACCCGGCGTTGGGTCTGGTGTTGGGTCAACAGCTCACGCTCACAGCCCACGGCCTACTGGGCTATGCAGCTATCAGCAGTGTGGATCTGGGTGATGCTTTGCGTTTGCTGGAGCGTTATTTCCGGACTCGTACTCGCTTGTGTGTGCCGCGCATTGAGTCCTCCACCGAGGGGGTTCGCTTCTGCCTTCTGGAAAGTGTGCTATTGGGCGATATTCGCGAAACCTACCTGGAAGTGGTGGTTGCGGCAGTCGTGGGCGGGATTCGCTACCTGCTGGGTGAGCGTTTCCGCGGTGTTGTACTGGAGCTGCCCTATGCGCCGCCGGCCCATGCAGACCGATACCGTGAGCTGTTGGAGATGCCGGTGGAGTTTGGTGCTGAGGTGGCCGCCCTGCGGTTACCGCATTCCTTGCTCAACGAACCGTTCACCTTGTCCGACCCGGCATCGCGGCACATGGCTGCGCAGAAATGCGAGCAAGAGCTTCGGCGTCTGGAGGCGGACCAGGACTGGGCTAGCCGGGTGTATGCACGCTTGATGCAGGCGGAAGGTATGTTGCCCAGCTTGGAGCAACTGGCGGGTAATTTTCATGTCACCTCGCGGACCCTGCGCCGTTATTTGAATGCACTTGGTGTGAGCTACCGTTCCTTGTTGGAGGAAGTGCGTATGACCAAAGCCATGGCGTACCTGAAGGCGAACATTACCGTGCAACAGGTCGCCAGCCGCTTAGGCTACGCGGATCCTAGCAACTTCGCCCGTGCCTTCCGTAAATGGACCGGTCACCCACCGAGTCACTTCCAGCCTTAACGTTTCCAGTGGCGATCTTTAGCAACAATACGAAGGGGGTGGTGAGTCATGCTCGGCCCATGCCCGCCCCACGCCATCATCGTTTGTGATATGCCGTGGGCACGGCGTTCCAAATGATGGGGGCAGTCCAGTGTTGTTGCGTACAGCGTTCCTCATCTGGCAATCCCCGCGCCATAACGCTAGTGTTCCCGTCCTTGTCAGCAAGAAAACAACCCATGAGTCATCACGAACCCGTTCTGCTGGTTTCCCGGCATAACCACCCCCGCGGCAGTTGTCAGCGTGGGCGCATGCAGCGTCAGAGGTTGATTCATCGTGCGTCCTATGTGGTGGTGACAGATCTAGCAGGAAGGGTATGCGTGCAGAAACGGGCAGCAGACAAGCACTTCTATCCCGGTGGCTGGGATTTGGCCGCCGGTGGGGTAATGCGCCCGGATGAAAGCGTGGCTCAAGGGTTGTCGCGAGAGTTGCACGAAGAGTTGGGTCTGCAGCGCCAGTTTTCTTGCTGGCAATGGTTCTGGTTTGCCAATCCTCATCACCGCGTCTGGGGCGCCCTGTCATCAACGGTAGCCTGCCCTGAGGCGGTGTCCCTCAGTGACGAAGTGGTCGCCGTACAGTGGCTGCCAGCCTGTGAAGCGCTGGCGTTGCCCGGTGCCACTCCGGATACTCGCCACGCGCTGTCCTTGCTGTTGTCATCGTCCTCCTGAGCGTTTTCGTCCTTGTGGCCGGGTGTCTGGCTGGATAGGTTTTTGTATCAACAGGGGGAGCTTTATGACTCAGCGATTCAGTGTGCGCGGTAAACGTATTCTCATCACCGGGGCCTCCAGCGGCTTTGGCGCCCATTTTGCTAGGGCTCTGGCCGAAGAAGGCGCAGACCTTGTCCTGGCCGCTCGTCGTGTAGATAAATTGGAAGATACCGCCAAGGCCGTGCGTGAACAGGGCCGAGACGCCATCGTGGTGCCCATGGATGTAAGCGATCACGCTAGCGTCGAGGCGGCTTTTGGCTGCATGCCAGCACTGGATGTGGTGGTGAATAATGCCGGCGTCTCCCACGAAGGTCCCACCGAGAATATTGCCGAAAGTGAGTGGGATCGAGTGATCGATACCAATCTGAAAGGCGTCTGGGCGGTCTCCAAATTTGCCATTCAGCAATGGCAACGCGATGAGCGTCCAGGCAGCATCGTGAATATCGCGTCCATTCTTGGCTTGCGAGTAGGCGGCCGTGTGGCGGCCTATACCGCTTCCAAGGCAGCGGTGGTTCAGCTCACCAAATCCCTGGCGCTAGATTGTGCGCGCTACAACATTCGCTGCAATGCCATTTGTCCTGGGTATGTGGAAACCGATATCAATCGTGATTTCTTTAGCAGCCCGCAGGCGGAGAAAATGCTTAAGCGTATTCCTTTTCGTCGGTTGGGCAATATCGATGAACTGGTTGGTCCGTTGTTATTGCTGGCCTCGGATGCGTCTTCTTACATGAGTGGTGCCATTATTGCCGTAGACGGTGGCCACCTTTGTACTACTCTTTAATGCTCGCCTACCGCTAGCCGCGGCAATCGTCGTTGCGGGTAAAGCGGCGCTTTTTTCAATCAGTAGCAAGGAATGATCATGGATTTTTCCCTGGGTCAGGAACTGGAAAGCTTGCGCCAGCGCGTGGCCATCTTTGTAGAAGCGGAAATCATGCCGCTAGAAAACGACAAGACCAATTACGACGGCCATGAGAACTTCAAGGAAAGTGTTGTCGATGCTCTGCGCGACAAAGCCAAAGCTGCGGGCCTGTGGGGTTTTCAGTTACCGAAAGAACGCGGTGGCCTGGGAGTGAATGTGTCAGGCATGGCGGTGCTGTATGAAGAGGCCGCCCGCAGCCCGTTTGGGCCGGTTGTGTTTAACTGCGCACCGCCGGACGACGGCACCATGATTATGTTGAACAAGATTCTCAATAATGAACAGAAAGAGCGTTGGTTGCAGCCGATGATCGACGGCAAGGTACGTTCCGCTTTTGCCATGACCGAACCCGAAGGTGGCTGCGGTTCAGACCCTTCGTTGACCTACACCTCGGCGACCAAGGACGGTGATAACTGGATCATCAAGGGGCGCAAATGGTTTATCACAGGCGCGGAAGGCGCGCAGACGTTTATCCTGATAGCCAAGACCAGCGATGACCCACGCAAGGGGCTTACTGCGTTTTTATTCGATGCGGATCAGCCCGGTTGGGAAGTGGTACGTCGCATTCCCATCATGGGGCCGGAGGAACACGGCGGCCACTGCGAATTGAAATTCGATGGCTTGGTCATCCCAGATAAAAACCGTTTACTGGACGTGGGCGATGGTTTGAAAGTCACCCAGATTCGGCTTGGCACGGCGCGGCTGACCCACTGCATGCGCTGGCTGGGGTTGGCCAAGCGTTGCATGGAAGAAGCGGCCAGTTATGTAGAAAATCGCATGAGCTTCGGCACCACCCTTGCTGAACACGAAGGCGTGCAATGGATGCTGGGCGACGTGGCCAAGGAAATCGAAGTGGGCCGGCTGTTAACCATGCAAGCGGCCTGGATGCTGGATCAAGGAGACTTTGCCAAGAAAGAAATTGCCATGGCAAAAATTCATGTGGCGGACACATTACATAAAGCGGCAGATACGGCGATTCAATTATGTGGAGCCCGTGGTTATTCCAAGGATACGCTGCTGGAGTGGATCTATCGCTACGCTCGCCAGGCGCGCCTGGTAGATGGCGCTAGCGAAGTGCACAAAATGGTGCTCTCGCGTCTGTATTTGAAAGAGAAGCGTGATTTCTTTAAGTGGCGAGTGTAGGGCCGCTGTGTGTTTGCTATGCGCGTCGCTTGCGGTTGTGGCGTTGTGGTTAACCATCGCAGAAAATTTCTGCTTTGGCCGTCAGTACGGTAGCGACGTTTCGTAAAGGGGCGTTAGGAGCTCTGTTTTTGCTGAAGGTTTTGCCGGTAACTTAGCGCTTCGCGAAGGTGGTCCCGCTCCACGTTGTCGCTACCCTGCAGGTCGGCAATGGTTCGCGCCACCCGTGCACTGCGGTGCAGGGCACGAGCGGACAACCCCAGCCGCTGCATGACGCCGGCTAACCAATCACGGTGAGAGCGCAGCATAGGCTCCAACTGGTCGTTTTTTAGTTCTCGGTTCAGTTGCTTTTGCCGCAACCATTGCAGGCGCCAAGCTTCTTTAACCCGTTCGCGGACCGTGTGGCTGGCCTCTCCCTGCTTATCTCCTAGAAGTTCGCTGGCATCCACGGCGGGCACGTCCAGGTGCAGATCAATGCGATCCAGCAACGGGCCGGACAGTTTGCTCTGATAGCGTTTGGCTTTTTCACAGCGGTAGCCACAACTTTTTTCAGGATCACCCAAATAACCACAGGGGCATGGGTTCATCGCCGCAATCAACTGGAAGCGGGCAGGGAAGGTGAGCTGCTGGGCGGCGCGGGCAATGCTGACTTCACCGGTTTCCAGCGGTTCGCGCAAGACCTCCAATACCCGTCGGTCGAATTCCGGTAATTCATCCAGAAACAGAATGCCGTGGTGGGCCAAGGATATTTCACCTGGTCGCGGGTAGCTGCCGCCGCCTACCAGTGCGGTTGCTGACGCGGTGTGGTGCGGGGCTCGGTAAGGCCGTTGATGAAACAGGCTGCTGTCACGAGGCTGGCGTAGAGAGTAAATCGCGGCCACTTCCAGTGCCTGGTTCGGGTTCAGTGGCGGCACCAGCCCGGGTAAGCGGGATGCCAGCATGCTCTTGCCGGCACCAGGCGGTCCGCAGAGCAACATGGAATGTCCGCCAGCTGCGGCAATCTCCAGCACCCGTTTAGCGTGGGCTTGGCCGCGGATCTCCGAGAGGCAGCCACCTTGATAGACCCCAGCCAGTGGCGCGTCACAGTGGTGCAGCGGCAACGGCGTTTGCCCGGCCAGGTGGGCAGCAACGTGTGCGAGTTGGTCGGCGGCGATGGTGCCGGCCCCGGCGAGGGCCGCTTCGTCGGCGTTGTCACGGGGGACGATCAGGGTGCGGCCGGTGGATTGGCAAGCCAGGGCACAGGGAAGCATAGCCGGGACCGGGCTAAGGGAACCGTTCAGGGAGAGTTCGCCAATAAATTCGAATGGGTCTGTGTCGATGCGACCCAATTGGCCGCTGGCCAGCAAAATACCCAGCGCGATGGGTAGGTCGAAGCGACCGCCGTCCTTGGGTAAATCCGCCGGTGCCAAGCTCACGGTGATGCGCCGCTGGGGAAAATCGAAGCCGCTGTTAACCAGCGCAGAGCGTACTCGGTCGCGGCTCTCGCGTACCGCGGTATCGCCCAATCCGACAATAGTAAATGCCGGCAAACCCGGAGCTAGATGGGTTTCCACCCGCACGGTGCGGGCTTCAATACCTACCGGTGCCCGGCTGTATAGCAGCGCATGCGTCACGATACCTCACAAATTCAATGGGCTGTGAAGCAGTGTACGGGGTGGGGGTCAGGGTGCCTGTAGGCTGGTGTAGATGCTGGCTGTAGGAAAAGGGCTGGGCGCACCAAGCGATGGCTGCAGCCGGGGGCGCTTGCAGGCAAGCTTCCACAGTGAAAGTGTGCTGTAGTTCAGGCGTCCTGTGCTTTTTCCAGTTCGGCTACCTGTTTCTCCAGCGCTTCCAGTTTTTCGCGGGTGCGCAGCAATACTTGCTGCTGGATATCGAACTCTTCACGGGTAATCAGATCCAGCCGGCTGACGGTTTCTGCCAGCACGCCGCGTACGTTGCGTTCTACTTCGCTACGCAACCCGCCCAGGTCAGTAGGCAGGCGGCGGCTGATGTCGGCCATAAGGCGGTCGATGAAGGGTTGATCAGGCATAACAACGGCGTCCTTGTAATGATGCGCGGATGGTAGCACGGTGTGCGGGGGTGAGGCACCGGGTTGCTCAGGCAGACATTCTGCACCAACCTGGATCCTGCCCCATTGTGGTGCGCTATAATGGCGCGCTTGGGCTGGATGATGAATCCAGGCTGTGATGCAAGTGACTGATAAAGCATGATTTTTTAAAACTGGCATGGGTCGTGCACTAATTGGGTCAGAGCGTTCGCGCAAGATGTGGATCGGGAACCATAACGGGGCTCGAAGAGAAACGGACGTCACCGGACGCGGTGAAAGCTGAGGAGAAAAAAATGAAATTGGTTACTGCCGTAATTAAGCCGTTCAAATTGGATGACGTGCGTGAAGCACTCTCCGAGATTGGCGTGCAGGGCATCACTGTTACTGAAGTGAAAGGCTTTGGGCGTCAGAAAGGTCACACCGAGCTGTACCGGGGTGCCGAGTACGTGGTGGATTTCTTGCCCAAGGTAAAAATCGAAGTGGCCATCGCCGAGTCGAGCTTGGACCAAGTGATTGAAGCCATCGCGAAAGCCGCTAATACCGGCAAAATTGGTGACGGCAAAATCTTCGTTACCTCCCTTGAGCAAGCGATTCGCATCCGTACCGGTGAAACCGGCGAGGACGCGATTTAAGTTTTACCGTGTTTTGAATTGACCCATGCCAGGGCTTTAAGAGAACACGCTTCCATTTTCGGAGGGTTGCATTGTGGAAAACCAAATTTTTGAATTGAAATACGCGCTGGATACGTTTTATTTCCTTATCTGTGGCGCGCTAGTTATGTGGATGGCTGCCGGCTTTGCCATGCTCGAAGCGGGCCTGGTGCGCGCCAAGAACACCACGGAAATTCTCACCAAAAACGTGGCCCTGTTTGCCATCGCCAGCATCATGTACATGGTGTGCGGTTACGCGATCATGTATGACGGTGCTATTTTCCTTTCTGGGATTGTGGGCGACGGGGTTGCTGGCGCAGAAGAAGCGGCTACCTACGCACCATCTGCTGATTTCTTCTTCCAGGTTGTGTTTGTCGCAACGGCCATGTCCATCGTATCTGGTGCGGTGGCAGAACGGATGAAGTTGTGGGCATTCTTGATCTTCGCGGTTGTTATGACCGGCATTATCTATCCGCTGGAAGGCTCCTGGACGTGGGGTGGTGCGGATGTGTTCGGTTTGTATAACTTGGGCGACCAGGGCTTCTCTGACTTCGCCGGTTCCGGCATCGTTCACATGGCGGGTGCGGCTGCTGCCTTGGCTGGTGTTCTGCTGTTGGGCGCACGAAAAGGCAAATATGGCCCGAACGGTGAAGTACACGCCATCCCGGGTTCTAACCTGCCATTGGCCGCACTGGGTACCTTCATCCTGTGGTTGGGCTGGTTCGGTTTCAATGGTGGCTCTGTGCTGGCAACGTCCAGTGTCGGTGACTCCAACGCGGTGGCGGTTGTGTTCATGAACACTAACGCGGCTGCTGCCGGTGGTGCCATTGCTGCGCTGATTGTTGGTCGCATCTTGTTCGGCAAAGCCGACCTGACCATGCTGCTTAACGGCGCCTTGGCAGGGCTGGTGGCGATCACTGCGGAGCCCTCTACCCCGACTGCTTTGCAGGCAACCCTGTTCGGTGCCTTGGGTGGCGTGCTGGTTGTATTTAGCATCCTGACTCTGGACAAGATGAAGATCGATGATCCGGTGGGTGCGATCTCCGTGCATGGTGTAGTTGGTTTCCTCGGCTTGATGCTGGTTCCGATCACCAACCCGCTGACCGACGATGGTGGCGCAAGCTTCTCTGGTCAGCTGATCGGTGCAGTGACTATCTTTGCTTGGGTGTTCGTTGCAAGCCTGGTGGTATGGGGCATCCTGAAAGTGGTAATGGGTATCCGCGTTAGCGAGGAAGAAGAGTACGAAGGCATGGATATCGCGGACTGCGGTATGGAAGCCTACCCTGAGTTTGTTAAGGGTTAATAAGAGGCGCAGCAAGCAACACGCGTCATGCAACAAAAAAGCCCCGGCCGGTTGGTCGGGGCTTTTTTGTGAGTGGCGGATTTTTGCGTTTTCTACAATGCGGCTATAGGCGTTTCTTGCCAGTGCCGCTTTGTGTTTTTGTGCGCAGCACTGCGCAGTGGTTGACCGTGCCATTCCTCCCCTATGCTATCATCGCTCCCTTTCCGGCCAGCAGTATGTGTGCACCATGACTGAACCAACCGTTATTCGCCTGCGTAAAAATGAAGAACGTCGCCTGAAAGCGGGCCACTTGTGGGTTTATGCCAACGAGATTGATACCCGACATACCCCGCTTAAGGATTTGTCTGCCGGTACTTGTGTACTGGAAGATAGCCGTGGCAAACCGTTGGGGCGCGCCCTGCTTAGCCCGCATTCATTGATTGCGGCGCGTCTGTATAGCCGTGATGTGAAGCAGGCGCTGTCGCGTAGCTTTTTCAAAAAGCGTATTGAGCAAGCGCTGACCTTGCGGGAACAACTGTTTGACGATGCCTGCTACCGGTTGATTTACGGCGAAGCAGATGGTCTACCCGGCCTAGTGGTGGATCGCTTCAACGATGTGCTGGTGGTGCAGACCGGTTCCGGTGCCATGGAAGCCCACCTTGACGTGATTGTTAGTGCCCTGGATGCGGTGCTGGCGCCAACCCATATTATCGCCAAGAACGAAGCCGTTGCCCGTGAATTTGAAGGCTTAGACCGTTATACCAAGGCGTTGAAAGGCGAGTTGTTGGATGAAATCAGCCTCACTGAAAATGGTGCGGCTTTTGTGGCGCCCTTAGCGGAAGGGCAAAAGACCGGCTGGTTCTATGACCACCGAGCTGCTCGCCAGAAAATGCAGGCGCTGGCCAAAGGTGCTCGTGTGTTGGATGTGTTCAGTTATTGTGGCGGTTGGGGCGTGCAAGCGGCATTGGCCGGGGCGGAATCGGTGACGTGTGTGGATGGTTCCGAAATCGCCACGGATTATGTGCACCGTAATGCGCAGCTGAACGGTGTTGCCGATACCGTGGGGAGCATTCAGGGCGATGCTTTTGCGGCTATGAAGCAATTGATCGCTGACGGTGAAAAATACGATTTGGTAGTTCTGGATCCGCCAGCGTTTATCAAGCGCAAGAAAGATTTCAAGAACGGCTTGGCCGGTTACCACGCCATTAATGAGCTGGCCATGCGATTAGTAAAGCCGGGTGGGTACCTGGTATCAGCCTCTTGTTCTATGCATATGCCTGCAGAGCGCTTGCTTGAGGTGGTGCATAGCAGCGCTCGCCATATTGACCGCAGTATTCAGGTGGTGGGTTATGAGGGGCAAGGGCCGGACCATCCTGTGCACCCGGCCATTGCAGAAACCGCCTACCTGAAAACCTGGTTCTGCCGCGTGTTGTTCAGTCTTTAGCCGTCTCTACGGCTGGATTTCGCGCGCTGTTCCTGAAAGTCACGGCGTTGATGGTTGGGTATGATGATCTGAGCCCGTCACAGGCCAGCACCCAGTGCGCGGTCATTCTTATGGCCATACTTGGCACTTTTTGTGCCCGGCGCTGTTCTTTTGCTCCCGTTTTTCCGTCGTCATTCTAGGAGATCATGTCGACACCATTCACGCTGATGCGGCCCACCTCCAGACACGTTTTAACACGACGCCCCCCCGCATTAATTTCCCGCACATAGCGAAACGGGCCTGCGCGACAACCGGCACCCGCGGCCCCAGCGATCAGGCCTTTCCGAAGGCGGCTAATTCTTCGGTGATAGGATGCAATCATTTATCCTGCTGGACTAGCGGGCGGGCCTACAGCTCTGGCTAGCGATCTTCGTCGGGTCGGGAAAAAGAAAAATCACGATCTCGGCCTCGGTTTTTGTTTTTTTTGACAACGCAGGGCTCCACAAAAGGGGGGCGCGTATAGTGTAGAGTATGTGCAGGGGCGTCCTGATTTGCTGGGCGCATGGCCCGCAGGCACGAAAATTGAAAGGTATAGAGAGCTGACATTCACGCTGGCGAACAGAGAGGTGGTCGCGTGTCTTTACCCCCGGATTTTATGCATGCCCGTGTGGATGCAGTGAGGAAGAAATTGAACGTGCAGGTGTGCAGCCTGTATCAGGCCGATAGCAGCCGAAAAAGCTTGGAAATCGTTGCCACCAGTGGTCTGAATCAGCGTGTGCTGGGGGCTACTCTAACGTATAGCCAAGGATTGACAGGCAAGGTGGCTCGCACCCGAAGTACTGTGGTGGCGCGGGACGTGCAGGCTCATATGGATTATTTCTATGTGCCCGGTTCGGATGAAGAACATTTCCGCAGTTACCTGGGCATTCCGCTGGAATGCGACAGCGTCCTCTACGGTGTGTTGGTGGTGCAAACAAGGGTGAAAAAAACGTTTTTTCTGAAAGATATCAGGGAGCTTCACAACGGAGGCCGGGATTTATTGGATGCGCTCAAGTTGAGCGTACGGTGGGCGGGCTAGAAGCGCTTGTGAGCTTCTAGCCACGAGTAAATAAAAGGCAAAGTAAGTTGCCATGCCATGGTGTTGATATATTCGCCGTTAACAGTGCGAAGCTTTGCCTTATTCGCTCGCCAACCAGGCCAGTGCGTTTTTCTGTTCGGCCTCTATTTAAAGGCTTTCACTTCGCCGGGAATCAGCGCGCTTGCCTGTTGAGCGACATTGCTGATCCAGTCGTGGCTGGTGACGACGGCGATGCGGTGCCAACTGAGCGGGTGACGAAGGCCGACCAAGGCATCCTGCAACATGGCTCCGGCTGAGAAACTGTCAAAGGTGGGCCCGATTTCGTAGAGCAGGTTAATTTTGTCGTGCTGGCTCAGAGCGCCTTCGATGGCCGGTGCTAGTACTTTTCGGTAGTCCTCGGCGGTGAGTTCTCCGTGGGCGCTGACACCAGCGGTGTCTCCGGGATTGAGCCGCGAGGTGTGTTGGATAGCCAGGTTCCGGATATCTTGCGCTTCGTGATGAACTTTGGTTTTCCCGCTAAACGTGATTATTCCTTTTCCTTCCCGTAAGCCCGCAGAAACATATCTACAACTTGTTCGGCATGGGGTTTCGCTTCGCTGGCTGTCATGGGCGCATTGCAGCCGATCATCACGCGCATGTGCTCACAGCCTTGCAGCAAGCTG
>NC_008260.1:300000-402500 GCF_000009365.1 Alcanivorax borkumensis SK2 | reverse complement strand
CAGCTTTCAACGCCTCAATGCGCTCATTTGAGCAGGCACTGAGCAACTCATAGTAGCGCCAAGTCAAACTGTCTGGAAGTGAGAGCAACTTACGGTACATTTCACCCGGAGCATCATTAACCCCTACATAGTTACCCAAGGACTTTGACATCTTCTGAACGCCGTCCAACCCTTCCAAAATCGGCATGGTCAGACAGATTTGCGGCGACTGGCCGTAAGTCTTTTGCAGGGTCCGACCCATTAGCAGGTTGAACTTCTGATCCGTACCGCCCAGCTCCACATCCGCCTCCAGCGCCACAGAGTCATATCCTTGGACCAACGGATAGAGAAATTCATGGATAGCAATGGGCTGATTACCTTTATAGCGCTTGTCAAAATCATCACGCTCCAGCATTCGCGCTACAGTATATTGGCCCGCCAGCTTAATCATGCCGGCCGCTCCGATCGTATTCATCCAGCTGGAATTGAATTCAACCCGAGTCTTACTTTCATCAAGAATCTTGAACACCTGCTCTTTGTAGGTGTCAGCGTTACGCAGTACATCCTCGCGACTGAGAGGCGGACGAGTGGCGCTTTTACCTGTAGGATCGCCAATCATTCCGGTAAAATCACCAATCAGAAAAATCACCTCGTGCCCCAACTCCTGGAACTGGCGCAGCTTGTTGATCAATACTGTATGTCCCAGATGCAAGTCCGGGGCGGTGGGGTCAAAGCCCGCTTTCACTCGTAACGGTCGGCCTAATGCCAGTTTTTTCCGCAACTCCTCTTGCTGGATGATCTCATCCGCCCCGCGGGTAATAAGTGCCAGTTGCTGATCCACCGTGGCCATACCTACCTCTAATTTCCAGACCCATTAACGAAAGCGCATCATTGTAGCACTTGAACGCGGCCAGAGAAGGCGGGTATCTTTGCAAGCCAGTTTTCCGCTGCGCTCCACGGAGCGCGCCAGTCTCTATTTACTCAACTCAGGCTTCACAGACTCTCAATGAAACAACTTATCTCTGCTGCCGGCAGGCTGGTGCGCCAGTTCCCACGCACCCATTTACTGCTGAGCATGGTATTGCTGGGCGGCGTCATCCTGATCGCTTTTCGCCCCGACAGTACCGAACCCACCCCGGAACGCATCCAAAACATAAGTCTGCCGGAACGCGTAACACCGACACCACAACCCACCAACAAGCCCGCCACTATTGCCACAGAATGGCAAACGGTGACGGTAAAAGCTGGCGACAGCCTATCTTCCCTACTCCAGCCTCTAGGTATTGGAGCTCAACAAGTTTACAAGCTGATCGGCAGTGATACACGGCTGGAGCGATTAGCCTCTTTGCGCCCTGGCGACACCCTGCAGGTTGCCATTAGTGACGAACAAACGCTGACCGCAGTACAGTATCACCCCTCCCGGGTGGAAACCCTCACCGCTCGCCTCAAAAATGGCCGCTGGCAGACTCGTATCAGCCAGCGCGAATATCAGAAACAAACCCGTTTTGCCCAGGCTCAAATTACCGACTCATTATTCCTCGCCGGTGCAGCCGCTGGAATCAGTGACAAGCTGACGTTACAACTAGCCAATCTATTCGCCTGGGATGTGGATTTTGTTCTGGATATTCGCAAGGGTGATCGCTTCCGCATCCTTTACGAAGAACTCTACTTGGACGGCGAAAAAGTGGGGGTCGGCGACATATTGATGGCCGAGTTCTGGAATCGGGACCGCCACCTGACAGCCTTTCGCTATAAAACCCTATCCGGGGATGTGGAATACCTAGATATCAAGGGGGGCTCCCTGCGTAAGGAATTCATCCGCACCCCGGTAGCCTTCTCTCGCATCAGTTCACGCTTCAGCCTAGGCCGTAAACACCCCATTCTTAACCGCATTCGCGCTCACAAAGGGATCGACTACGCCGCCCCCTCCGGCACCCCGATCAAGGCGGCCGGGGACGGCAAGGTCATCTTCGCCGGCATAAAAGGTGGCTACGGCAATGTATTAATCATCAAGCATGGTCAGAGCTACACCACCCTCTACGCTCACATGCGGAATTTTGCCAAAGACATGCGCGTAGGCCGCCGAGTGAAGCAGGGCCAAACCATTGGCTACGTGGGCATGTCCGGCCTAGCCACGGGCCCGCACCTGCACTATGAATTCCGCATCAACGGCGTTCACCGCAATCCACTGACCGTACCCCTTCCTAAGGCTCGCGGCATCAACGACAATGAGAGAGCGGAGTTTCTGATCGCCGCCAACCAGCTAAAGGCACAAATGACCCTGTTCTCCGAAGCCTCAACACTGGCCAGCAGCGATGTCTTCTAAGGCCCCACCCGCCCTATTCATAGGGCTGATGACTGGCACCAGTTTGGACGGTATCGACGCTGTCATCGCCAACATTAGTGACAACCATTTCACACTGGTCAGCACCCTGAGCCAACCCATCCCTGAGAGCCTTCGCGGCGAGATTCTCGGCCTCTGCCAGCCGGGCAATAACGAAATTGACCGGGCCGGCGCCGTCAGCCTTCAATTGGCTGAACACTACGCGAACACCTGCCAGACTCTGCTCGACCAGGCGGCCATCGCACCAGAACAAGTTCGCGCCATCGGTTGTCACGGACAGACCGTTCGTCACCGCCCACACGCTGCCGGCTTCAGCGTGCAGCTGGGCTGCCCAGACACCCTCGCTGTGAAAACGGGCATCGCCGTGGTTAGCAACTTCCGCAATAAAGACATCGCTCTGGGTGGACAAGGCGCCCCGCTAGTACCGCCCTTCCACCAACAGCTTTTCGCTCGCCCCGATCAACGCATCGCAGTAGTAAATATTGGCGGCATGGCCAATGTGACGCTACTAGAGAATGGCCAGCTCAGCGGCGGCTTTGATACCGGGCCGGGCAACGTATTGATGGATAGCTGGATTCAGCAACATCACCAGCGGGCCTATGATCGCAACGGCGACTGGGCTGCCAGCGCCCAGCCCGACTTAGCCCTACTCAACACCTTGCTGAGCGACCCCTATTTCCGGCTGCCCCCCCCCAAAAGCACTGGGCGGGAACGTTTCAGCCTTGACTGGCTAAACGAACAACTTGCGAATCATTCACTCACTACCAGCGTAGTCCAGGCCTCACTAGCAGAACTCACCGCCCACTCAATCAGCGATGCACTCAGTGACTTCCAACCGGACCAAGTGTTGATCTGCGGCGGCGGCGCCCATAACCAACACTTGCTAGAGCGCATCCAAGCGCTACTCAGCACCCCAGTCACCAGTACCGCCAAACAGGGATTGGCCCCAGACTGGGTGGAAGCTGCCGCCTTTGCTTGGCTGGCCTGGGCTCGCATGGAAGAAAAAGCAGGCAATGCGCCAGTGGTTACCGGCGCGTCAAGGCAGACCATATTGGGGCAGGTCACTTTACCGTGATCAAGAAGGCAAGGTGCCAAAGCACAGCTCGGCAACTATCAGTTGGCACTGCCAGCGCTTGGTGTCTTTCAGCTCGAAGCTGGCACCTTAAACCAGCCAGAGACCAATCATGGCACAGCCAAAGCCAAGGGCGGCTCCAGCAAAAATATCCGAAGGATAATGAACCCCAAGCAACACTCGCGACAGCCCTACCATCAGCGCCAAGCCCAACGCAAGAGCTATCACCGGCGGGTAAAACACGCAAAGCAAAGACGCCATCACAAAGGCTGCCGCAGTGTGACCAGACGGAAAGCTGAATCGATCCGCCGGCTGGATAAATGCCGACAGGCTTTCCAGCGCATCCGCCGGTCGAGGCCGCTTGATTAGATGCTTGAGCAATACAAACAACGGCATCTCAAGGGCGTAGGCCACCATCGCAGTGAGAGCAAACTCACTGCCACCCTGGCGATCCATCCCCCATATACATAGCGTCAAAGCCACATAAAACGGGCCATCGCCGAAGCGAGAGACCATCCGCGCCAAACGGGCACGACGGGCTGCCTGTGGCTGCTGTAGCAACCAGCACATGGCCCGGGTGTCTGCGGCGGTCATTCGTTGAAATGTCGGTTTTGTCGTCATCATGGGTTCAGTATCTACCCGAAAAGCGACGAATTGTTGATTGAACGGTGAATTTTTTATGACAGCAGCAGGCGTATCATGCAAAGCGCAAAATCTCAAGGGAACACAGAAAAGTCGGTCGCGGGCCACTGAAAAGTGGTCAAAATGTACTTAGAGCACATCAGTTGCGCTTTATTTAGATGGCTAAAGATGCGCAATCTAAAAGTTGCACCTAGATTGCGAACCGGCCTAAAAAGCTGAGCAGGCAAGAAGGTTTTCAACAGCCGACTAGACCGAGAAAGAAGACCCGCAACCACAAGTAGTAGCCGCATTAGGGTTGCTCACCACAAAACGTGAGCCCATCAGGCCTTTTTCGTAGTCGACCACGGAGCCATCCAGATACTGGATACTCATGGCGTCCACCAGCAAAATGACACCCTCTTTCTCTACCGAAGTATCGTCCTCGTTCACCGTCTCATCGAAAGTAAAACCATAAGAGAACCCTGCGCACCCACCACCGGTAATATAAACACGCAGCTTGAGGTTCGGATTTCCTTCGTCGTCACGCAGCTCTTTAACTTTGGCGGCGGCGGCATCGGTAAATGAAATCGGTGCTGACTCGATCATACTCTCGCTATCGGCTGACATTTGGGCAGAAGAAAAGCCACTCAGGTACGAACCCTCCTGAACGGACTGATCATGTTCTAGTACCCGACTAAAACAGTCAAGAATTATCCGCACTCCCCTTCCCTACCACATTCTCTTCGGCTGGCGTCTCAGCCGGTTCTGGCTTGGTAACCTTTTTGGCATCCGGCGCAGGCAGACTTCGACGTTCGTCATCCAGACGCACCAACTTGCCATTCACCTGCGCCCCCATGACCATCTCAACCATGCGATAGTATACATTGCCCTCCACTGAGGCCTTTTCTGCCAGCTCAAGATTCTCCGTGGCGTGCACATCGCCTTCTACACGCCCATTAATTACCACCTGAGCAACCCGAATTTCACCTTTAACCACACCGCTTTCACCGATTACCAAGCGGCCACCCTCCTCGCCCACACTGACACTGCCTTCCACGGTACCTTGGATATGCAAACCTCCGGAAAATTCAATATCACCACGGACGGTTGCGCTAGGCGCAATCAATGTGTGGTTACGGTAATCCTGGGACGACGATCCTGTAGTCATCGAGCTTTTTTTGTATCGGCTTAGCACACGATTCTCCTACTGCCACTTTATCGTTTTTTGTGTCTCGTAACGGCTCATGCCGCCGCTCTCAGCATCCACATCCAGCGCCTGCACCGCCACCCCTTCAGGCACCTTAAATCGGCCGTTCAGCTCTTGGAAGTAGCGAAATCTGAATTGGGTCTCGCTGCCCTCTTCAAGCCAATCGCTGCCAGCAACAATAAACGCTTTACCATTCTTTTCACCGCGCAACTGCAAGCTAATATCACCGGACAGATAACCCCGGTTATCCCCAGACTGTACCAGGACGACACGGTACAAATATTCGCCAGTGTCGCTATTGTGCTGCAGCGTCATCTTTTCAATCTGCAAGCCCCCCTCGCTACCGCCCGGTGCCATAACATTTTTATAAAATAGCACCGCCTCTTCGAGTTCCGCGACTTGATCCTGCAATGCCTTTATCTCCTGACGCACCTCTTCACGAGCCTCCAAAGTCAGCTCTGAATCCGCGCGAAAAACTGCCAGCTGGCTACGCGCGGTGTCCAATTCAGCCTGCAGGATCTTGGCTTCCCCACGCAGACGGCGGTTGGAGTCGGAGGCGTCCATGACACCTCCTGCGCCCAACCAACCGCCAATTAAAAACAGCAGCACCCCAGCAAACAGTGCCACTAACACCAAAACCCGACGCCGCTTCTTCTGCTGAGAAGGGCTCACCGGCATCAACACCACATCATCAATGCCCGCGCGGCTTTTTGGCTTCCTTGCCATGATTATGGCGCCAGCGGAACCACTGCCAGCCCCGCCCCCTCATCCAAGCCAAACATAATATTCATGGCCTGCACTGCCTGGCCTGACGCCCCTTTCACCAAGTTATCAATCACGGACAAAACAACAATCACGCTCTCACCCCGAGGCTGATGCAATGCCAGCCGGCACATATTGGCGCCTTTAACGAAGCGCGTCTCCGGGTGGCTACCCAGCGGCATCACGTCTACAAAGGGCTCATCGGCATAACGGGCTTCAAACGCTGCCTGAATTTCTTCCAACGGGGGCGCCGACGCGGTGAGCTGACCGTAAAGGGTGGAATGAATACCACGAATCATGGGAATAAGATGGGGAACAAATGTAGCGCTTACCGGGCCACCAGCGATATCCGCCAGCCCTTGCTCGATCTCTGGCAAATGTCGGTGGCCGCTGGCGCCATAAGCCTTGTAGCTCTCTCCAGCCTCCGCCAGCAACATCGGCACCTTGGCACTTTTGCCGCCACCACTGGCGCCACTGGCCGCATTAGCGATCAGCTGATCGGGTTTGATCCAGCCGTTTTCTAACAACGGCAAATAACCCAGCTGAATCGAGGTGGGATAACAACCGGCGCAGGCTACCAACCGAGCGTCACGAATCGCTTCGCGGTTCACTTCCGGCAAGCCATAAACCGCATCCGCCAGCAACTCTGGGCAGGCATGGGGCTCCCCGTACCATTCACTCCACAGCTCATGATCCCTCAGCCGGAAATCTGCTGACAGATCCACCACCCGCACACCGGCGTCCATTAGTTCGGGCATCATCCGCATAGCTACATTATGGGGTGTAGCAAAGAACACCACGTCACAGCCTGCCAGCCGCTTTGCGTCCGGCTCACTGAAGACCAGATCAGTTCGTCCTCGCAGGGAGGGAAACAGGTCAGCCACCGCCACACCAGCTTCGCCACGAGAGGTAATCACATCCAATTCTGCATGGGGGTGGTTAACCAACAGGCGCAATAATTCAACCCCGGTATACCCGGTACCGCCAACCACACCCACTTTCAGCGGTGCACTGGCTTGTGCTGGCTGAGAAGACATATCCCACTCCTGAACTGCATCAATAAAAGGAAGCCCTGCATGATAGGGGCGCCATCGATCAGCGGCAAGAAAGCCCCCATAACCGTCTCTCCTTCCAGGTTACGGTCACCCGGGCAGTTGCCGCTCGGGCTCTTTCCCTGCGCCCATCGACCCGGCTTTTTCGTTGCCTCGTTCCGCCGGTTTGTCCTGGGGCTTTTCCAGCGCCATACCCTGACCATCAGAAAGCCGATCAGCCAGAGAGTCATACAGCGGCCGAGGCCAGACAATTTTAGCCACCGCTGCCGACAGTAGCGCCCCCGCCATAAGCGGCAGCAGAATATCGTGGCGGTTGCCCGTCAGCTCCATCACGATCACAAAGGAGGTAATCGGTCGCTGTATCACCCCGGCCAGAAACGCCGCCATCGCCACCAGCGTTACCCCCACCAGCGACGAGCCAGGAAAGAAACCGCCCACCACGTTACCAACACCGGCGCCAGCAGCCAGACTAGGGGAAAACAGACCACCCGGAATCCCGGTAAAATAAGACACCAACGTGGCGGACATTTTCGCCAATGCAAAAGTCCAGTTACCCGGCTGTTCCCCGCTAAGCAAGGTAGAGGCCTGCTCATAGCCACTACCGTAGGTTGCCCCCCCGGTGATCAAGCCGAGAAAGACCACCACTAGCGCACACAGCACCACCACACGATAAGGGTGCTCCTTGGCATAGGGAGAGAGAAACTGGCTTCCCTTTATCAACAACCGGCTGAAGAAACCGCCCAGAAGACCACACACCAGCGCCGTCACGCCAATAGCGGCCCAGTCCCGAGTGATATCCAACGCCCCGTCTGGATGCCCGAAAAAACTGTAGTGGCCCATTATCATGAGCACCACCACACCGGAAAGAATAATCGCCATAATTAGCGTGCCGCTGGTGCGCTGCTCAAAAGAACCAGACAGTTCCTCGATGGCGAACACAATCCCCGCCAGAGGCGCGTTAAACGCCGCCGATACCCCTGCCGCGCCACCCGCCACGATTAAGGAATTATCCACGTATTTCTGATTAAGCTGGCCCACCCGACCCACCGAATACATCATCGCCGCGCCCATGTGCACACTAGGCCCCTCGCGGCCAATACTGGCGCCGCACAGCAGCCCTAGGCAGGTGAGCACGAATTTGCTGAGGATCACGCGTAACGACAGAAAGGCGGGGCGCAACCAATGGTAACGCTGCTTGAGCACCACCAACACTTGAGGAATACCACTACCCTGCGACTCGGTGCCCAGCTGCCTCATTAACCAGACAATAACCACCATGCCCACCGGGGTTATTAACACCGGCAAATATGGAGAACGGGCATGGATTTGGGTGAAAGTGTGGGACGCTAGCTCTGCCACCCAAGCAAACGCCACCACCAGCAAACCGACCATGACAGCGCCGGACCAGAACACCGCACGCAATTTCCAGTCCTGCCAAGAACCCAGCTGGCGGCGACTCAGACGCCGAGTGCGAAATAGGTAGTAACGCATCAGACGACTATGACGTGGCCGCTTATTCACAGCGCTCCTTTACGTAAGACGGCAGCAAGTGGACCGGAAAGAATAGAGTTAAGTCTGTATAGTGTACGCCCACTGGAAACATCTCTCCAATGCCTCCACCCATAAGGGAAATCCCATGCAGTTTGCGCTCGACTACTTTCTCTGGATCAAGGCCTTCCACTTGATTGCTATGATTTGCTGGTTCGCCGGTATTTTCTACCTGCCGCGCCTTTTCGTGTACCACGCCATGGCGGACGACCAGCCGAGCCGCGAACGTTTTAAAATCATGGAACGCAAACTCTATCGGGGCATCATGAACCCCAGCATGATTGTCACTGTGGTTCTTGGGCTATGGATGTTCATGACCAACATTGATGCGTATAAAGGCAGCGGTTGGATGCATGCCAAGCTAGCCCTGGTGTTCCTGCTGATTGGCTATCACCACGTTTGCTTGTCCTACATGAAGAAGTTCGCCGCTGATGCCAACACCAAGAGCGACAAGTTCTACCGCATCTTCAACGAAATTCCGGTTTTTCTGCTCATCGCCATTGTGCTATTAGTGATAGTGAAACCATTCTAAAGCGCACCTCGTACTGGGCGCCCTGCGGTACCTGCGCTAAGCCGCCGCCCAGCATTAAGCACTAGCATCAGGCCTTCCAATGAAACCCAACATTCTTGTTATCGCCGGCCACGATCCCTCCGGGGGGGCAGGCATCCATGCCGACATTGAAGCCATTCAGGCACTAGGCGGCTTCGCGTCTACCCTGATCACCGGGCTCACCGTTCAGAATAGCCAGAATGTGCGAGGCTTCCGGCTCACCGAAATAGACTTACTGCAACAGCAAGCTGACGCACTACTCGACGACATGGACTATCAAGCGATAAAAATCGGCATGACCGGCTCCATCGCCATCGTCGACTTCATCACCCAGCTACTCAAACGGCTGCCCAATGTTCCGGTGATTCTCGATCCGGTACTGGCCGCAGAAGCGGGCGGCAGCCTAGCGCAGGAATCCCTTGCCGAGGTAATGCTCGACACCCTGGCACCACTGTGCGACGTGATGACCCCCAATTTACCGGAAGCGCAGGCATTAAGCGGCCAACAGAGCGTTAGTGGCTGCGGCCAAGTCTTGGTGCAGCGTAGCGGCTGCGCTACGCTAATCACCGGCACCCATGACGATACCGATCAGGTAGTCAACCATCTGTTCACACCCTCCGGTGAAGAGCAATGGCACTGGGACCGATTGCCTCACCGCTATCACGGCTCTGGCTGCACCCTGGCGTCGTCCATTGCCTGTCTGCGTGGCCACGGTCAGTCGCTGCACAGTGCCGTGGCCAATGGCCAGGCTCACGTGGACAAATTCTTGCGCAATGCCTTTCAACCCGGGCAGGGACAATACGTACCCAACCGTCAACCCTGAGCCTGCCATGCCCCTCCATCGCCTCCACGGCCTCTACGCCATCACCGACCCGGCTCTGACTCCGGACGAGCACCTGCTGCCCGCCGCCGAAGCGGCGCTGCGTGGCGGCGCCAAACTGCTGCAGTACCGGGACAAAACCGCCAGCCCCACCCAGCGAGAATACCGAGCCGCCCAGCTGCGCCAGCTGTGCCACCAATACCACGCTCTGTTTATCGTCAACGACGACCCTGCCCTAGCGGCCCAAGTAAACGCTGACGGAGTCCACATCGGCCAGAGTGATGGCGGCATCAAAGCCGCCCGCGATCAACTGGGCGGCTCACGTATTATCGGCGTCACCTGCCACGGCGATTTGACATTGGCCGCCCGCGCCGCTGAAGCCGGCGCCGATTACTTGGCCATGGGCCGCTTCTTTACCTCACACACCAAACCCTTAGCGCCACCGGCCTCGCTGGCCTTACTGCGCCAAGCGTGCCAGCAGTTTCATCAACCCGTGGTAGCCATTGGCGGGGTGAATCCGGATAATGCGCCGCAACTGATCAACGCTGGCGCCGTGTCCGTGGCGGTCATCCACGCCCTCTTCGGACAAACCGACACGGATGCCATCGAAGCCGCAGCACGCCAACTCAGTGCCTGCTTTCAGACCAACCGGTCTGCCCCATAGCGAATTGATTCAAGAGGACACACCATGCCCCGCAAGCACTCTGAACAGCTTTTCCGCCAGGCCCAAAAACATATCCCCGGCGGTGTTAATTCCCCGGTGCGGGCATTCAAAAGCGTAGGCGGCACACCGGTGTTTTTCCATTCCGCCCGTGGCGCACACCTGTTCGATGAAGACGACAACAAATACATTGATTACGTGGGCTCCTGGGGCCCCATGATCCTCGGTCATAATCACCCCCATGTAGTCGCCGCCGTGCAAGCAGCCGTTGAGCAGGGTTTGAGTTTCGGCGCCCCCACCGCCACCGAAGTGGCCATGGCCGACAAGGTCTGCGAGCTCGTACCCTCCATGGATATGGTGCGCATGGTCAATTCCGGCACCGAAGCCACCATGAGCGCCATTAGACTGGCCCGCGGTTATACCGGGCGCAACAAAATCATCAAGTTTGAAGGGTGCTACCACGGCCATGTAGACAGCCTGCTAGTAAAAGCCGGCTCCGGCGCTATCGCTATTCCTGGCTCTCCCGGCGTGCCGGAAGCGGTGACCGCCGACACCCTGGTACTAGACTACAACGATGCCGCCAGCGTCACCCAAGCCTTCAAGGAACACGGCGACGACATCGCCGCCGTAATTGTGGAGCCGGTGGCCGGTAACATGAATTGTGTTCCAGCCACTGAAAATTTCCTGCAGACCCTTCGCCAACAATGTGACGACAACGGCGCGGTGCTGATTTTCGACGAAGTAATGAGTGGTTTCCGGGTTGCCTTGGGCGGTGCCCAGGGCCATTACGGCATCACCCCGGATATGACCACCCTAGGCAAGATTGTCGGCGGCGGCATGCCTGTGGGCGCCTTCGGCGGCAAGCAAGCCATCATGGAGCATCTGGCGCCGCTGGGTCCGGTCTATCAGGCGGGCACCCTGTCCGGCAATCCTGTGGCCATGGCCGCGGGCCTCGCGACTCTCAACCTGATCAGCGAGCCCGGTTTTCATCAAGCTTTGGCCGAAAAAACTACCCGATTGCTGGAAGGGCTGACAGCGGCCGCCCATGCCGAGGGGGTGGCATTCACCACAGCACAAGCCGGTGCTATGTTCGGGCTGTTTTTCACCGATCAAAATCGCATCAGCAGCTTTACAGAAGTCATGGCCTGCGACAGCGAGCGTTTCAACCGTTTCTTCCACGCCATGCTGGACCAAGGTATTTACTTGGCCCCTAGCGCATTCGAAGCCGGTTTTGTCTCTGCTGCGCACAGTAATGACGATATCGACGCAACCATCACCGCCGCTCGCAAGGCCTTCGGGAAAATTTAAACGCACAGCAGGCAGGATCACCTGTAGGAACAACGCTTAGGGTGAGAAACCCGCGGCAGCGCGAACTTGCCTGAAGGCAAGGAAACCTATCCCGTTACTCAGAGAAGCGGGTACGGCTTTCCTCGCCAAGGCGCAGGTTCACGCTTCCAGAGCGCGCCTACAGGCGCCTTTAATAGCGATCGCCTCAGTCGCGCACCAGCGCCACCATTTTCCCACCGGTCAGCGCCAGCAAATCCCGCGGCGCCATGGCGATCTCTAAGCCACGGCGACCGGCGCTCATGAAAATCTCCGCCTGCTCAGCAGCACTACTATCCAGATATAACGGCAAACGCTTCTTCTGCCCCAGTGGGCTAATGCCACCCAGCACATAACCGGTTAGCCGTTGGGCTTTGTCCGCCGGACACATCTGGGCTTTCTTTCCCCCATGGGCGCGGGCCAAACACTTCAGATCCAACTGATGGGCCACCGGCACCATGGCCACCACCGGGGCACCATCCACTAACGCTAGCAGCGTTTTGAATACCCGCTCCACCGGCAAGTTCAATGCTTGCGCCGCTTCCAGCCCGTAACTTGGCGCTTTTGGATCGTGCTCGTAACTATGCAGCCCAAACGCCACCTTGGCGCGTTTAGCGGCGTTTACCGCCGGCGTCATGCCTCAAGCGGTTTCGGTTCGCGCAATACCGCCGCACGCTCCCGAGCCGCTTTCGCTCCGCCCGCATCGCCCTGTCGATCCCGCGCGGTCGCCACCAACTCCCACAACCCGGCTTGATACTCCGGATGCTCCGGCGCTAACCGCAGTGCTTTAAGAGCAAAACCTTCTGCCCCGCGAGCATCACCCTCAGTGAGCCGCAAGTCCGCCAACTCCTTGTATAGCCAAGATGAGTCAGGGGCGATATTCAGCGCTCGCTCCAGATACCGTTCTGCCCGAGAGCTGTTTCCTTGCTGCCTCGCCTGTTCCGCACTGGCTAACAAGCTCAGTGCCGGGGAGCCCTCCAGTTCTTGGCTAGCGCTCATTGGTTGCTGCGGCTCGTGCATAACGGGCTTCACCGCACACCCTGCCATCACCACACTCAGCAGACACAATCGAACAAGCCTGTGAAAAAACAACATTCTGCCCCCTATTGTATTAAACGCGGGTTGAATTGAGAGGGCCATTGGGAAGGCCATTGAGAAAGCCGCCTAAACGGCATCGTGCTGGCCGCTAGCAACCCGCCCAAACCACAGTAATCATGGCCCTTAATCAAACAGCCCCTTAAACCACCCTTTGATGCCCTTACCGGTTTGCTTCACTGTGCCACAACCATCGCTATCTTCGGGAATGGATGCCACCAGCATAGGGTAACGGCGTGCATTGCCACAGCCTTCTGCGCTAACACGGCGGCCGTCCTTGTTCATCCATACCCATTTCACACTGGCAGGGGGCGTTTGCGACAGGCTGCGCTGGGGCAGCTTGCCCATCAATTTGGCCCACACGGGCAGAGCCCCGCTGGAACCGGTGATGCCCGCGTTCTTATTGTCATCGCGACCGACCCAAACCACCGCCAAATGATTGGCCGAGAAACCAGCAAACCAGGCATCACGGAAATCGTCACTGGTTCCGGTTTTACCGGCCACTCTCAGGTCCGCTGGCAACGACGCTCTGGCTGCCCGGGCAGTGCCTTGTTCGACTACCTGTTGCATGGCCCACTGGGTCAGAAACGCCGGCCCGGCGTCCACCACTTCATCAGTGCTAACCGGATAACGCGCTAACGGCCGCCCATCCTTATCCAACACATCGGTAATCGAGCGTAATCGAGTGCTAAAGCCGCCTGTGGCCAAGGGTTGATACATCATCGCCACCTCGAACGGCGTTAGCTCCAAACTGCCCAGCAAAATACTCGGGTACAGAGGAATGTTTCGAGTCACCCCCAAGGTCTTCATGGTATCGGCCACTTTATCTAACCCCACATCCAGACCCAGCCGGGCTGTGGCCTGGTTACGGGACAGCGCCAACACATCCACCATGGGCATGGCGCCCTTGGCCTTCTTATCAAAGTTTTGCGGCGACCACACGCTCCCATTGGGCAATTTCACCTGAATGGGGCCGTCTTCCACTAGCGTAGCCAAAGAGTAGGTTTTCGGTTGCTCGACGGCGGATAACACCACCGCCGGTTTGGCCAGCGAGCCCATCGGCCGTTGCGCATCCAGCGCCCGGTTAAAGCCGGCCTGTCGTGAATCGCGATTGCTCACCAACGCCAGTACGTCACCCTGAGCAGGGGCAACTACCACCACGGCACCGTTGAGCTTTTTAGCTTGCTTAGGGTCACGGTGATCCAAATGATCCTTCAGCGAGCCTTCTGCTGCCAGCTGAGCCAACACATCCAGGGTGGAGTGAATATGCAACCCTTCGTCGCTGAGCACTTCCGGCGGGTAGTCCCTCGCCAGCTGGCGGCGAACCAGATCAATAAACGCCGGAAAGGCATACAGTGCAGACGCCCCCCGCGGCACCACTTCCAGAGGCCTAGCGCTGAATTTCTCGTAATTCGCATTAGACAAGGCGCCTTCGTCGCGGGCCACTTTTAATACTGTATTGCGACGCTCCATGGCTCGTTCCGGGCGACGACGCGGGTCGTACCAGCTTGGCCCCTTGAGCAACGCCACCAAGGTTGCCAGCTGATGAGGCTCCAGTTCTGTTAGCGGCCGGCCGAACAGAAACTGAGAACCCAGCCCCATGCCATGAATAGCGCGGGCGCCATCTTGCCCGAGATACACCTCGTTCAGATAAGCCTCGAGAATCTGCTCTTTGCTATAATGCAGCTCCAATAGCAAGGCCATTGGCATTTCCATCAGCTTACGTGACAGGGTCCGGTCGGAGCTGAGCCAGAAATTTTTCACTAGTTGTTGCGTTAAGGTGCTACCGCCCTGCACTAAGCTACCGGCCTTGATGTTAGCCAGCATTGCGCGACTCAATCCGCGCAAAGAAATCCCGTGGTGGTCGTAAAAACTGCGGTCCTCAGTGGCAATCAGCATATCCACCAGCAACGGCGGCGCTTTATCCAGCGGCACCAACACCCGATCTTCCGCGTGCTGGGGGTGGATACTGCCAATTTGCAGCGGCTCCAGCCGGGCCAAGCGGTCACCTCCGGCTTCCAGACTGCGAATTTGGCCACCGGACAAGGACAAACGGATACGCTCTGGCTGCTCGCCGCCATCACTGTCGTTAAAGCCACGGGTATGAATCAGCAGAGAATGGCCTTGTACGGTAAAGCTACCGGGCGTGCTGGCTCGGGCATCACGCCGATAACGCATCAAATCCAGCAACTTGAGCATGTCATCTTTGGACAACACCCGGCCTTCATACAATTCCACCGGGCGAGCATAAACCCGTGCGGGCAATTGCCAAGCATGTGAATCGAACCGTTCGCGCACCAATGCATCCAAGTACGCCAAACCGGCCGCCCCCAGAACCAGACACACCAGGCTCACTTTCGCGATAAATGGCCAACTGAACCAACGCCGGCGCGAGGAGGAGGGTTTCTTTTTTCGACTGGGTTGCCGCCGCGATTTTGCGGGGGACTTTTTCGTTTTTTTCGCCATGGGCCGGAGTATAGAGAAAATTGTGGGTACTTTATGAGTGTGGAGGAACAAATATGTTCCCGGGGGGTAAACGCCTCACGTCTAGCGTACAAATTTTGCATGCTGCGCCCGGCAGCCCATAATAGCCGCCCCTGCAATCCGCTTCGGAGCTTCCATGACAAAGAAATATGACGTTTACGCCCTCGGTAATGCCCTAGTAGACACGGAAATCGAGGTCAGCGACGCCTTCTTACAGCGTATGGAAGTAGACAAAGGCCTAATGACGTTAGTGGATGAAGCCCGCCAGGCAGAACTGCTTGAAGCTCTCACCGATGAAGCCGAACCCCGCAAGCAAACCAGCGGCGGCTCCGCTTGCAACACCGTGGTCGCCACCCGCTATTTCGGCGGTAATAGTTACTACGCCTGCAAAGTGGCCGACGATACTACCGGCAGCATCTTTGTCGATGACCTAACCACTGCCGGTGTGGACACCAACATGAATGGGCCGCGAGACAGCGGCGTTTCCGGCAAATGCCTGGTGATGTTGACCCCGGATGCCGAGCGCACCATGAACACCCACCTAGGCATTTCAAGCCAAGTGTCCAACGCAGAACTGGACGAGGCGGCCATCGCTGCCAGCCACTATGTGTACCTAGAAGGCTATTTGGTCAGCGGCGACAGCTCCCGGGCTGCTGCCATCAAACTCCGCCAGCTGGCCGAGAAGCACGGGATTAAAACTTCACTGACCTTCTCCGATCCAGCCATGGTCCAGTTTTTCAAAGACGGCCTGAATGAAATGCTCGGCGAACGCGTAGACTTGTTGTTTTGCAACGAAGCCGAAGCCACCAGCTTTACTGGCACCGATAATGTAGACACAGCTTTGGCGGCGCTTAAATCACGCTGCGGCTCCGCCGTGATAACCCTCGGCGCTGAGGGCGCCTTGGCTTGGGATGGTGAACACACACACCGGATTGATCCGGTTCCGGTAAAAGCCATCGATACCAACGGGGCCGGCGACATGTTTGCCGGCGCTTTCCTGTATGCCATTACCCACGGCCATGACTTTGTCGCCGCAGGGAAATTGGCCTCAGCCGCCTCTGCGCGTCTCGTCAGCGAATTTGGCCCGCGCTTGCCGGCTGAGGTTCACCTGCAGCTTCGCAAAGCCACGCTAGGCGAATAGCCCTAAGACGGAAATTGGCGCTCGCCAATCTCCGTCTTTTTTCTACGACAGAGATAGCCTGTAAACATTTCCACCGAACAGCATTACGGAAAGCGCCGAACCATGGAACACATTTGCAACATCAACGACATTGAGCACGAAAGCGCACGGGAATATCAGAAAGATGGCCAACCCGTTTTAGTGGCAAAGTTCGACGGGCAAGTCCATGCCTACCTCAACTGGTGCCCGCATCTGGGCATTGAGCTGAACTTCATGCCCGATGAATTTATGGACAGCGACAGCCAGTTCATCATGTGCGCCAACCACGGCGCCCTGTTCGAAGTGGAAACCGGCAACTGCTTGTCTGGCCCCTGTAGTGGCGACAAACTGATCCCGGTGCCACTGGAAGTGCGGGGCGAGGAAATCTGGCTCGGAGAAGTGCCGCAGCCGGCGTAGTAAGCCGAATGCTCAAACCTGACGCCAGAGGCCAATACCGCAACAGCGTCTTCCTTACTTGTTGATCACATAGGCCGTCCATGTCTCATCCCTTCGATAACCTAACCCCCGATTACATGCTGGATGCCGTAGATGCCGCCGGCTTCCTCAGCGACGGCCGCCTGCTGCAACTGAACAGTTTTGAAAACCGGGTGTATCAGGTGGGACAGGAAGAGGGCCCTCCGGTGATTGTAAAGTTTTACCGTCCACAGCGCTGGAGCGATGAACAAATTCTCGAAGAACATGCCTTTAGTTTGTTCTTGGCGGAACGGGATTTGCCAGTGGTAGCCCCCATAGAGAAGGGTGGCACCAGCCTGTTCCACTGCGATGATTTTTCTTTTGCGGTCTTTCGCCGCGCTGGCGGCCACGCACCGGAACTGGCCAACGACGATCACTTGGAGCAACTGGGTCGCACCTTGGCCCGCTGGCATGCCTGCGGCAGTGACCGCCCCTACACGATGCGTCCCACCCTGCAGATCGTCGACGACATCCGTACCGCCAGCACCTTCCTTTGCGACGACGTAGTGGACCTGAACTACCGCGGCCAATATCGGGACGTAACCGGCCAGATACTGGAAAAGGTGGCGCAACAATTAAACGAAAGTGCGTTCCCGCTACTGAACGTGCATGGCGACTGCCACACCGGCAACATCCTCTGGCGGCCCAACGCCGACAATCAGGGCGGCCCCCACTTTGTGGATCTGGACGACAGCCTACGAGCCCCTGCCATGCAAGACATCTGGATGCTGCTCTCCGGCGATAACGATGAGCAGCAGCACCAACTACGGGTCCTTGCTCGCGGCTACGACACTTTCCTGCCGTTCCCCTGGAATCAGACACGCCTAATCGAGCCGCTGCGTCTTCGCCGCATTATCAACTACGACGCATGGCTGGCCAAACGCTGGGACGACCCGGCCTTTCCCCCCGCCTTCCCGTGGTTCGAATCGATGAACTACTGGGGTAATCAAGTGACCCTGTTGCAGCAGCAACTACAGGACCTCCCCTAATCAACGCCAGCCCTTTACTTGCAGGCCCCATTTCCCCAAGGGCACAGCACCGAGCCACAGAGGCGGCATCCCACATCCGGCGCAATGGGCATTAAATAAGCCCTACAAATCAAGGGGCAACGGCTCTTTTAGCCTGAAGCACTGCGCCGACACCTCGCTCTTCCAGGCCAGCACCTCCACGCCATTCTCTATCGCCTCGCGCAACAACTGTCCATAGCGGGCATCGATCTCATCCGCCGGTCGCGCCGCCGTGGCGCCACTGTGCTGAACGCAAAAGAACAACACCGCGCGTTTTCCCGACGCGACCACATCCATCAGCGTCTGCAAGTGCTTCTGGCCCCGCTCGGTGACCGAATCCGGAAAAGCGATGACGCCGTCATCCTTGTCATCTGGCCCCGGACCCAGGGTGACGTTTTTCACTTCAATAAAGGTATGTGGGTCGGCCCGCTCGCCCAGCGCCAGGTCAAAGCGACTGTCCCCGTATTTCACCTCCCGCTCCACGCCACTGGTTGAATCCAGCATGGGGAACTGTCCGGCCCGCACCGCTTCTTCCACCAACGCATTGGGGCGGGCGGTATTGACCCCGGCCCAGTGGCCGTGAGCCACCTGCAAGGCTTCCAGGGTGTGGCGATATTTGCGTTTCGGATTGCCACTATCCGAAATCAGCGCCTGCTGTGGCCCGCCCAACACACAATTTTTCATGGAGCCGGTGTTCGGGCAGTGCACGGTAATTTCGCTGCCATCGGCGCGAACCACATCTGCCATAAACCGTTTGTAGCGCCGCAATAGCGTTACGGTTTCCAGCGGGGGATCAAACTTCACAGGGACTCCAGATACTGTTCCAGCCGACGCAATGCCTCTGTTAGCCGCGCCTCGCTGCAAGTGTAGGCCAACCGCACAAAATGCCGGTGATCATGACCTTGACCAAAATCCAACCCAGGGGTCATAGCCACCTTGGCCTTTTCCAGCAGGTTCGCACAGAAAGCAAAACTGTCGTCGGTGTAATCACTCACATCCACGTACACATAGAAAGCACCATCCGCCCGCGACACCACCGGCAATTTCAAATGTGCCAAACCATTGAGTAGACACTGGCGGCGGCGCGCCAATAATTGATGTCGTTGCTCCAAAATGGTCAGGGTCGGTTCCTGCAGTGCAGCCAACGCCCCATACTGGGCCGGTGTAGATGGTGCAAGAAACAGGTTCTGAGCCAGCCGCTCAATGGCCGGCACCAGCGGCTCCGGGGCCACCAACCAACCTAACCGCCAGCCCGTCATGCAGAAATATTTGCTGAAACTATTGATCACCAACACAGGAGCCGAACCAGCCAGCACCGATGACGCTGGCTGGGTGTAACATAGACCCTGGTAGATTTCGTCCACCAACAAAATGCCGCCTTTTTCTTGCGCGCCCTGCGCCAGCTGCTGCAAAACCTCCGCCGGCACCATATTGCCGGTGGGATTATCAGGGCTAGCCACCATGGCCACTCGAGTATTGGCTTGCCACTGCGCCATAAACGCTTCGGAGTCCACATTGAAATGGTTGCCGGCCTGCAGTACCACCGGCTGCGGTTCGCCACCCACCAGGCGCACGAACTGTCGGTTACAGGGGTAACCAGGATCGGTCAGCAGCACGCCGTCCCCCGGATTGAGCAATGCCGCCAGCGCCAACTGTAGAGCCCCCGACGCCCCTGGCGTCACGACCACCTGCGCCGGGCTGACTTGAGCCCCAAAGCGCTTCCGGTAATCGTCCGCAATCGCCTCACGCAGGGCCGGCAGGCCAGCGGCAGGGGTATAGCCGGTGCACCCGTGCGTTACCGCGTCCTGAATGGCTGCCAGCACCGGCTCAGGGGTAGTGAAATCCGGCTCCCCCACTTCCAAGTGAATCACGTCATGTCCTTGAGCCGACAGTGCTTGTGCCCGCTCCAGCAAGGCCATCACATGAAAAGGCGGAACGCGCCGAGCAAATTCAGACAGGCTCGGTGTCATAGTCATACTCCCTGAAAATACGTGACTAACGGTGCCCGATAGCAACACCCTGATACGGCACAACAGGGCAAAAACACAGGAAAGAGGGCTCTGTGACAAGATTCCTCTTTCCTGTTGCGCCCGCATAGCTATAATCGGCTAGATTTTCACCAGCGACGGCTTGAAAATGTTCAGTGGCCCGCAGATTGGTGGCAACCCTTACCCTGACGGGGTAAGGTCGAAGATTACATTATGATCGGCCTTGACGATATCAGGCTGGCACCCAAGGATTGCGGGTTACCGATAGAGAGTCGCGAAGATGCTAAGGGAGTTAATTAAAATGGCCACCGGCAAGAAAAAAGCTTCCTCAAAGGCGGCTAAAAAACAAACCCCCGACTCTGCTTCCAGCAGCAAGAACCCCCCTGCATCGGTAAAAACGGCAAATAAGAAGACCCCAGCCAAAAAAGTGGCTGCGAAGAAGGCGACTGCAAAAAAGGCAACCGCTAAAGCCGCAACCAAGCCCGCTGCAAAAAAAGCCGCTGCGAAGAAACCTTCCACCACAAAAACGGCGAGTAAGGCAGTCGCAACTTCTAAGAAAGCCACGACTACCTCACCCGTAAAAGCCCCGGCAGCCAAACGCCAGGCCAAGGCCAAACCGGCCTCCAAGGCCGCCGCAAAAAAGGCCTCCACCAACAAGACAACCCTCGCGACACCGAGAACAAAATTACCCGCATCAGGCAAGGCTACCGCAGCCGCTCGATCTGCTGCTGCGAAAGCCACCGCACACGCGGGTTCTGCACGAACAGCAGCTGCCGGCAAAAAGACTTCGCCGAGCCGCTCCCCCTCTTCTGCTCAGGTAAATTCGAAAGTGAAAAAGAAAACCTCTAGTTCCTCTGCATCACAGGCCCAGGTTCACGGCTTCACGCCTTACCAACCCGGCCCTGATGAGGAATATATGAATGAAAAGCAACGCGAACACTTCCGCAACATCTTGCTGGCCTGGCGCCAGGAACTAATGGAGGAAGCGGACCGCACCATGCATCATCTGCAGGACGAGCAAGCCAACCTGCCCGACCCGGCCGATCGCGCCACGCAGGAAGAAGAATTTGCCCTGGAACTGCGCACCCGTGACCGCGAACGAAAACTGCTTAAGAAAATCGAGAAGACCCTCGATCTGGTTGACAAGGACGACTATGGCTTCTGTGAAGCATGTGGCGTAGAAATCGGTATTCGCCGCTTGGAAGCTCGCCCCACCGCAGAGTTGTGTATCGATTGCAAAGAACTGGCCGAAATCAAAGAACGGCAAGTGGCGGGATAAACCCTCAAGCTCCAAGCGACCACGCGTTATGACTTTCAAGATGAGTCAACTAGGGCCGCGCCCCAACTTGGGATGCGGCTTCCTCGTTTTCAGTCGCTGATGTTTTACTTATAGCTCGTAGCTTGAGGCTACCATGTCGTACCGAGGACGTTTCGCCCCAACCCCCTCTGGCCCACTGCACTTCGGTTCACTGGTAGCCGCACTGGCCAGCTGGCTAGAGGCCCGCTCCTGTGGCGGGACATGGCTGGTGCGCATTGATGATTTGGATCCACCGCGGGAAGTGCCCGGCGCAGCTGATCGAATTTTGAGGCAGTTGGAAGCATTCGGCCTACACTGGGACGAGACCGTTCGTTACCAGAGCCAACGCAGCGATGCCTACCAGGCGGCGGTGACACAATTGGTCGACAGCGGCCATGCCTTTCATTGCCGTCTGACTCGCAAAGAGCTAGCCAGCCTGAACCATTGCCACCCCGGCATCAGCGCCGCTGTGGCCGCTGATGCCGATACTGCCGTACGCCTGCATGTCCCAGACCGCCAACTTTGTTACTCAGATAACATTCAAGGGCACGTCTGCAATAACCTCCACCGTGATGGTGGTGCCTTTGTAATCCGCCGTCGCGATGGCCTGTTTGGCTACCAGCTCGCCTGTGCACTGGACGATGCCGATGAGGCGATTACTCATGTATTACGTGGTGCCGATCTACTTGGCTCAACCCTGCGCCAGCGCTGGCTATTGGAATGTCTTAAACGCCCTATACCCGACTATGCGCATTTGCCAGTGGTCTCCAGCGGTCGCAATGTAAAACTTTCCAAATCTGCAGGCAGTAACGCTCTGGATCCTAATCGGGCCAACCAGCTACTCTCCGCCGCCTTGAGCTGCATGGGCCTGCAACCACCAGCTGATTTGCAAAGCACAAGCCCCGCAGCCTTACTCGCGTGGGCGACAACCCATTACCCTGAACACCAGTGGCCTCCCGGCCACCAACAGCCGTTACCCGACGGGCTCAACGTTGAAGATACCGTTGAGCCCCCTCCGCAGCCAACATAGCCCTTGCCATAAATCGCTGGGGCTGCCTTACAACGCATTCGACTAACCCCGCGTTTCAACTTTCAATCCAAGACGTTCAACCCAGTCCTGCTTTTACACACCTCACCCCCTGACGTATGCTCTTGCACCAGAGGGCCTTAACCACCTATGTATACTGATCGCCTGCTTATTATTTTTATTCTCGGCACCTACCTGCTATCTCCAGCCATCATTGAATGGTGGAGCGAAGGTGGGCGTGCTTGGTATCGCCCCTACCTAATCTGGCTAGGCCTTATTGCCTTGAGTTACTGGATTGCCAAGATTAAGGATGCCGATGGTCTATAGCGTTAGCGACCTCATCCTGATCGCCTGTGGCTACCTTTTTTTCCTTTTTATGGTGGCCTGGATCACCGAGCGCGGCTGGTTACCAGCAAGGTTGGTCCGTCATCCCGCCGTGTACGTTTTTTCTCTGGGCGTATACGCCAGCGCTTGGGCGGTATATGGATCGGTGGGCTATGCTTACCAATACGGCTATAACTTTCTCTCCTACTTTCTCGGCATCTCCGGGATCTTTCTGCTCGCCCCCATATTGCTGGCACCGATACTACGCCTCACGGCCACTTACCAGCTAAGCTCGCTGGCAGACTTGTTTTCCTTCCGCTATCGCAGTCGCCTAGCCGGTGCCACAACTACCGTTATCATGTTGATCGGCGTTTTACCTCTGCTGGCTCTACAACTCAAAGCTGTGGCGGAGTCTATTCAGATCCTCAGCGACACGTCTGATCCCCGTGATCTAGCCGCCGGCTTCTGCTTTATGATGGTGATCTTTGCCATTCTATTCGGCGCCCGCCACGCTACTGCCAGAGAAAAACACGAAGGGCTAGTCGTCGCCATCGCCATGGAATCGCTGATTAAATTGTTAGCCTTTGGCGCAGTTGCATTACTGGGGTTATACGGCGTGTTTGACGGGCCGGAAAGCCTCGGCAACTGGCTGGACGAGCACCCTGAAATGCTGGCCCGGCTCTATTATCCCCTGCAGGATGGTAGTTGGCATTCCATGATCATGGCGTTTTTCGTCTCCGCCGTCGTGCTGCCACACATGTTTTACATGGCGTTCACCGAAAACTTGAATCCCCGGGCTCTGATCACCGCAAGCTGGGCGCTGCCGTTAATGTTTCTAATCATGGCCCTATGTGTACCTGTAATTCTATGGGCCGCCGCCGCCAGCAATGCCCCCACCTCCCCAGATTACTATGCGCTGGGTATTGGCATGGTGACCGGCGGGCATGGAGCCATTCTCGGTTATATTGCTGGCTTGGCCGGCGCCAGCGGCATGCTGATTGTGGCCACCCTAGCCTTGTCTGGGATGTGCCTGAACCACTTGGTACTGCCGGTCAGCCCGTTGCATCGGGGTCAAAACCTATACCGAAACTTGTTGTGGACCCGGCGCATTCTGATCGCCGCCATTCTCGCCCTAGCCTATCTGTTCTATCGTTTCACCGGCACCGAGCACACCTTGGTTGAGCTGGGCGTGCTGTCGTTCGTTGCCACCCTGCAGTTTGTCCCCGGACTGATCGGTGCTCTGTTCTGGCCTTCGGGCAACCGCAACGGTTTATTTGCCGGTCTCGTTCTTGGCTTCCTGCTATGGCTACTGTTATTGCTGCTGCCCATCACCTACCCACAATGGCAATTTCAAGGGCTCATGGAATTGCTCGGCATGCGCTTCCAAACCGGCGCCAACCAATGGCACCACGTGGCCATTGTTTCGGTCACCGCCAACACATTGCTGTACGCCATCATCTCCATTGTTACCCCGATGTCGCAGGCAGAGCAAAACGCCGCCCAAGCCTGTGCTGTGGGTAGCTTACGCCGCCCCTACCGATGGGAACTGAAAACCAAAAGCGTAGACAACTTCATTGAAGCGCTGACCCAACCGCTGGGTCCGATCACCGCCACACGTGAAGTAGAAATGGCGCTGCGCGACCTGCGCCTGCCGCGCACAGAAACACGCCCCTACGCCTTACGGCGGCTGCGCGATCAGCTAGAAACCAACCTTTCCGGCCTGCTAGGACCATCAGTATCGCACCAGTTGATGGACGACCATTTACCTTACCTGCCCGAAGAGCAGCAACGCTCCAGCGAAGATATCCAGTTTATTGAGTCACGCTTGGAGCAATACCGTGATCGACTCTCCGGGCTAGCGGCAGAGTTAGACAGCCTGCGTCGCTTCCATCGCCAAACACTACTCGAGCTGCCCATGGGGGTTATCTCGCTGGGCGCGGACCGGGAGATCATCGGCTGGAACCGGGCTATGGAAGAATTAACGGGGATTACTGCCGCCGGCACTATCGGCTCCCGATTAGCGGACCTAGCTTCACCGTGGGGCGAATTCCTGACCCAGTTCAGCCGTGATGACAACCCGCACCAACCGCAGCAATCTTTGGAGGTGGACCGACAGACCCGCTGGCTAAGCCTCCATAAATCCGAAGTCCTTGGCACCGGCACCTCGGAACAAGCCGGCGGCCAGGTGGTGGTAATTGAGGACATTACCGAGCTGCGCCAAATGGAAGCCCATCTGACTCATAATGAACGGCTTGCCTCTATCGGCCGACTAGCCGCCGGTATCGCCCACGAAATTGGCAACCCGGTTACCGCCATCGCCTGCCTCGCCCAGAATTTAGACAGTGAAACCGACGCCGAAGAACAACTGGAATCGAGCCAGCAAATCCTTGAACAAACCCGCCGCATTACCCGTATCGTGGAATCACTGGTCACCTTTAGCCATTCAGGGGGCATCAGGCACAGCCAGCATGTGCCAGTAAATATCCGCGACACCGTGGATGAAGCCGTATCTCTGTTACTGCTGGATCCAGACCACCGCCAGCAACCCTTCGACAACCGAAGTAAACCCGAACACTGGGTTCAAGGCGACCCTCAGCGCCTACTACAGGTATTCATCAATCTGCTGGGTAACGCCGCCGACGCCAGTATTGATAAACAACCGGTAGTCATTCTCAGCAACGCCACCGATCAAGCAGTGAATGTGATTGTGGAAGATCAAGGCCACGGCATTCCTGAAGAATTGCGCGACGCTCTATTTGAGCCTTTTGTTACCAGTAAGCCCCCTGGTCGCGGAACAGGCCTTGGGTTGGCACTGGTTTACAGTATTATCAAAGAGCACTTGGGCTCGATTCAGGTGGAAAGCCCTGTTGCTGAACAGGGCGGCACACGGTTTATTATTCAACTACCCATGCACACTCCTACCGACGGGGCGTAATACGCCGTTGAAAGACAGGACAGGATCAAGCCATTCATGAGTCACATTCTGATTGTTGAAGATGAGCCCGTTATTCGCGGCGCTCTGCGCAAGCTGCTGGTACGCCATGAACACTCGGTAGAAGAAGCGGAATCCGTTGAGCAAGCCCTCGAGAACAACCTCAATCAGTTCGACCTGATCATCAGCGACCTGCGCCTACCCGGTGAACCCGGCACCAATCTGATCGAGGCGGCTGGCAATACGCCAGTGCTGATCATGACTAGCTATGCCAGCCTACGCTCTGCGGTGGACGCCATGCGACTGGGCGCAGTGGATTACATTCCCAAGCCCTTTGACCACGATGAAATGCTACTCGCCGTGGACCGGGTGCTGAAAGAGGGTCGGCTAAACCGGGGCAACCGTGCCTTACGGCGCGATTTGGAGCGCAGTTTTCCTGTCCGCAATATGGTCGGAGACAGCCCCGCTATGCAGGAACTCAAGCACCGCATCAGCCGTGTGGCGCCCACCAACACACCGGTTCTGATTATGGGCGAGGCAGGCACAGGCAAAGAGCTCACCGCCCGCGCTTTGCACGAACACAGCAAACGAATCAACGGGCCTCTCGTATCAATACAGTGCGCAGCACTGCCCAAGAACCTGCAACTCACCGAACTCTTCGGCGATGATGAACAGCCCGGGCGAATCGAAGAGGCGGATGGGGGAACCTTGTTTCTTGATGAAGTAGGAGAGCTCGCCAGCGATGTGCAAAGCCGCCTGTTGACCTTGTTAACCCATCATGAAATTCACCGGCAAGGGTCTCTGTCCCCCCGCCGTGTCGACGTGCGCATTCTTGCCAGTAACCAACTGGATTTACCCAACCGAATTACTGACGGCAGCTTCCGTCAAGACCTTTATTACCGACTCAACGTCATGGAACTGACCCTTCCTCCGCTCAGAGACCGACACGAAGACCTAGAGCCTCTAGCTAACGCACTGCTGGCAAGGGGCAGTGAGAAACTCAACCGCCCAAACCTACATTTTACGCCACAAGCCTTGGGAGCCATGCACAGCTACAGCTGGCCCGGCAATGTACGTGAACTGGAAAATGTTATCGAGAGAGCCATTATTCTCACCGAAGAAGACGGTATCGGTCCTGCTCAATTGGGTCTAAACCCTAGCCGCCCCCCCCAACGAGTCAGCCGAGCAAGTCTAGACCCCAGCGAAGACCTGTCTCTGGAGGACTATTTCACCCGTTTCGTGATGGAAAATCAGGACAGCATGACCGAAACCGAGTTAGCTCAGAAATTGGGCATAAGCCGGAAAAGCCTATGGGAACGACGCCAACGGCTGGGAATACCGCGCAAGAAGTCCAGTATTCGACGCTAAACCAACCCGAGCTGACCACAAAGCCCAACTCGCCAATTATTAATGGTTAATCCAGAAAAACCTTAATTTAAGACACGAAAAAAGAAATAGGATCAGAAACACGCCCCCAAAGCACCTCAAGTGTTACCGCCCTACACAAGCAGGTAACACAAACGTTACCTGACCCTGACCGCATTTAAGATTGGTTCCCAGTAAAAATGTAAGGCCATGATTTTAATCATTTTTTCGATCAGTTGCATTACCAGGGGGGGACGGGCACTATGAATTCCACGCCAGCAAACAACAACAACAAGGGCGTTAAGGCTTAAACAATAACAACAAGAAAGAAGAACAATAATTTCACGAGCCGATGCAGCGCAGCTGCAACTGATGATTGCAGCAAAAGGCAGAAAACAACACAAACAATAATAATAAACAGAATCAGCGCAAAATATGGGAGTCACAACTTCGGTTGTGGCTCCTTTTTGCTTTCAGGTCTGCGCTCACTCGCCGCCGGCTTGGCCTACTACACCAAAGACATCTCAACTGGCGAAAAAAAGTGCTACTATCTCCGCCTTATTGCTTAATTTAAAGGCCGAATTTTTCGCATGCCCTGCAAGCTTCTCAAACATATGACACGCTGGTTTACTCCAAGTTCCGCAGATTCTGCCGGCCCGCTGGAACCCCGCGTCATTCCTCGCGATCAACATCCCATTTCCCGCCAGCAAGTTTCCCGCGCCGCCCTTAATGTGCTCTACGGGTTACACAAGGGAGGATTTGAGGCTTATCTGGTCGGGGGCTGCCTGCGCGACATCCTCTGCGGTCGCGAACCCAAGGATTTTGACGTTTCCACCAATGCCACCCCGGAACAGGTACAGCGCCTTTTCAAGCGCAGCCGCATTATTGGTCGACGCTTTCAAATCGTTCATGTTCGCTTTGGTCGCGAAGTCATTGAAGTCTCCACATTTCGAGCCAAGGCCAGTGACGACAACCAGGACCGAAATAAGCACCATGCTCATGAAGAAACCGGCATGGTACTGCGCGATAACACCTGGGGCAGCATAGAAGAAGACGCCCTGCGTCGCGATTTCACCATCAACGCCCTGTACTACAATATTGCTGATTTTTCCCTGCATGATTTTGTCGGCAGCATGGAAGATATTGACCAGGAAACAATCCGCCTGATTGGTGACCCGGAGCAACGCTTTCGCGAAGACCCTGTACGTATGCTGCGCGCGGCCCGTTTCGCCGCCAAACTGGGCTTCGAAATAGAAAAAAGTACCGCCAGTCGCATCCCAGATATGGCTGAATTATTGCTGCAGGTACCTTCCGCACGTCTATTTGACGAGGTACTCAAACTCTTCCTCAGCGGCCACGCCCGAGCATCGTATGAACAGCTACAAGAACTGGGCCTGTTCCGCTTCCTATTTCCGGAAACCCAGCAAGCACTGGAAGGAGACCAAGGCAAGACGTGGGAGGCCATGCTACTGGCCGCTATGGACAACACCGACCGCCGTCTGCTGATGGATAAGCCCGTTACTCCCGCTTTTATCTATGCAGTATTATTGTGGCCGGTGATCCAGCAGCGTCTTACCGGTTACTTGTCTAGTGGCCTACCCCCGGCACAGGCACTACACAAGTCCGCCACCAGGGCCCTCAACCTGCAAATCAAGCACACCGCTATCCCCCGTCGTTTCTCCACCGTGATGCGAGAAATGTGGGAGCTACAGCTGCGGCTGGACAAACGTGCCGGCCGGCGTGCTGATGCGATGATGGAGCACCCTCGTTTCCGGGCCGCCTACGATTTCCTATTATTGCGCGAGCAATGCGGTGAAATTGAACCAGGATTAGGCGACTGGTGGACCCGCTACCAGGAAGAAGATGAGAGCGGTCGCCGGGAAATGATCAGCGAACTAGGCAACCGCGGAGGCGGCAACAACAAACGTCGTCGCCGCCGGCGCCGGCCAAAGCCTGCTGCAGATAATTGATGCAAGCGTTTATTGGGCTTGGAAGCAACCTGGATCAGCCGGCACAACGGCTGACCAGCGCCTTGCTGGCCATGGCACACCTGCCTGGCCTTACCTTGCAACACCATTCCCGCCTGTATACTAGCGCCCCCATTGGCCCGCAGGACCAACCCGATTACGTCAACGCTGTCGCCGAAGTGCAAAGCTCATTAACGCCACATGCCTTGCTCAATAGCCTGCAGGCCTTAGAACTGGCCGCCGGCCGTCAACGCTTGCGTCATTGGGGGGAGCGAACCCTCGACCTAGATATTCTATTACTCGGTGATCAACGCATTGACACCGTCGACCTTCAGGTCCCCCATCCGCAAATGACCCAACGCGCTTTTGTGCTTCACCCGCTACTGGAAATCGCACCTCACTGCATCTTGCCCGATGGCACCGCTCTGAGTAGTTTCCTCGATCAGGTAACCGAACAAACGCTTTCACCGCTATCAGAACTGGATCGCGATGCACTCATCGACTGAATTAACCTTAACTGAACGAATTGAACAGCGCCGGCAAGCAGGCACCCTGCCTCGCTTTATCGCTGTGGAAGGCCCCATTGGGGCAGGGAAAACCAGCCTGGCCAAGCGGCTGGCCATGACCTTTGGCTATGATTTGTTACTAGAGCAAGCCGACGACAACCCCTTTCTGACCCGCTTCTATCAGGACCCGACCCGCTACGCGCTGCAGACCGAACTTTTCTTCTTGTTTCAGCGGGCGGACCAGCTGCGTCAGGTCCAGCAACAGGATCTATTTGCCGGCCCTCGGATTGCGGACTTTCTGATCGACAAAAACCGGCTGTTTGCTCAGGTCACTCTCGATGAAGATGAATTTCAGCTGTATAGCAATGTAGATGACCATCTAACGGTGGACGCTCCCCGCCCGGATCTAGTGATTTACTTGCAAGCCCCCTCTCAGGTGCTGCGCCAACGTATCGGCCACCGGGGCAACAATTTCGAGCAGGGTATTGCCAGCGATTATCTGGATAAACTCAGTAACGCTTATACCGAATTCTTCCATTTTTACGACCGCGCCCCGCTGCTCATCGTCAACGCAGCGGAGATAGACCTGGTCAACCATGATCGAGACTATCAGCAGCTGATCAGCGAGTTACTGGACATCCGCTCCGGTCGCCACTATTTTAACCCCCGGCCACTGGTAGGCTGAAAAACTAGCTTCGAGCTACAGGCTTCAAGCTACAACGCGACATGGCCCTGTGCGTACTATAGCCGGGAAGCCCAAAGGACGTTTGCGCGTGGGCATATTGCTCCGAAGCCTGACAGACTTGACCGTGTTGTAGCTTGAAGCCTGTAGCTCGTCCCTGAATTTCCCTGGGAGGTATCCCATGTCCATTACCATTCGAACCCTGCAAAAGCGCAAACAGGACGGTGGCAAATTTTCCGTGCTAACCGCTTACGACGCCTGTTTTTCCCGACTCATTTCCGAGGCTGGCGTAGAAGCGATTCTGGTCGGCGACTCCCTAGGCAATGTTATCCAGGGCCAGACCAGCACTGTACCGGTGACACTGGAGCAAATGGTCTATCACACCCAATGCGTGGCCCGGGGCAATCAAGGCAGTTTGATCATTGCCGACATCCCGTTTATGGGGGCTGCCACCCTGGAGCGCACGCTGAACGCTGCCACCGCGCTGATGCAAGCCGGCGCCAACATGGTAAAACTAGAAGGCAGCGCCTGGCTGGCTGAAGCCATCGAGGTTCTCAACCGTAACGGCGTTCCGGTCTGCGCGCATATGGGCCTGACCCCGCAAGCGGTGAACTCATTGGGCGGCTACCGGGTGCAAGGTAAGGATGACGACGGTGCCGCAGAGCTGCTCAACGCCGCCAAGATTCTCGATCAAGCAGGCACAGCCCTGTTTGTTCTGGAATGCGTACCGCGAGCGCTGAGCGCAGAGATCACCCGTGAAGTTGCGGCACCGGTCATCGGTATCGGGGCCGCCCCGGAATGCGATGGCCAGGTGCTGGTGATGCATGACATGCTCGGCATCAGCCCCGGCAAACCTGCCCGTTTCGTCCGTAACTTTATGGCCGAGACTGGCGATATGCGCGCAGCGTTCAAGGCCTATGACGACGCGGTGAAAGACGGCAGTTTCCCGGCCGACGAACATTGTTTTTAAAATAGCGACAAGCTATAGCGCGAATCAAGGCACGACATACGAAAGCGCGTCGATGATCAGGGTAAACCCAGCTGAGGATGGGCTGGGCCCTGGCCGGTTGGCATAGTATCTTCCACGTTGTGTAGCTTCTTATACCCTGAGGTTCCTAATGCAAACCGCTCATTCCGTCGCCCAGGTGCGCGAACATGTGCGCGGCTGGCACCGCAAAGGCCAGTCCGTAGGCTTTGTCCCCACTATGGGCAACCTGCACGATGGCCATATCAGCCTGGTTCGAGAAGCCCGAACCCGCTGTGATGTGGTCGTGGTATCGATTTTTGTCAATCCCACCCAGTTCGGGCCTAACGAAGATTTCGACCGCTACCCGCGCACCCTGGATGCGGACGCCGCGGCTCTAGTCGAGGCCGGTGCAGATCTACTGTTCGCTCCGTCAGTGGAGGAGATGTATCCGCTAGGTCAAAACCAGACCTGGGTGGACGTAGATCAGCTGGGCGACCATCTGTGCGGCGCCAGTCGCGAAGGGCACTTCAGAGGTGTCACAACGGTAGTTTCCAAGCTCCTCAACATCGTGCAACCAGACGTGGCCATCTTCGGTGAAAAGGACTTCCAGCAACTAGCTATTCTGCGCCGCATGTGTGAAGAACTGCTGTTCCCAGTGAAGATTGTCGGTGCTGCCACCAGTCGCGAAACCGACGGACTGGCACGCAGCTCCCGCAACGGCTTTCTGAGCGAAAGTGAGCGCACACTCGCGCCCCAGCTCTATGCTCACCTGCAACAGGTAAAAACGGAGATTATCGGCGGAGAACGAAATTATCGCGCGCTGGAAAGCCGGACTAGCCAATCACTGAATAGCACTGGATTCAGCGTTGACTATATCACCATCGCCAACGCCAGAACCCTTGCTCCGGCTGGGCCAGACGACACTGACCTAATCGTCGCGGTAGCTGCTAAACTGGGGTCAACACGATTGATCGACAATATATCGTTGGCCGTTGTGCGTGACCGGTGATTCATGCATACTTCCGGCCCCTTGAAGTGCCTGCATGCCATATAATATGGCGTATACAGCAGGCTTCGGGTCGCTTGAGAGGTAACCAACATGCAGTGCACCATGCTGAAAGCAAAACTCCATCAGGCTCGTGTCACCCACGCGGAACTTGAATACGAAGGCTCCTGCGCCATTGATGGTGATCTGATGGACATGGCGGGTATCCTGGAATACGAACAGATCCAGATCTATAACATCGATAACGGTGAGCGTTTCGAAACCTACGCAATCCGCGGCGAAGCCGGGTCCAAAATCATCTCCGTCAACGGTGCTGCAGCCCATAAGGCCCAGCCTGGCGATCGCGTAATTATTTGTGCCTACGCCAACTACACTAGCGCGGAGCTAATCAACTTCAAACCCAGCCTGATTTACATGGCTGAGGGCAATGAAGTGAAGGGCACCAGCAATGCCATTCCGGTTCAGGTTGCCTGATCCCGGGGTTCGCATGAAGAATTATTGAAACGCCGGCCCAACCGGCGTTTTTTTTTGCCACTTCCTGCCTTCGCTTAAGGACGTGCAAGCCTAAGAGAAAGGGCGTCGATGCCCAACTCCACTTTTACCCGCTCGTTTTTTATCTTTTTAACTGCCGACCTTCTTCTGCACTTGAGCATTGGCCTTCAAGTAACGCTTTGTTTACTCTTGGCATACCATGTCTACCCCCCGCTAGCACCTTTATAAGACCATGGTGGAATACACCCGAGCTAGCGCAACGATAATAATGATGAAAACTGGCTGGCAGTATCCCAAGGAGGCCCCAATGTCCCAAGTACATATTCACCCTGTTCCCGCCGACTATAAAAAGCAAACACTGATGGATCGCGAGACTTACGATCGCTGGTACAGCCAATCCATTAATGATCCGGGCACCTTCTGGGCCGAGCGCGCAGAACAGCTTCTGGACTGGAAAACTCCGTGGGACACGGTAAGCGAATGGGACTTTAACGAAGGCCGGGCCGCTTGGTTCAAAGGCGCCACCCTCAACGCCTGTTACAATTGTGTCGACCGCCACCTGCCGGAACGGGCCAACCAGACCGCCATTATCTGGGAGGGCGACGAGCCAGATCAGGACAAACACATAAGCTATCAACAGCTGTTCGAGGAAGTGAGCAAGTTCGGCAATGTGCTCAAGAATCGAGGTGTTAAGAAAGGCGATCGCGTTGTCATCTATATGCCGATGATTCCGGAAGCGGCCTACGCCATGCTGGCCTGCGCTCGCATTGGCGCCATCCACTCTGTTGTCTTTGGCGGTTTCTCGCCGGAAGCTCTGAAAGACCGCATTCTCAATGCTGAGGCTTGCGCTCTGATTACCGCCGACGAAGGGGTACGCGGTGGCAAAACCATCCCGCTGAAAGTAAATGCAGACAAGGCCCTAGACGGTATCGACTGTGTTCACACCTGCCTGACCGTAAAGCGCACCGGCGGAGATGTGGATTGGCAAGCACCGCGAGATGTCTGGTACCACGAGGCCATGGCGGATGCGTCCAGCGATTGCGAACCGGAGTGGGTCGAGGCTGAAGACCCATTATTCACCCTCTACACCTCTGGCTCCACCGGCAAACCCAAAGGGGTTGTCCACACCACCGCCGGCTATTTGCTCAACACTGCTCTAACCCATAAATACGTGTTCGACTATCAGGACGGGGACATCTACTGGTGCACCGCCGATGTGGGCTGGATCACTGGACACAGCTACATTGTTTACGGCCCGCTGGCTAACGGCGCCACCACGCTGATGTTCGAAGGCGTGCCCACCTACCCGGACGCCTCACGCTGCTGGCAGGTAGTCGACAAGCACAAGGTAAACATTTTCTACACCGCGCCTACCGCTATTCGCGCCCTCATGGGGCTGGGCGATGCCCCTGTGGAACAAACCTCCCGCGCCAGCCTGAAGCTGCTGGGCACCGTGGGCGAACCCATCAACCCGGAAGCCTGGGAGTGGTATTACAGGGTAGTCGGTGACAGCCGCTGCCCGATTGTAGACACCTGGTGGCAAACTGAAACCGGCGCCATCATGATTGCGCCGCTACCCGGCGCAGTGGACCTGAAAGCCGGGTCTGCCACTCTGCCCATGTTCGGGGTGCAACCCGGCCTAATGGACCCTGACGGTAACGAACTGGACGGTGCCGCCTCCGGCAACCTAGTGCTCAAGGCCAGTTGGCCTAGCCAAATTCGCACCGTCTATGGCGATCACCAACGCCTAATCGATACCTACTTCAGTGCCTACAAGGGCTGCTACTTCACTGGCGACGGCGCCCGCCGCGATGAAGATGGCTACTACTGGATTACTGGCCGGGTGGATGACGTGCTCAACGTGTCTGGCCACCGCCTAGGCACAGCTGAAATCGAATCCGCTCTAGTACTACACCCCAGCATCTCTGAAGCGGCCGTGGTGGGCTACCAGCATGACGTAAAAGGGCAAGGGATCTATGCCTACGTATCGTTAATGGCCGGCAAGGAAGGCAGCGAAGAACTGGTCAAGGCTCTCCGCGACCTAGTGACACAGGAAATTGGGCCCATCGCCAAGCCCGACCTGATTCACTTTGCACCGGGCCTGCCGAAAACCCGCTCTGGCAAAATCATGCGCCGTATTTTACGCAAAATCGCCGCGGATGAACTGGATAGCCTGGGCGACACCTCCACCTTAGCTGATCCCAGCGTGGTTGATCAGCTCATCGATAACCGCCAAAACAAGTAAGCCGCAACAGGAAACGGCGCAATTTCTGCGCCGTTTTCATTCCCACTGTGACTAATTGATGACCTACCGCTTCTCTGCATTTTCCATTGCGGGCACCCTAGGCGACTATTTGATATTCGTTGTTTGGGGCACTCACGTTGCTGCGTATAGCTTCAAACACACACTGCCATGCCTCTACGTCTTCAGGGTTCGCTGCCGAGCCTGGCAACGTTGGCACCTAGAACCCTAGCGCAGGCTTTGCCGCTTCCGTCAACTATCGCAAATAGCAGCGACTATCATTCGAATCAGCGTAGTTCGGATGCCACCAAAGGCAGGCATTTCTCAAGTGGAGATTGAGGGCGTGCTGCTCACCAAGACCCTTTGGCCTCTGCGCCCCCCTCCCGCCGTCTGTAGCGCCAAATCACAACCATAGATAACCGGCAAACCAAGCAAGCACCCAGCATAAAAAAAGGCCGGCAAATGCCGACCCTTTTTTGAAACCACAAGGCAGAAATTAATCTTCCTTAGCTTCCTTCATCGACAGTTTGATACGGCCACGCTGGTCCACATCAAGGACTTTCACCTTAATGATCTCACCTTCGTTCACGTAATCAGTCACTTTCTCAACACGCTCTTCAGCGATCTGGGAGATGTGCAGCAGGCCTTCAGTGCCGGGCATGATCGCCACGAACGCACCGAAATCAACAACCCGCGTTACCTTGCCTTCGTAGATTGCACCCACTTCAGCTTCCGCGGTAATCTCTTCTACGCGACGGACCGCTTCATCGGCTTTTTCACGGGTTTCACCGTAGATCTTCACGCTACCATCGTCTTCAATGTCAATGGTACAACCCGTTTCCTCGGTGAGGGCACGAATAGTCGCGCCGCCTTTACCGATCACATCACGGATCTTGTCCGGGTTGATCTTCAAAGTCAGCAGAGTCGGCGCGTTGTCAGATACCTCAGAGCGCGACTCGGCAATCGCCTTATTCATCTCACCCAGGATATGCAGACGACCGGCATTTGCCTGGTTCAGCGCTTTCTCCATGATCTCTTCGGTAATGCCTTCGATCTTGATGTCCATCTGCAAAGCAGTCACACCACGGGCGGTACCAGCCACCTTGAAGTCCATGTCGCCAAGGTGATCTTCATCACCCAGAATATCGGACAGCACTGCATAACGGCCGTCTTCTTCCTTCACCAGGCCCATGGCAATACCGGCCACCGGCGCGGTCAACGGCACACCAGCGTCCATCAACGCCATGGAAGTGCCACACACGGACGCCATGGAAGAAGAACCGTTGGACTCAGTGATCTCAGAGACCACACGAATCGTGTAAGGGAAGTCCTGCACGCTAGGCACAACGGCTTCCACACCACGGCGGGCCAGGCGACCGTGACCGATTTCACGACGCTTGGGAGAACCGATGAAGCCCGTCTCACCCACACAGTATGGAGGGAAGTTGTACTGCAGCATGAAGTGGTCCTGGTGGGACCCTTCCAGCGCGTCGATGAACTGCGCATCGCGCATACCACCCAATGTGGCAGTGACGATCGCCTGGGTCTCACCACGGGTGAATAACGCAGAGCCATGAGTTTTCGCCAAAGTGCCCACTTGGCAATCAATAGCACGCACCGCATCCAAAGCACGACCATCAATACGCGGCTTGCCGGATACCACGGCTTCACGCACCACGCTCTTTTCGATCTTGCCGAACAGGTCTTTCACTTCGTCGGCTTCCGGCGCACCGTCTTCACCGGTGGCAAACTCAGCCACACAAGCATCACGCAGCTCGCCCACTTTGGCGTAACGGGCCATCTTCTCGGTAATGGTGTAAGCCTCGCCCAACGCCGCCGCGAACTTATCTTTGATCGCCGCTTTCAGGGTCTCGTTCTGCTCAGCCGGTTTCCAGTCCCACGTTTCAGTGCCCACTTCGGCAGCGAACTCCTTGATGCCCTGGATCAGCGGCTGCATTTCCATATGGCCGAACAATACCGCGCCCAGCATTTGGTCTTCAGACAGCTCCTGCGCTTCGGATTCCACCATCAATACAGCAGGTTCGGTACCTGCAACAACTAAGTCCAGTGCAGACTCAGCCAACTCGGAATAGCTAGGGTTGAGGATGTACATTCCATCCTTGTAGCCCACCCGTGCAGCACCAATCGGGCCACTAAAAGGAATTCCGGAAATAGATAAGGCAGCGGACGTACCGATCAAGGCTGCAATATCCGGATCGCGGTTTTTGTCGGAAGACATCACCGTAGCCACAACCTGCACTTCATTCATGAAGCCCTTTGGGAACAGCGGGCGAATCGGGCGGTCGATGAGTCGGCAGGTCAGCGTTTCTTTTTCGCTAGGACGGCCTTCACGCTTGAGGAAGCCACCGGGTATACGGCCGGTTGCATAGGTCTTTTCCTGATAGTTAACGGTCAGGGGAAAGAAGTTCTGCCCTGGATTGGCTTCTTTTCTACCCACTACGGTGACCAACACTTGGGTGTCACCGATACGGACCATGACAGCGGCGGTTGCCTGGCGAGCAATTTGCCCGGTTTCCAAGGTTACCGTGTCACGGCCAAACTGAATTTGCTTGGTAATTTTATTGAACATATCTCGTCTCTTCTCTCTTCTTCACGACAATCTTCAAGGCCCATGCCTCTGACATACACTCTTCTTTCGTTCACGCATGATATCGAGAAACGCACCACGCATCACTCAGTATCATGGCTAAGGCTGCGCGGCCTTTTCCCCGCACCCTAAAACAACAAAAGCCCGGCTATGCCGAGCTTCTGTTGTTGTAACTTTGATCCATGCCTTAGCGGCGCAGACCCAGCTTTTCGATCAGCTGCAAGTAACGGGTGCGGTCTTTCTTGGCCAGGTAGTCCAGCAGCTTACGACGCTGGTTTACCATGCGGATCAGGCCACGACGGCTGTGGTGATCCTTCTTGTGGCCTTTAAAGTGATCCTGAAGACCATTGATATTGGCGCTCAGCAAAGCGACTTGAACTTCCGGGGACCCGGTATCATTCTCTTTGCGGCCATGCTCTTTCAGAATTTCAGCTTTTTGTTCAACGGTTAACGCCATGATGCTTCTCCAATATGCTCAATTAAGGTCACGGCCAGCCATGCATATTTATAGCTGCCGTCATTATCGGGCGAATCTCCTCAAGAGGCTCCGCCTGCAACCAGACGACGGGGAGCAATCCGCCCGTCTTCCAATATTTCTCCGACACCCAGAAATTCACCACTGGACGCCTGATAAACGCTAACCCAGCCGTCCAGAGGGCGGTCTGAGGCCATCACCGGCTGCCCTTGCTGCAAGTAGTAAGCAGCATTGTCACCCAACTCAACGCGCGGCCAGTCTGCCACGCTGGTGGATAAAGGCAAGAGCAGCTCATCGATTGCCTCAAAACCACCGGTTTCCTTGATTTTACCCAGCTGCTCTAAGGTCAGCATTCGCTCTGCCGGGTAAGGTCCCGCAGACAGGCGATGTAGAGCGGTCACATGCCCGCCGCACCCTAACAGAGCCCCTGTATCTTCCACCAGTGAGCGCACATAGGTGCCTTTAGAGCAGTCCACCTCGAACTCCAGCTCATCGCCGTCGATACGTAGAATTCGCAAATCATAAATCGTCACCGGCCGAGGCTTACGCTCTACGGTGATACCCTCACGGGCCAGCTTATAGAGCGGCACACCTTCATGCTTAATCGCCGAATACATGCTTGGAATTTGCTCGATATCGCCCTTAAATGACAACAACGCCGCTTCAATCTGGGCGGCAGAGGCGGACACTTCCGTAGTGTTCACCACATTGCCGTCCGCATCGCCAGTTTCTGTAGTCACTCCCAGCTTGGCGGTTACTCGGTAGCTCTTGTCCGACTCCAACAGAAACTGGCTGAACTTAGTCGCCTCGCCGAAACAGATGGGTAGCATGCCCGTGGCCAACGGATCCAAGCTGCCAGTATGGCCCGCTTTAGCGGCAGCAAACATTTTTTTTGCCATTTGCAGCGCGCCATTACTGCTCACGCCGGAGGATTTATCCAATAACAGGATGCCGTTGAGATCACGGCCTCTAGGACGACGCTTTGCCACCTGACAGCTCCGAGTTACTCGTTGTTTCCGGTTTCGTCGTCTTCAGGACGCAGCTCCCGGTCTTCTGCCCGGGCCTCATCAATCAATTGCGATAGATGAGCAGCCCGCTCCGGGGTCATATCGTAATGGAAACGTAATTTGGGGGTAGTGCGGGTATTCAAGCCCTGGGCCAGGCTGCTGCGCAGAAAACCGCTGGCCTTGGTGAGCACCTCTTCGGCTTCTGCGCCGGCCTCCTCGCCCTGTCCCAGCAAGGTGAAATACACCTCAGCATAGGACAGATCACGGGAAACCGTTACATCCTGAATCGTCGCCAGATTGACTCGAGGGTCCTTCATTTCGAACTGCAACAACCGGGACAACTCGCGCTGAATCTGGTCAGCGACTCGGTCAGTGCGGTTAAAGCCTTGGGGGCGGCGATGACGGCTCATAGCAAGGTTCGGGCACGCTTTCCCTTACAGGAAGCGAGCCACCTCCTTCACTTCGAAGACTTCGATCTTATCGCCTTCTTTCACGTCATTATAGCTTTTCACTGCGATGCCACACTCCATGCCGTTACGCACTTCCGGTACATCGTCCTTAAAGCGACGCAGAGACTCCAACTCGCCCTCGAAGACCACCACATCATCGCGCAGAACGCGGATCGGACGGTTCCGGTACAACGTACCTTCCACCACCATACAACCGGCAACAGCACCAAACTTGGAAGAGCGGAACACATCGCGCACCTGAGCCACACCAAGAATTTCTTCGCGTTTTTCCGGAGCCAGCAAACCGCTCATGGCTTGCTTCACGTCATCGATCAGTTCGTAAATTACGCTGTAATAGCGCAGATCGATGCCTTCCTGTTCGCACACTCGCTTAGCTTTGGAATCAGCACGAACGTTAAAGCCCAACAAGACACCTTCACTGGTCATCGCCAAGTTAACGTCGGATTCGTTGATCGCCCCCACGCCACTGGACACCAGGTTCACTTTCACTTCGTCTGTACCCAGGTCATTCAGGGCGCTGGTCAGCGCTTCCAGAGAACCGCGTACATCGGTCTTCAACACGATGTTGACGGTTTTGGTCTCTGCACTGCCCATATTTTCAAACAGGTTTTCCAGTTTGGACGCCTGCTGACGCTTAAGCTTAAGCTCACGGTCACGTTCCTGACGGAACTCAGCCACTTCCCGCGCCTTACGCTCATCTGTCACAACCTGGATCTGCTCACCGGCTTCTGGTGCGCCATTTAGGCCAAGCACTTCTACAGGAATAGATGGGCCAGCCTTCTTGATGGCTTTACCGTTTTCGTCAACCATCGCACGCACACGGCCAAAATGAGCACCGGCCAGTAGCATATCGCCTATCTGAAGCTCGCCACCCTGCACCAAGATAGACGCTACCGTTCCGCGGCCTTTCTCAATGCGAGATTCAATCACAACGCCGGTCGCGGAACCGGAGGCCTGAGCTTGCAGCTCTAGCAATTCTGATTGCAGAAGGATCGCATCCAGCAGGTCATCAACGCCCTCGCCAGAGTGAGCAGAAACGTTAATGAACTGGTATTCACCGCCCCACTCTTCCGGGATTACATCCTTGGTGGCCAATTCGTTACGCACCCGGTCTGGGTCTGCCTGTTCTTTATCAATCTTGTTGACCGCAATTATAATCGGCGCACCCGACGCTTTCGCGTGGTTGATCGCTTCTTCGGTCTGCGGCATTACACCATCATCGGCGGCAACAACAATCACCACGATATCAGTGGCTTTAGCTCCACGGGCACGCATGGCAGTAAAGGCAGCGTGACCAGGCGTGTCGAGGAAGGTAATCATGCCTTTCTCGTGCTCAACGTGATACGCACCAATGTGCTGGGTAATACCGCCCGCTTCGCCGCTTGCCACCTTGGCTTTACGAATATAATCGAGCAGAGAGGTCTTACCGTGGTCCACGTGACCCATAATGGTCACAACGGGAGCTCGGTGCTCTGAATCCACACTGTCACGGGTTACCAAATCAGCAGCCAGATGATCTTCCAGCAACTCTTCTTGCCCTTTACTGGCAACGGGCTTATGGCCCATCTCTTCTACCAGCAAGAACGCGGTTTCCTGATCAATCGGCTGGTTAACCGTGGCCATTTCGCCCATTTTCATCAAGGACTTAATTAAAGACTTGGCCTTGATGTTCATGCGTTGGGCCAGATCACCCACGGTAATTGTTTCTGGAACTTCGACTTCGTAGATTTTCTTCTCCGTCGGTGTTTTAAAGCCATGCTGCTTATTCATGGAGCTTTTCATCTTACCGTGCACAACGCCTGCCACCTTGGGCTTGCGGCGACGACGGCGAGACTGGCGCTCCTCACGCTGATAGCTGGCTTCCTGCGCGGCATTAACAATGGATGAGCCCTTGTCATCTTCCACCGCAGGTTTTTTCTCTTCCTGCTCGCCACGCTGCTCCAGCTCAGCCGCAATACGGGCGGCCTCTTCAGCGGTACGGCGAGCGGCTTCTTCTTCCGCTTTCTTGCGAGCTTCTGCTTCCTGCTTACGCTTGGCCTCATCCGCTTCACGCTGTTTGCGCTCGGCTTCTTCTCGCTTGGCCTTTTCTTCCGGCGTTTCTTCCTTCGCAGGTTTCTTGGTTGCAGAAACTTTTGGCACAGAAACACGCTTACTTTTTTCTTCCGCTGCTTTTTCGCCGGCCGCTTTGCGTTCTTGCTCAGCCTTAGCGCGAGCTTCATCTTCCTTCAGACGTGCAGCTTCATCATCCGCAGCACGCTTAGCCGCCTCTTGCGCTGCACGCTTCTCTTCTTCCGCGATCCGCGCAGCTTCTTCTGCCGCCAGGCGTTCCGCTTCTTCACGCTCTTCAGCTTCTACCACATCACGCTTCATGTAGGTGCGCTTCTTACGCACTTCCACATTCACGGTCTTAGACTTACCGGCAGCACCGGTGGTCTTAATGGTACTGGTGGACTTACGCTTCAGCGTAATTTTCTTACCACTACCTTCATCCTCGGCACCATGAGACTTGCGCAGATGCGCCAGTAGCTGCTGCTTCTGTTCATCTGAGACCACTTCGCTGGCATCGCCATGGGGCAACCCTGCGTCTTTCATCTGCGTAAGCAGCTTCTCGACGGGCGTCCCTACGATGTCGGCCAGTTTCTTTACGGTCGTTTCTGCCATGTCAGCAACACTCTCCTGTCCATCTCTGATGGTGCCTGCTTGTTCAGCCTGGAAATGGGCGTTACGCCCCGGCTTCGTCTTCACCTTCAAACCAAGGCGCGCGCGCAGTCATAATCAACTCGGCTGCACGCTCTTCGCTCAGGCCTTCAATTTCCAGCAGGTCATCCACTGCCTGTTCGGCGAGGTCTTCCATCGTAACAATGTCACGGGAAGCCAATTCAACAGCCAACTCGCGATCCATACCTTCCATGTTGAGAAGGTCTTCCGCGGGCTCGGCTTGATCAAACTTCTCTTCAGATACCAGGGCTTTAGTCAACAGCGCATCTTTGGCACGCTGGCGTAAAAGCTCTACGATCTCCTCATCAAAGCCGTCGATAGCCAGCATCTCTTCCTCTGGCACATAGGCCACTTCTTCAAGGGTAGAGAAACCTTCATCCACTAGCACACCCGCCACATCTTCATCTACTTCTAACTCGTTGATGAATGTTTGCAGGGCTTGCTCGGCTTCTTGTTCCTGTTTGCTCTCAGCGTCATCAATGGTCATGACGTTGAGTTCCCAGCCGGTTAACTCAGACGCTAGGCGAATGTTCTGCCCACTACGGCCGATAGCCTGGGCCAATGCAGACTCATCTTCCACGGCAATATCCATGGAATGGCTTTCTTCATCCATAACAATGGAAGCCACTTCCGCCGGCTGCATTGCATTAATCACTAGCTGTGCGGGGTTGTCGTCCCACAGGACAATATCGATACGCTCACCAGCCAGCTCATTGGAAACGGCCTGAACCCGCGCACCACGCATGCCTACGCAAGCGCCAACCGGATCAATACGCTGATCATTGGTCTTTACGGCAATTTTGGCTCGGGAGCCTGGATCACGAGCAGCGCCTTTAATTTCGATCAGCTCTTCACCGATCTCTGGCACTTCAATTTTAAACAGCTCCACCAACATGTCCGGGCAAGCACGGCTGGCAAACAGCTGCGGACCACGATTTTCTTCATTTACGCCCAGCAGATAGGCACGGACACGGTCGTTTTGGCGAACGGCCTCACGGGGAATCATGTGTTCACGAGTAATCAGTGCTTCGGCGTTGCCGCCCAAGTCCAGCACGATAGAATCACGGCTGGCTTTCTTTACCGTGCCACTGACCAAGTCGCCAATGCGATCACGATATTCCTCAACAATTTGACGACGCTCCGCTTCACGTACTTTCTGTACAATGACCTGCTTAGCAGTTTGCGCAGCAATACGACCAAAGGCTTCGGATTCAACTTCCTCTTCCCAGATGTCCCCGATCTGCAGAGACGTATCCTGCTCGTGGGCTTCATCCAATGTCAGTTGCTTACCGAATTCAAAGAGTTCTTCATCAGGCACTACGTGCCATACACGAAAGCTGCGGGCATTACCGGACTCACGGTCAATATCCACACGAATTTCCACGTCTTCTTGCTTGAACCGCTTCTTGGTAGCTGCCGCGAGAGCCAGTTCAATGGCCTCAAAAATTACGTCGCGGCTTACACCCTTCTCGTTTGATACGGTTTCCGCTACCAGCAGGATCTCTTTGTTCATGGCCAGGCCTTTACAAAGACTAAAGTTCTTCAGGGCGTACTCAATTGAAGCGGGGCTGCAACCGAGCACGATCTACCTGACTGTAAGGAACACGCAAGGTTTCGCCATCCAGCTCCACCACCAGCGTATCGCCATCCACGGCCACAATGGCCGCCGTCATTTTACGCTTGCCGCTTACCGGTGCCAGAAGCTTAAGTTGCACATCTTCACCGATATAATCGACATACTGCGTAATGTCGAACATGGGCCGATCCATCCCTGGCGAGGACACTTCAAGATTAAACTCACCGGGGATTGGATCTTCCACATCCAGCACGCCGCTCACTTCATGACTCACGGCCGCGCAATCATCTACCGAAATACCATCTGCATGGTCAATAAACACACGCAGAACAGCCCCGCGCCCCTGGATGTATTCCACACCCCAAAGCACGAAACCCAGATCTTCCACTACCGGAGCCAGCAGCTCGGTTAATTGTTCTGTGCGTTTTGACATAAATCTTTCCGCCGGTACAAACAAAAAATGGGCCCGAGGATGAACAGTAATTGCAGCATTCCCTGCAACGACCGCGGATCCACCGCCCATTTCCACCAACCGGGTCGGTTTGCAGATAACAAAAAGCCCCTACAAGAGGGGCTTTTTGTCCGCTTTGGACCAGAGATGTTTTTCTAGTCCGTCTAAGTGGTAGCGGGGGCAGGATTTGAACCTACGACCTTCGGGTTATGAGCCCGACGAGCTACCAGACTGCTCCACCCCGCATCAAAATCGAGCGCAAATAATACTCAGAGGCGCCCACTCTGTCAAGGCATTATCGAAAAAAGTATTTATTTTTCGAAGCCTTAGTATCAGGAAAAGCCACAGAACCTGATACTGACCAGCTTTCAAGCTGATCTTGGAAAAACCGATAATGCACATCGGTCTTTTTCCTTACGCTTCACTGACAACACTCGCCAGCAAAACGTTCCCTAATTGGTGCCGAAGGCCGGACTTGAACCGGCACGAGCGAAGCTCACTACCCCCTCAAGATAGCGTGTCTACCAATTCCACCACTTCGGCAAAGAACGCTTAACTTACTGCTCCGACTGAGGCACCTCAGTCGGGGCCGGGGATTCTACCTCAGCTTGAGGCACATCCGAAACTTCTTTTTGCTCTTCATTCGCATCCGGGGCCACTGGCACTTCAGTCATGCCCGCCGGAACCTCAGACGGAGACTCGTCAACAACAGGCACATCCTGGTGCTCAACGGTTTCCAGCTCCGGCAGAAAACTACGACTACTGTCCGCTTCCTGACGCGCCATCCAAGCCAAAACCAAACTGGTCACAAAGAATAGTGCCGCCAGTACTGCTGTGGCACGAGTAAGAAAGTTCGCCGACCCAGCACTACCAAAAACGGTTTGAGAACCGCCGCCGCCAAAGGAAGCACCCGCATCAGCGCCTTTACCGTGCTGAATTAGCACCAGACCAATCAGCCCAAGGGCTGCCAATACGTGTACTACATGAACAACAATATCCATAATGTCTCTAATTATTCCGCCGCCTGACAGATCGCAATAAAGCTGTCGGCTGTTAACGATGCCCCACCGATCAGACCCCCATCGATGTCTGACTGGGCAAATAGAAGGGCGGCATTATCCGCCTTTACGCTGCCGCCGTAAAGCAACCGCAGCGATTGAGCGATATCCGGGTCGTCTTTCGCTAAAAATTGACGCAAACAAGCGTGAACAGCTTGAGCCTGCTCGGGGCTAGCCGTCTTCCCAGTGCCGATCGCCCAGACCGGCTCATAGGCCACTATCGCATTAGCAAAAGCCGCAACGCCAACCGCATCCACAACCGCGCGTAATTGCCCACAGACGATGGTGTCAGTATTGCCAGAGTCACGCTCTTCCAGCGTTTCACCCACGCAAAGAATCGGCACCAGACCCGCAGCCTGAGCGTGGGCGAACTTGCTGGCAATCTGCGCATCCGTTTCACCGTATAACGCACGGCGCTCGGAATGCCCAATAATCACGTAACCACAGCCCACCTCGGCTAGCATCGGCGCAGATACCTCTCCGGTAAAAGCGCCATCCTCTTGCTCACTCACGTTCTGGCTACCGATACCAACGGCCCCCGGCATCGCAGATCTGGCCGCAGCCAAATACGGAAAAGGTGGACAGATGACCACCTCAGCAGCACCAGCATAACCCGCCAGAGCGTCTGCCATTTCGGTAAGCAAGTCCTTGCGCCCGTTCATTTTCCAGTTGCCCGCAACCAGAGGGGTTCTATTCATTATTGTCTCTCTTATCTGTAACTCGCTCACACACAATAGATATTCACGCTATGTATTGCGTGAAGCCTGCTGAGTGCCGCTTAATTGATTGCCTTTTCCACCACTTCGGCCAGCTCACGGCACAGGCTTTCCACCCGATCCACATCCTTGCCTTCAATCATCACCCGCACCAAAGGCTCAGTGCCGGAGGGTCGCAACAGGATACGGCCATTACCGGCCAGCCTATCTTCTACATCTGCCATGGCCGCCTGCACATCCCCATTTTCCATAAATCCATCACGATTTGGGCCACGTACATTGATCATCTTCTGGGGGAGCATGGACACGTCTGCGACAGACTCGGCCAAGCCTTGCTTACGACGGGACAAGGCCGCCAACACCTGCAATGCAGAGACGGTTCCATCCCCCGTGGTGGTGCAATCCAGGCACACCAGATGCCCGGAGGATTCGCCACCGATGTTCCAGCCACGCTTATCCAACTGCTCCATGACATAACGATCACCGACCTTGGCGCGTACAAATTCAATGCCTTCAGCCTGCAGCGCCAGCTCCAACCCGAAGTTGGACATTAGCGTTCCTACGACCCCATCCATTTCCGCGCCGTTTTCTTTGCGATCGCGGGCCACCACAAACAACAGCTGGTCACCATCAACTAGGTTACCAGCATGATCGACCATCAATAATCGATCCGCATCGCCATCCAGCGCCACACCGAGATCGGCTTTTTCTTCCACAACCTTGCGCTGCAACGCCTCGGGATGAGTAGAGCCACAATCGCGATTAATATTGAAGCCGTCGGGCTGATTAGCCAGCGGCACCACAGTGGCGCCTAGCTCTTCGAACACATCCGGGGCAATGTGGTAAGCCGCACCGTTGGCGGTATCCACCACAATTTTCATTCCATTAAGGTCTAGGCCTGGCGCCGTGCTTTTGCAAAATTCAATATAACGACCGCGGGCATCATCTATACGTCGCACCTTACCGATCTGATCCGTGGACACCACCGACATTTGCTCATCCAGCAAGCGCTCAATTTCGAGCTCAATTTCATCATTGAGCTTTCGACCATCCGCCCCGAAAAACTTAATGCCGTTATCCGTATAAGGGTTATGAGACGCAGAAATCACAATGCCGGCTTGAGCCGAAAGTGTGCGCGTCAAATAGGCAATTCCCGGCGTGGGCAACGGCCCCAACAAGCGCACATCCACTCCAGCTGCAGAGATCCCCGCTTCTAAGGCTGACTCAAACATATAGCCGGAAATACGGGTATCTTTACCAATCAATATCTTGCTGCCACCACGAGCCCCCAGTACCTTGCCGGCAGCCCAGCCCAGCTTGAGCACAAAATCAGGCGTAATGGGAAACTCCCCCACCGTACCTCGCACCCCGTCGGTGCCGAAATATTTGCGCGTCATGACAACTCCTTTTGCGATTCTCTTTGTGATTCCATAACCGCATGGGCGAAACGCACCACGTCCACGGTTTCTTTAACATCGTGAGCGCGCACAATGCTGGCACCGCGCTCCACGCACATTACGGCCGCCGCTAGGCTGCCTGGCAATCGTTCGTTCACATCGCGCCCCAACACTTTGCCAAATAAAGATTTCCGCGACACCCCAATCAGAATAGGCAACGCCAGAGTCTGAAGCGCATCCATCTCATGCATCAGCTGCAAATTGTGCTGTACCGTCTTGGCAAATCCGAACCCCGGATCCACCAACAGGCGCTCCCGCGAAATACCTGCCCGCTCACACGCGCCGATACGCTCACGGAGCAAGGCGACCACCTCGGCAGTAACATCATCGTAACGGGGGTTATCTTGCATGTTGCCGGGCTCACCCCGCATATGCATCAAACAGACCGGGAGCTGACTGGCCGCTGCTGCCTGAATGGCACCGGGGCGACGCAAAGAGCGGACATCATTAATCATGCCTGCGCCAGCCGCCGCACTCGCGCGCATCACTGCCGCGGTGCTGGTATCCACAGACACTAGCGCATTCAGCTCATAGCTTAGCGCCTCAACAATAGGGACAACCCGGTCAAGCTCATATTGCTCAGACACCGGCGAAGCACCAGGCCGGGTAGACTCTCCCCCCACATCAATAATCGCCGCTCCGTCACGCAACATCTGCTCTGCCTGACGCAGCGCGGCATCGCGCTCGGTAAACCGGCCACCATCGGAAAAGGAGTCGGGGGTCACATTAAGGACCCCCATAACGACAGGCGCGGACAGGTTCAGTGTCCGCGCCCCACAGCTAAGTGTCTTTTGATGCATCATCAATCAGTGCGTGTTAGCAGGCCCACCGATCGGGTCATCACCGGAGGCACTATCACCAGAAGCGGCAGCGCCATTACCCGGCCCCTGATCCCGCCAATCTTTCGGCGGTCTCGGCTTGTGACCACTCATTATGTCTTCGATCTGATCGGCATCAATGGTTTCATACTGCATCAATGCATCCGCCATCAGCTCCAACTTATCGCGATTACGCTCTAGGATTTCTTTGGCGCGACCGTAACAATTATCAATGATGGCCCGCACTTCACGGTCAATTTCTTCCGCGGTTTGTTCAGACATATGCTTGCGCTGCCCCACCTGCTTGCCAAGGAAGACTTCACCTTCTTCTTCCTCATAGGCCAGCGGGCCCATTTTTTCACTCAGGCCCCATTTGGTCACCATGGCACGAGCCAGCTTGGTAGCGCGTTCGATATCATTAGAGGCGCCAGTGGTAACACCATCAAAGCCCAACGTCATCTCTTCCGCGATACGCCCACCAAACAACGAGCAGATGGACGACTCCAAACCACGCTTGGATTGTGAGTACTTGTCTTCTTCAGGCAGATACATTGTCACACCCAGCGCACGGCCTCGCGGAATAATGCTCACCTTATAAACCGGGTCATGCTCTGGCACCAGCCGCCCAACGATAGCGTGGCCGGCTTCGTGAAAAGCGGTGTTCAGTTTTTCTTTCTCGTTCATCACCATGGAGCGACGTTCCGCCCCCATCAGGATCTTGTCCTTAGCTTTCTCAAATTCTTCCATGGAAACCATGCGCTTGTTGGCACGGGCAGCAAACAGCGCAGCTTCATTCACCAAGTTGGCTAAATCAGCACCGGAGAAGCCGGGGGTACCACGGGCAATCAACGCTGGCTCCACATCATCGGCAATTGGCACCTGACGCATGTGCACTTTCAATACCTGTTCGCGACCGCGAATATCCGGCAACGGCACGGTTACCTGCCGGTCGAAACGACCGGGGCGCAACAGCGCCGGGTCCAGTACGTCAGGGCGGTTGGTCGCGGCAATAACGATGATCCCTTCATTGCCATCAAAACCGTCCATTTCTACCAGCAACTGGTTCAATGTCTGCTCGCGCTCATCATGACCACCGCCGACACCGGCGCCCCGGGAACGCCCCACCGCATCAATTTCGTCAATAAAGATAATGCAAGGGGAGTGCTTTTTGGCTTGCTCGAACATATCGCGAACACGGCTAGCACCAACCCCCACAAACATCTCCACAAAATCAGAACCAGAGATACTAAAGAAAGGCACCTTGGCTTCCCCTGCAATAGCCTTGGCCAACAGGGTCTTACCGGTGCCAGGAGAGCCCACCATCAGCACACCGCGGGGGATCTTGCCACCCAAGCGCTGGAATTTGGCTGGGTCACGCAGAAACTCCACTAGCTCCTGCACTTCTTCCTTGGCTTCTTCTACGCCTGCCACATCGGCGAATGTGGTTTTGATTTGGTCTTCGCCCAACAACTTGGCTTTGGATTTACCAAACGTCATGGGGCCACCGCCGCCACGGCCACCACCCTGCATCTGGCGCATAAAGAAGATAAAGATGGCCAAGATCAACAGGATCGGTAACACAGACAGGAACAGCTGCGTCAGAAAACTCTGACGCTGAGGCTCCAAGCCCACCACATTCACATCATTCTGAATCAGCGTGGGCATCAGATTAGTATCCAGGGTCGGCGGCTTAACCGTGCGGAACTGGCCACCATCCGTGTAGGTCCCGGTAATCGTACTTTCGCCAATCTTGGCCTCCTGCACCTTGCCGGCTTCTACCCGCGAAATGAAGGTGGAATAGGGCACATCTGCGGTGGCAGGTTGAGTACTGAGACTAGATGCCACCACGTACAGGACGCCGGCAATTACCAGCCAGAGCACAACATTCTTGGTCATATCGTTCAAGGGAGACCTCGATTAATTCGGGCGCTCGCGCGCACACTAACGAATTTACACCTTACACCATTTACCGGAATCAGCGTAATGCCGGTTCGGACAACAAAATAGCGTATTTGCAGCTTATTTCAGCCCAAAACCCAGCTGATAAACTTCAGTAGAGCGGGCACGACTGGCCGCCGGTTTACGACTGACAACGCGTTTGAAGCGGCTTTGTAGCGCTTTGCGATAATCTTCAAACCCCTCGCCCTGGAACACCTTGACCAGAAACACACCATCAGGCTCCAACACCCGCTCAGCCATATCCAACGCCAACTCTGCCAGATACATAGCCCGCGGCTGATCCACCGCGCTATTACCACTCATATTGGGGGCCATGTCCGACATTACAAGGTCTGCCCGCTGATCCCCCAGCGCCATAAGGATTTGCTCATAGATCACCTCCTCACGAAAATCCCCTTCGATGAAGGTCACATCCGGTAAAGCATCCATGGCAAGAATATCACTGGCTATCACCGTGCCCCTGCCGCCAATCAGCTGACCCGCCACCTGGCTCCAGCCCCCGGGGGCCGCCCCCAAATCCAGCACCGCCATGCCCGGCCTGAACAAACGGTCCTTTTCATTCATCTCCAGCAGCTTGAAACTGGCCCTGGAGCGATAACCCTGCTCCTGGGCCTTAGCTACCCACGGATCGTTAAAATGCTCTTTTAACCAAGCTTTGCTGGTTTTGGAACGGCTGGACTTCGCCATGAACCACTCTCTCCTGAATTTTCTACATCCTCATGTTCTTAGCCAATGCACAGGATGGCTGCTTTTCCCGCGGCTAATCCGTAGAATACGCGCACAGCAACCCTTTCTGGAGTCACACCGTGCCGCTATCTACCCAGGACATCAAACGGTTACGCCGTATTGGTCACCACCTGAAACCCGTTCTCATCTTTGGCGACAAGGGACTCAGCGACAATTTCGTAGAAGAGCTTAATTTGCGCCTTGAGGATCACGAACTTATCAAGGTAAAGGTCAACGCGGAAACCCGCGACGAGCGAGCAGCGATTGTGCAGGCGCTGACTGAAAAAGGCAGCGCCGAGCTAATCCAGCGCATCGGCAACATCGCCCTACTCTACCGCCCAGCCCAACAACCCAACGCGAAACTATCGAATATTTTGCGATACCAGAACGCTTGAGCACTACCCACCTAGTAGGCTACCCGCGGCAGCCATTAAAAAGGCGACGTTTTAACGTCGCCTTTTTTTACGTGCTGTCCGCAAGCGTGACGCACAGAAAACCTAGATATGCTCCACTTGATCAACTTCATACTCACGAGTACCTCCGGGAGTATCGATCTGCACCACATCCCCTTCCTCACGGCCAATCAGGCCACGGGCAATGGGTGAGTTCACACTCAGCTTGCCTTCTTTGATATTAGCTTCGTCGTCACCGACGATCTGATACACCTTGGTTTCATCAGTATCCACATCAAGGATAGTCACGGTAACACCAAAAATAACCTTACCGGTATTCTCAATATCCTGAATATCAATGATCTGCGCATTGGAAAGTTTCCCTTCAATATCAGCAATGCGCCCCTCACAAAAACCCTGCTGCTCGCGGGCCGCGTGATATTCTGCATTCTCTTTCAAGTCGCCGTGCTCACGAGCCTCTGCAATCGCAGCAGAAATACGCGGACGATCTTCTTTTTTCAGTTTTTCCAGTTCCTCGCGCAAGGCTTTAGCGCCCTTGGCGGTCATCGGTACGCGTTGCATAATTATCCTCGTGTCTTTTAACAGGCCGTTGAACATGCCCTGTTAACGGAACCGCCCGGAGCACTCTGCTCCGAGCGCTCCCGACGACGATTTATTTCATTTCTGCGTGCAGGTCCTGCAAGCGACGAACAGTAGGCTCACCACTAATACCCAGCGCCTGGCAAACCGCATGGGCCGCGGCAATGGTCGTTGTATAGAACACTTTGTGCTGCAGCGCCGAGCGACGAATCGCAAAAGAATCACGGGTCGCCTGCTTGCCTTCCGTGGTGTTCACAATCAGAGCAATCTGATCATTCTTGATCATGTCCACAATATGCGGACGCCCTTCCAGCACCTTGTTCACAACCTTCACTTCAAGGCCCGCCTCACCCAGCACCTTGGCGGTACCTTTTGTGGCAACCAGGCTGAAGCCACGTTCAATCAACATGCGAGCCACTTCCACAGAGGCAGGCTTGTCGACTTCGCGCACAGAAATAAAGGCCGTTCCAGTTTCCGGCAGTTTTTCTCCGGCCCCCAGGGATGCCTTACCAAAAGCTTCAGCAAAGGTCTCGCCAACGCCCATCACTTCCCCGGTAGATTTCATTTCCGGGCCTAAGATCGGATCAACCTTCGGGAACTTGGCGAACGGGAACACCGCCTCTTTCACGAAATAGTGCTGAGGTTTGACCTCTTCGGTGAAACCTTGTTCCTTAAGACTGGTGCCTGCCATGCACCGAGCAGCCACCTTCGCCAGAGACACGCCGATGCACTTGGACACATACGGCACCGTCCGTGAAGCACGCGGGTTCACTTCCAGCACATACACCTCGCCGTTTTTCACCGCGAACTGCACATTCATCAAACCCACCACGCCCAGCTCCAATGCCATATCTGCAGCCTGCTGACGCATGACGTCCTGAACATCGTCGTCCAGCGAATACGGAGGCAGAGAGCATGCGGAATCACCGGAGTGAACACCCGCCTGCTCAATGTGCTGCATGATGCCACCGATAACCACATCCGTTCCGTCACACACTGCATCCACGTCCACCTCAATGGCGTCGTCGAGGAAGCGATCCAGCAATACCGGGGAGTCATTGGAAACCGATACCGCGTTCATCATGTAGTTACGCAGTTCTGCTTCACCGTAAACGATTTCCATGGCACGCCCCCCCAACACATAGGAAGGACGAACCACCAACGGATAACCGATTTCTTCTGCTAGGCGCACACCGTCTTCCATGGAACGAGCGGTGCGGTTGGGCGGCTGCTTCAGGCCAAGCTTATTAACCATCTGCTGGAAACGTTCACGGTCTTCCGCTTCATCGATGGCATCCGGCGGCGTTCCAATAATCGGCACACCGGCCGCCTGCAGGGCACGAGCCAGCTTCAGCGGTGTTTGACCGCCGTATTGAACAATCACACCCTTAGGTTTTTCTTTTGCCACGATAGCCAACACGTCTTCCAACGTAATAGGCTCGAAGTAGAGACGATCGGAGGTATCGTAATCGGTAGACACGGTCTCTGGGTTACAGTTGACCATGATGGCCTCGTAGCCGTCGTCCTTCATGGCAAACGCCGCATGCACACAGCAATAATCGAACTCGATACCCTGACCAATCCGGTTGGGGCCACCACCGATGACCATGATCTTGTCACGGTCGGAAGGGTTAGCCTCGCACTCTTCGTCGTAGCTCGAATACATGTAGGCGGTATCGGTGGCGAATTCCGCCGCACAGGTATCCACCCGCTTATAGATCGGCAGCACATTCAGCTCTTCACGCTTGCCGCGCACATCCGCTTCCTTCACGCCCAGCAACTGAGCCAGGCGGGCATCGGAGAAGCCTTTGCGCTTGAGCGCATAGAGGCTGTCGCGAGTCAGGCTGCTAAAGGTGCTGTCGACCAGCTGCTGCTCGGCACGAATCAAGTCCTCAATCTGCACCAAATACCAACGATCAATCTTGGTGATATTGAACACATCATCCACGGTCATGCCGACCCGGAAGGCATCGCCAACGATCCAGATACGCTCAGGGCCCGGCGTAGCGAGTAACTGCGCCACCTGCTCACGGGCGTCCGGCGCGGCCGGGTCCACATGCGGGTCAAAGCCGATGGATTCCGTTTCCAGACCACGCAACGCCTTCTGCACAGATTCTTGGAAATTACGGCCAATGGCCATCACTTCACCAACGGATTTCATCTGGGTGGTCAGCACGGCGTCAGCTTCAGCGAACTTCTCGAAGTTGAAGCGCGGAATCTTGGTTACCACATAATCGATGGACGGCTCGAACGAGGCAGGGGTTTTGCCGCCGGTAATTTCGTTCTGCAGTTCATCCAGGGTGTAACCCACCGCCAGCTTTGCCGCCACCTTGGCGATCGGAAAACCGGTGGCTTTGGAGGCCAACGCCGAAGAGCGACTGACCCGCGGGTTCATTTCAATCACCACCATGCGCCCGTTGTCCGGATTAATGCCGAACTGGACGTTGGAGCCACCCGTCTCTACACCGATTTCACGCAGCACTGCCAAGGAGGCATCACGCATGATCTGCAGTTCTTTATCGGTGAGCGTCTGGGCCGGCGCCACAGTAATAGAGTCACCGGTGTGCACCCCCATGGGGTCAAAGTTTTCGATAGAACAAACGATGATGCAGTTATCCTTTTTATCGCGGACAACTTCCATCTCATATTCTTTCCAACCCAGTAAAGACTCGTCGATCAACAACTCATTAGTGGGCGACAGGTCCAAGCCACGCTGGCAGATTTCTTCGAACTCTTCACGGTTATAGGCGACGCCCCCACCGGACCCCCCCATAGTAAAGCTGGGTCGGATGATGCAGGGAAAACCCAACGACTCAAGAGCGGCGCTGGCTTCTTCCATGTTGTGGGCAATGGCAGAGCGCGGACACTCTAGCCCTATGGACTTCATCGCCTTGTCAAAACGGGAGCGATCTTCCGCTTTGTCGATGGCATCCTCTGTGGCGCCAATCATTTCCACGCCAAATTCTTTGAGCACCCCGTTATGATCCAAGTCCAGGGCACAGTTCAGCGCAGTCTGCCCGCCCATGGTGGGTAGCAGCGCATCCGGGCGCTCTTTTTCAATGATCTTGGCCACGGTCTGCCAGGTAATCGGCTCAATATAGGTCGCATCCGCCATGGCCGGGTCGGTCATGATGGTCGCAGGGTTGGAGTTAACCAGAATCACCCGGTAACCCTCTTCGCGCAGCGCTTTACAAGCCTGGGCGCCGGAATAGTCAAACTCACAGGCCTGGCCGATCACAATCGGGCCAGCACCAATAATGAGGATGCTTTTTAAATCACTTCTTTTTGGCATAGTCACTAACCGTCAAACGTTAATTTCAGTTGCCAGCGCGTCAGACGTCGAGCGTCGGACGTCGGACGCTTATTTCGCTTCCATCAGCTCGATGAAATGATCGAACAATGGCGCACAGTCGCGCGGCCCCGGGCTCGCTTCCGGGTGCCCCTGGAAACTGAAGGCGGGCACATCAGTGCGCTCAATACCTTGCAAGGTGCCGTCGAACAGCGACACATGGGTCACCTTTAGGTTGGCTGGCAAGGTATCTATATCCACCGCAAAACCATGGTTCTGACTGGTAATCATCACCGTGTCATCGGCCAGAGTTTTTACCGGGTGGTTAGCACCATGATGGCCGGTAGCCATTTTCATGGATTTGGCACCGCTGGCCAGCGCCAGCAACTGATGTCCCAAGCAGATGCCGAACACAGGCAAACCGGTGCCAACAATTTCCTGAATCGCGGAAATCGCGTAGTCGCAGGGCTCCGGATCACCGGGTCCGTTAGACAGGAAGACACCATCCGGCTTCATCGCCAGCACTTCGGATGCAGGCGTTTGCGCCGGCACCACGGTGAGCTTGCAGCCGCGCTCGGCCAACATACGCAGAATGTTGCGCTTAACACCGTAGTCATAAGCCACCACATGGAAGCGGGTCTCACCCTGCTCGGTGTGGCCCTGCTCCAGATCCCAGGTGGACTCTGTCCAGCTATAAGGCTCGGCAACACTCACCACCTTGGCCAGGTCCATGCCTTTCAGGCCAGGAAACCCCTTGGCCGCAGCAAGCGCCTGCGCTTCATCCACACTTTCGCCGGCCAAAATGCAGCCATTTAGGGCGCCTTTGTCACGCAAAATGCGCGTCAAGCGGCGCGTGTCGATATCGGCGATGGCAACGATGTTGCGATCACGCAGGTAGTCCGAAAGAGATTGCTCACTACGCCAGTTGCTCACTGTCATGGCCAGATCACGAATCACCAGGCCGGAGGCCCAGATTCGAGAGGACTCTTCATCCTCGGCAGTGACGCCAGTGTTACCAATATGCGGATAGGTAAGGGTTACAATCTGCTTGGCATAGGAAGGATCCGTCAGGATCTCCTGATAGCCAGTCATGGCGGTGTTAAACACCACCTCACCCACGGTTTCACCCGTGGCACCGATTGCAACACCCCGAAAGATGCTTCCGTCTTCAAGAGCGAGAATGGCGGGAACCGTCAACGCAACCTCCAGGCTGATAGGGAATAGGGAGATCTGCGGCGGGTGCGCTCGCAAAAAAGCGAGATGGATTCCTCCACCTCGCTTTTTCTAAATTCTTAATTCGGCGCCCCGCACGCCCATCACGGGCTGCGCGCTATTTTAGGGCTTTGTGGCCCCGCTGTCACGCAGCAATCCCGTTGATAGACCAGTGGCACACTCAGGCCTTGCCCCAACCGGCGCTTTCACCAGCCAGACCAAGCACATCCTGCATGTCGAACAACCCCTTGTCGTGACGGCCCAACCAAGCAGCCGCACGCACAGCACCGCGACCGAACGACATACGACTGGAGGCCTTGTGGGTAATTTCCACCCGCTCACCCTCTGCGGCAAACATCACAGTGTGGTCGCCGACAATATCGCCGGCCCGAATCGTCTCAAAACCAATGGTATGGCGCTCGCGCTCGCCGGTGCGGCCTTCACGACCGTACACCGCACACTCGCTCAGATCGCGCCCCAAGGTCTGAGCCACCACCTCACCCATGCGCAACGCCGTACCAGACGGCGCATCGATTTTATGCCGATGGTGGGCCTCAATCACTTCGATATCCACCTCATCGCCCATAATCTGCGCCGCCGTTTCCAGCAATTTGAAGCACAAGTTCACCCCAATGGAGTAATTGGGCGCAAAACAGATAGCGATATCATCACCGGCGGCACGCACGGCCGCTTTCTGCTCATCATCCAAACCGGTAGTGCCGATCACCAACCGCGTGCCCGCCGCGCGGCACACCTCAAGATTCTTCACCGTGGCTTCCGGCACAGTGAAGTCGATGAACACATCTGCCTCATTTACCACCTTGGCCAAATCGTCCACCAGCAACACACCACAGGCTCCTTGCCCCACCAACTCACCGGCATCCGCGCCGATCAAACTGGAACCAGGGACATCCACCGCCGCCGCCAGCGTGGTATCCGGGTTAGCCAGCGTCGCCTCAATCAGAATACGCCCCATGCGACCCGCCGCACCGATAATACCTACTTTCATGGTGTCTCCTTGATTAAAAACCGGACGTCGGACACCAGAAACCTCGCGCGCCTGTCAACCCAAACGGGAAAACGAAGCGAAGAGAGCCTGGTATCAAGCTGCTTATTCTAGCAGAAAGGGCGATAGGGTCATCGCGCAACAACGAACACCTTCCTAGCAGCAATGAGCAAAACCTCCAGCACACGGACAAGGCCCACAAAAAAGCCCGGAGCGGAAACCACGCCGGGCTTTTTTATTACGCCAACCCTTACTTGGTATCGAAAAAACGCTTAACGCCTTCGAACCAGTTATTCTTGCGTGGGTTGTGACGATTGCCGCCGCTCTCCAGAGATTCCTGGAATTTACGCAACAACTCTTTCTGCTCGCTAGACAACTTCACTGGCGTTTCAATCACCACCTTGCACAACAAATCTCCCGGGGCGCCACCACGTACCGGCGCCACACCCTTGCCGCGCAAACGGAACAGCTTACCGCTCTGGGTTTCCGCCGGGACTTTCAGCTTAACCTTGCCATTCAGCGTGGGCACATCCAGCTCACCACCCAAAGTGGCATCAACAAAACTGATCGGCACTTCACAATACAAATTGTCGCCGTCACGCTGGAAGATATCGTGTTCACGTACAGCCACCTGAACGTACAAGTCACCAGACGGCGCACCGTGCACGCCCGCCTCGCCTTCACCAGCAAGACGAATGCGGTCACCGGTATCCACTCCGGCAGGAATCTTCACCGACAGGGTCTTGGTGTTCTGTACACGGCCTTGCCCCCCACAGTTACCGCAAGGGTCTTTAATAATCTTGCCTTCACCCTTACAGGTTGGGCACGCTTGCTGCACGGTGAAGAAGCCCTGCTGCATACGCACTTGACCGACGCCGCCACAAGTGGTGCACGTTACTGGCTGGCTACCTTCCTTCGCGCCACTACCATGGCAAACATCACAACTATCCCAGGTGGGAATGCGAATTTTTTCATCGCAACCGCGCACAGCCTGCTCTAGGCTCAGCTCCAACGTATAACGCAGATCCGCACCCCGGGACGGGCCGCGACGTCCGCCGCCGCCGCCAGCGCCACCAAATATGTCGCCGAAGATGTCACCAAAAATATCACCGAAGCCGCCAGCACCCGCGCCAGCACCTGGCCCACCGCCCTGACCATTAACGCCGGCATGGCCGAACTGGTCATAGGCCGCGCGCTTCTGCTCGTCGGCGAGGACTTCGTAGGCTTCTTTCGCTTCCTTAAATTTGGCCAACGCCTCTTTATCATCCGGGTTACGGTCCGGATGGTATTTCATCGCCAGCCGGCGATAAGCCTTTTTTAGGTCTTGGGCACTGGCATCTTTCGCCGCACCCAACACTTCATAATAATCACGCTTGGACATAGATAAGCCTTTGGCTTAGCCAGACGCCCGACGCCGGAGGCCAGACACAGAAGCCAAAGAGCATCCGCATCCAACGTCCGGCGTCAGGCGTCAGGCGTTACTTACTTCTTCTTGTCGTCGTCGACTTCTTCAAACTCTGCGTCGACTACGTCATCACCCGCTTGCGGCTGCTCACCTTCAGCACCGGCAGCGCCTTGGGCCTGCTGAGCTTGCTCGGCGTACATTTTCTCGGCCAGCGGTGCGGACACTTCAGACAGCGCCTTGATTTTGGCTTCGATGTCATCCTTGTCGCTGCCCTTGGCGGCTTCTTCCAGCTCGTCCACGGCTTTGGTGATGGCTTCTTTCTCTTCATCGGTGGCCTTGTCACCCGCTTCTTCAAGCGTTTTGCGGGTAGCATGCACTAAGTGATCCGCCTGGTTGCGAGTCTGCACCAGCTCTTCGAACTTTTTATCTTCGTCCGCGTGAGCTTCGGCGTCCTGCACCATTTGATCAATTTCTTCATCAGACAGACCAGAAGAAGCCTTGATCTGAATGGTTTGCTCTTTACCGGTAGCCTTGTCTTTCGCACCCACGTGCAAAATACCGTTGGCATCAATGTCGAAGGTCACTTCGATCTGCGGCATACCGCGCGGCGCCGGCGGGATATCTTCCAGATTGAACTGGCCCAACGACTTGTTCTGGCTCGCTTGCTTACGCTCACCCTGCAACACGTGCACGGTCACGGCCGTCTGGTTGTCATCCGCCGTGGAGAACACCTGCGACGCATTGGTCGGAATAGTGGTGTTTTTCTCGATCAGCGGAGTCATCACGCCACCCATGGTTTCAATACCCAAGGTCAGCGGAGTCACGTCCAGCAACAGCACGTCGGTTACGTCACCGCTCAGTACCGCACCCTGAATCGCAGCACCCATGGCAACTGCTTCGTCCGGGTTAACGTCTTTGCGCGGCTCTTTGCCGAAGAACTCAGTAACGCTCTTCTGCACCATTGGCATACGGGTCTGACCACCCACCAAAATCACATCCGTGATATCGGCCGTTTTCACCCCAGCATCCGCCAATGCGGTTTTACACGGCTCAAGTGAACGGGTCACCAGATCACCCACCAAAGACTCCAGCTTGGCGCGCGTCACCTTCACCACCAAGTGCTTGGGCCCAGTGCTGTCGGCAGTAATGTACGGCAGATTAACTTCCGTCTGTTCGGCGGAAGACAGCTCGATTTTAGCTTTTTCAGCCGCCTCTTTCAGACGCTGCATAGCCAGCGGGTCGCCGCCCAGATCGATCCCGGAATCCGCCTTGAACTGATCAGCTAAGAAGTTGATCAATGCCAAGTCGAAATCTTCACCACCCAAGAAGGTGTCACCATTTGTGGCCAACACTTCAAACTGATGCTCGCCATCCACTTCGGCGATTTCGATAATTGAGATATCGAAAGTACCACCACCCAAGTCATACACAGCGATGGTGCGATCACCACCTTTCTTATCTAGGCCATAAGCTAGAGCAGCCGCAGTGGGCTCGTTGATAATACGCTTCACATCCAAGCCAGCGATGCGACCGGCATCTTTGGTGGCTTGGCGCTGGGAATCGTTGAAGTAAGCCGGCACGGTGATAACGGCCTCAGTGACAGCCTCACCCAAGTAGTCTTCCGCGGTCTTCTTCATTTTCTTCAGCACTTGCGCAGAAATCTGCGGCGGCGCCATTTTCTCGCCCTTCACTTCTACCCAGGCGTCACCATTGTCAGCCTTGGTGATCTTGTAGGGCACCATCTTGATGTCCTTCTGAACCACCTTGTCGTCAAAACGACGGCCGATCAGACGCTTCACCGCATACAGAGTGTTTTCCGGGTTCGTCACCGCCTGACGCTTGGCAGCCTGGCCAACCAAAGTTTCTTTATCGTCGGTGTAGGCGATAATGGACGGCGTTGTGCGAGCGCCCTCTGCGTTTTCGATAACCTTAGCTTTGTCACCTTCCAGCACGGCCACGCAGCTATTGGTCGTACCTAGGTCGATACCGATAATCTTACCCATAGTCGTTCTATCTCCTTCACACTAGCCGGAACCCTTTCGGCGCCCCAGGCAGTTGAATTATTAACTCGTCTGGCTCCTATATGGCGTTCGTTGCCATCATTTCAAGGGAGCTTGTCGATTTTCAGTGCTTCAACTTCTGTAATCACTTTGAGGCCAAAGCCCGCAGCCGGCGCCACTTTCACACCTAATATCAAGCTCAAGCGGCGGGTCAAACACCTATCAAGGAGCCTTACTAACCACCACCCGAGCCGGGCGAATCAGACGACCATTCAGCTGGTAGCCTTTTTCTAGCACTTCAATCACGCTATTGGGGTCCACATTGGGCACCGGCACCATGGTCATCGCTTCATGCAATTCGGGGTTAAACGGCTCGTCTGCGGGATTAATCTGTTCGATGTTATAACGGGCAAACGCGTCCAACAGAGACTTCAGCGTCAACTCGATACCTTCACGGGCGCCCTTTAGTGCATCGTCTTCGGCATCCAGCGCCGCTAGACCACGCTCCAAGTTGTCCGCCACACTTAGCAGATCACCGGCAAACTTCTCCAAAGCGAACTTGCGGGCATGCTGCACGTCACGCTCGGCGCGCTTACGCACATTCTGCACTTCCGCCTGTGCACGGACATCCGCTTCAGCCAATGCCTTCTTAACCTTGGCCAGCTCCACTTCTACTTCAGCCAGCTTCTCTTCAGCGGTGGGCTCAACCGCCTCTGCAGCGGCCGCAGCTTGCTGTTCTTCAACCGTTTCTACCTGTGGTTCGGCATTGTTCTGATCTTTTTCCTGCTCACTCATTGGTCACTCCACATCCCTATCCGGGCTTTTCCAGGAAAGCGGGCAAAGATATGGGAACTATCGGGCAGGATTCAAGGGGGGAAATGACAAGCCTCAAGCTTCAAATCGCAACACGGGCCAAGCGGCAGCCATTCATCACAGCATAATAACCCGCGATCCAACCAAGGAAACACGCCGCTCGCCGATTAATTGCCGCGAGAAAGACCGCAACACAGGGCACGCCGATTTGCGTTGTAGCTTGTGGGTTATTTTAAAGCTGGGTAAGCGCCGCTGAGAGGATCTTAGCGGTGATGTCCACAGTGGGGATAACTTTCCCATAATCCATGCGGGTGGGACCAACCACTGCCAACACCCCCATCGGACCATCATCCGTCGTGTAAGGAGCGGAAATCAGCGAATAATCCTCAAACGGCTGAAACCCTGATTCTCGGCCGATAAAGATCTGCACCCCATCGGCTTTCATGGAGCGTTCAAGCAAATGCAAAATGTCACGCTTATGATTAAAGGCATCAAACAAGTTACGTAGCTGCCCCAAATTTTCCGCCTCAGCGGTCTGAATCAGGTTGGATTCCCCGGATACCACATAATCAGAGTCGGGACGCTCAGTACGCAGCGCCTTATCCGCCACAGCCACCGCCGTCTGCATCAGCGCATCCATCTGCTGGCGATCCGTATTCATGGTATCGAGCAAACCATCGCAAATGCTGTTCAAGTCCCAGCCTGCATAGGTATGGTTGATGTAGTTAGCCGCCTGGCGCAATTCCACTCCATCGTAATCCCGGTCGGTATGAATAATCCGGTTCTGCACTTCGGAGCGATTGACCACCAGCACCACCAGCACCCGCTTGCCCGACAATGGCAGAAATTCCACCTGGCGCAGAGTAGACACCTCGCGACGGGGCACCGCCACCAGCCCGGCCATGCGCGTCAATTCCGCCAGGGTTTTCGATGCCTGGGCGATCAACTCCTGGGAAGACTGCTCCGGCGCCAGCAACTGACGCAGCTCTTTTTTCAAATGCCGATGATCCGGGCGCTCCATCACGCTGGTCGCCAATAGCGAATCCACGTACAGCCGGTAACCCAGCTCTGTGGGAACTCGCCCCGCCGAAGTGTGCGGGCTACTCAACACCCCCAACTCTTCAAGCTCCGACATGATATTGCGCACAGTGGCAGGACTCACTGCCAAGCCGCTACCGCTGGCCAGCGTTTTCGAGCCCACCGGCTGGCCGTCACGGATATGCCGCTCGACCAGTGTCATCAGCAGGCGCTGCTTGCGTTCGTTGAGATCCAGCTTTGTCATAGGTGTATATGTACCAGAAAATCGCCGCACTATTATATAGAGAACCGTAGCCGGATTTCATTGAGCAGGGGCTTACACTCCCAGCGCGAATCCCCTACCATTAACCGGCACTGACCATAAGAACAGTCATCATTGCAAGGATGTCATCATGACCGGCGAAACCCCAAGCAATCCTTACCAGACTCCGGACAGCATAACCCAGAAGCCAAACAACCCCGGAGCCCCTGAACTGGCCAGCCGACTGTATCGCTTTCTCGGCGCAATCATTGATGGCCTAGTGCAAATGGTCATTATCGGCCCAATCATCTATTTCAGCGGGATCTGGGACGCCATGATGCAAAGCAGCGGCACTATCAGCTTGACCACCAGCATCGGCCTGTTCATCGCCGGGGAGCTGATCTTCCTAGCCCTGCAAGGCTGGCTACTCTTTAACCGCCAGCAAACCATTGGCAAAGCCCTTCTCGACATGCGTATCGTCGGCATGGAACAGGACAGCGTTCCCGCCGGCAAACTCTACGGGCTACGTTATTTTGTTTTCCACGTGCTCGCCCAGCTGCCCGGCATCAACCTGATCATGCTTATCGACCCGTTATTGATTTTCCGCTCAGACCGCCGCTGCCTGCACGACCACCTCGCCGGCACCCAAGTGATTCAAACCCAAAGAACGACCACCTAATCACGATTTCGCCTGTTGCAGAGGAACACCATGCTGACCCACTTAAGCGTTCGCCACTTTGCCACCGTTGACCAGCTGGAGCTAGAGCCCGAAAATGGGCTCACCGCCATCAGCGGCGAAACCGGGGCAGGCAAATCTGTCATCATCGATGCCCTAGGGCTCACCCTAGGGAACAGGGCCGACTCATCGATTGTTCGCCACGGCCACGACCGCGCCGAAGTGCTGGCCACCTTCGACCTGCGCAACAACGCTGCCGCACAGCAATGGCTGATCGAACGGGAGCTGGATGATGAAGAACAATGCCTGCTTCGCCGTACCGTGCGTGCCGACGGCCGCTCCCGGGCTTATGTGAACGGCACCCCCACCCCGCTGTCGGAGGTACGAGAGCTGGGTGAACGTCTGATCAGCATTCACAGCCAGCACGAGCACCAAGCACTACTAAAAAAGGATGCCCACCGGCAGTTGCTGGACAATTTCGCCCATGCTCGCGACTTGGCCAACAGCGTGCGCGAGCACTGGCGCCACTGGCAGAGAGCCCGCCGTGCCCACGATGACGCCCTGAACCAAGCCCGTGAGCAAAATGAGAAAGAAGAACTGTTACGCTTCCAACTAGAAGAGCTGGACGCCCTCGCCCTGCAGGACGGCGAGCTGGAGCAACTGGAGCTGGAGCAACAACGACTGGGCAATGCAGAAAACTTGATCCGGCTTTGCCAGCAGTCCCTTGACGCACTTTATGAAGGCGAGGACGGCACCTGCAACGACCACCTTAGCCAAGTTAGCCACTGGTTAGACGATGCGCGCAATAACGACGGCGACTTGGGCAGCATTGCCGACACCGTGGAATCCGCCCGCCTGCAAGTGGAAGCTGCCGCCGACGACCTGCGTCATTACTTGGAAAAATTGGATCTGGACCCGGCGCGCCTCAGCCAGGTGGAAGAACGCCTGAGCCAAAGCTACACCCTGGCCCGCAAGCACCGCGTTCGCCCGCAAGAGCTGGTAGAACATCATCGCAGCCTGCTGGCCGAATCCGATACCCTGGGCAATGTGGATGCCCAGCTGCATGCTCTGGCGGAACAAGAAACGACCGCCCAGCAGCACTACATGGACAGCGCCCGCAAGCTAACCAAGGCTCGCCGCAGCGCCGCCAAGACTCTCAGCCAGCAAGTGCAAAAGCAACTCACGGCTCTGGGCATGAAAGCCGCGCAACTGGATGCCTGCCTGAGCGAGTGCCCCCCGAGCCTGGAGGGCTTGGAGGAAGTGGAGTTTTTGTTTACAGCCAACCCAGGGCAGCCACTCAAACCACTGGGCAAAGTCGCTTCCGGTGGCGAATTATCGCGGGTCAGCCTGGCCATCCAGGTGATCTGTGCGCGCAACCTGACCGTGCCCAGCCTGGTGTTCGATGAAGTGGACGTGGGCGTTGGCGGCGGCGTAGCCGAGATTGTGGGCCGATTACTGCGCGAACTGGGGCAGCATGCTCAAGTGCTGTGCATTACCCACCAGCCACAGGTGGCCAGTCAAGGGCATCAGCATTGGCAGGTGCACAAAATTCAAGAGGATGAGACCACCCACACCCGCATCCAAGAGCTAGATGACGCCGCCAGAGTGGAAGAATTGGCGCGAATGCTAGGAGGAGTAGAAATTACCGAGTCCACCCGTAACCATGCCAAAGAAATGCTGAGCAAGGCGCAGGCGGCGTGACAGAAAACGCAACCTACACGCCACGCCAAACCTCCACCCTAAAGCGCCTACGTGTCGCCTACTTCTTGGGTTTGACGTACAGCACCAGTGAGTGATCCACAATCTCGTAACCATACTCCTCGGCAATAGCATGCTGGCGCGACTCAATCACGTCATCCATAAATTCGACCACCGCGCCGGTTTCCATGCACACCATATGATCATGGTGCTCTTCATCAGCCAGCTCGAATACAGCAGAGCCACCTTCAAAGTTGTGGCGCAACACCATGCCAGCCTGCTCGAACTGCGTCAGCACGCGATATACCGTCGCCAAGCCCACGTCTTCGCCGGAATCCATCAACGACTTGTAGATATCTTCCGCGCTCAAGTGGCGCTCTGCGGACTTCTCCAGCTGCTGAAGGATTTTCACCCGCGGCAGGGTCACTTTAAGGCCCGCTTTTCTAAGATCCTGATTATCCAATGCGTATGCTCCATCTGCCAATCAATGGCGGTTTTGAAAAAGGCGGGAAATTTGTACCACCAAGAGTACCAAGGCGAACTCATCGCGCCGCGAGCTGTCAATAAAATATGACCCTATCGTCAGACCGGAGTTTGTCATAGGTTCCCAAGTCTGTATTATCGCCCGAACACTTAGCGAAGTCGAAAATCATGTCCCGCATTCTAGTTACACTATTACTAGTATCACTTCTAGCCTCTGCCGGATGCAGCACGCTGCGCTTTCCTGGCGTCTACAGAATTGATATTCCGCAAGGTAACTTTGTCACCGAAGATATGCTCAGCGAGCTGCAGCCGGGCATGACTCCGGAGCAAGTACGCTACGTCCTCGGCGCACCCACCTTGGTGGACCCGTTCACTCCGGATCTGTGGCTCTACCCAATGACCTATCGGCCCGGCAAAGGTGACAAGGTTAGCCAGAACATCGCTGTTTACTTTGAGGATGGCGCTTACAGGCGCTATGAGGGCGAGGTTATAGAAGACATCAAGTCCAAAACCTCCGGTCGCAGCGACATCGAATTACAACGTAAAGCCGCAGACCGCAGGAATGACGCTCAATAGCCTTCGGTCTTGCGCTGCCCCCTCACGCTTAGTTCGATGCTTTACCTGCTGATGCCTTTTCTTTTGCGCGCCTCTTACGGTTAAGTTTGGGGTCGGCCGTCAGCGGACGGTAGATTTCCACCCGCTCGCCAGGCTTCAATATATGCCCAGCCGGGTTTGCCACCACTTTACCGAACACCCCCATGGGCGCCTTATCTAGATCGAGATCGGCAAATTGCTCGCCGATACCCGACAGCTTAGCGGCGTCCAGCATAGAGGTACCATCAGGCACATCAAGACCTATCAGCCGCTGCTTTTGCGGTAACGCGTAGACCACCTCCACATGAATCATTGTTTCGCTCACCGTACAGGCACCTGCTCAGCCGGGGCAGAAGGCACCCCATCCACGTCACCGGGCTCAATCGGTTCCGTCACCGGAGCCGGGGTCGGAGTATCGGCTTCGGCGGCACCATGCATCTCGAACACCTGAGCATCAGGCTCCGTCATCTCTGCGGGCAACGCCCGTTGCACAGACCCAACCTCATCAGCGGGCGCCACCGCACTCCAGATGGAATACACAAATAAGGCTATCACTGCCGCCGGAGAGAAAATCCGCACCAGCGCACGCCACACCAGATACAACTTGAAGTTCTTGATGCCCAATTCCTTACGCGCCTGGGTTTCCTTCATCACCCAGCCGGCAAAGATAGCGATTAACAAGCCACCCAGCGGCAACATCACCGTGGTGGACAGAAATTCCATGTTGTCGAAGAAAGTGCCAGCCAGGAAGGTATTATCCTCCCACACATTGAACGACAGCACCGAACCGACACCCAATAGCCAAGCGCCCAAACCGACCAGGATGGCGGCTTTCACCCGGGTCAGACCTTTTTCCACCAACCAGGCCACCACCGGCTCACCCAAGCTAATGGACGAGCTCCACGCCGCGCACACTACCAACAGGAAGAACAAAGAACCGAACAACACGCCACCGGGAATATTCCCGAACGCCAGAGGCAGAGTAACAAACATCATTCCCGGCCCCTGGCCCACTTCCAACCCGCCAGAAAACAACAACGGGAACATGGCCATGCCAGCACCCAGTGCCACCAGAGTATCCAGTATGGCAACGATGGCCACCGTAGAAAGAATTGATATCGGCTTCTTTTTGCCCGTCTTCTGGTCGGTCACCTCGCGCGGCATATAAGCCCCATAGGCCATGATCGCGCCCATGCCCAGGCTCAGCGTAAAGAATGCCTGCCCAACCGCCACCAGTACCGCTTTGCCAGTGAGCTTGGAGAAATCAAACGCAAACAGGAAATTCATGGCGTCGCTAAAGCCAGGCGTCGTCGTCGCGTAACCCACCAGCACCAGCAGCAGCACGAACAACAGCGGCATCAGCACCTGTACGGCTTTTTCCAGCCCACCTTTCACGCCACGAGCAACCACCACCATAGTGAGCAGCATGAACAACGAATGGAAACCTAGCATCAACCAAGGGTTGGCCAACATGGTGTCAAAATGCGCCTCGGACTGGGTGGCCGTAATGCCGTCAAACGCCCCACGGGCCGCTTCCCAAGTGTAATATAATGCCCAGCTGGCCACCGCAGAATAAAACGACAGAATCAGGAATGCCGACAGCGCGCCCAGTATCCCAATGCCAGCCCAACGCTGGGTGACTTTGCTCTCACTGGCAAGCTTGCGCATGGTGTTGATCGGACTCAAACCGCCTTTGCGACCTAGCATGACTTCTGCGGTCATAATGGGAATCCCCACCACCGCAATACACAATAGATACAACAACACAAAGGCCCCGCCACCGTTTTCCCCGGTGATATACGGAAAGCGCCAAATATTACCCAACCCCACTGCCGACCCAGTTGCCGCCAAAATAAAGACCCAACGGCTGCCCCACACTCCATGGACCGACTTGTTTTCTTGCTTCATAACACCATTACTCTTATTCGCGTGGCGGTATTGTCTTTTTTTTGGCAGGGCGGCTCAAGTGACAGCCAGTAACATCGTAAACATTGGTACATAGTCACCTACCCGACACCAGCCCCCGACAGACAAACCGCTATCAGCCAGTCACCCCTTGCTCTATAATTGCCGCCCTATGGGAAAAGCCAACAAAAAAGCCAAAGCACCGTCGGCCACCATTGCGCAAAACCGCAAGGCACGCCACGAATATCATCTGGAAGAGCACTTCGAAGCCGGCCTAGTACTGGAAGGCTGGGAGGTGAAATCTCTGCGTGCCGGCAAAGGCAATCTTACAGAAGCCTATGTCTTGCTAAAAAACGGCGAAGCTTTTCTGTTCGGTGCCCGCTTCGAGCCACTCAACACCGCCAGCACCCACGTCAACCCTGATCCGACACGCACACGCAAATTGCTACTGCATCGTCGTGAGCTAGGCCGAGTATTTGGGGGGGTACAGAAAGACGGCTTCACCTGCGTACCGGTGAGCCTATATTGGAAGAAAGGATTCGCCAAATGCGACATCGCATTGGCCAAGGGCAAGCAGAAATTTGACAAGCGCGCCACAGAGAAAGAGCGCGACTGGAACCGTCAGAAACAGCGCGTACTGCGGCAGAGATAACGCGGTTAAGGCGCTACCTCTGCTCGCTGGGCACTGTCTGAAACTGGGTCATTACGCCGTGTGATGGGTGTCCACATCCTGCGCACGGCTATCGCCACGTAACTGCCAGTAAAATTGCAGCCAAGCGCGCAGCACCGCAGGCATGAAGTAGACAGCGAACAGAATCACAGGAATCCGTACTTCCGGGGTCGCCATATCCACCAAATAAATGCCCGCTGCATACGCAACCAGCGCAAATATCAGCTGCAAAGCCCTGTAAAGCAGCGGCTGAGCCTTCAAAGGCGACAGTGCCTTCTCGGAAACTTGCCCTGCTGACCGAAAGATCGTGTTCATCATCCTTCTCCTTCAATGAACGACAACGCTTTGATCAGCGGCCTTCTTGAAATCTCAATCTCAAGGCTCGCTGTAAAGCCATTGTGTGGTACACAATTTTTGAGCCAGATGTTTTGGGCGCTCATAGCTTCCCGTTCATCTTTTGCCCAACCCCACCACCGAACGATGTAACAATTAGTGGTGACACCGCTATAATGCGCCCGAAGAATGGTAGAACAAGCCCGCACTGTAGGACTGTTAGACAAAAATCGTGTAGAGAGGTAACACTTTTCACAATTTAAAGCACAACCCGCGCGGCCATCATATTGCAAGCCACAAAACCAGGGGCCGCATCCCCGCCCTCTCTCTCAATACTCTCCCTAACATTGAAAATCGACTTCCCTGCCCCCATCCCTTAGAATGAACCCATCACAGGGGCCGACCTGGATTCGACGCCGGTACTGAATTCTGTGGTGCATGCCGAGAAGGTCACGAGTCTCGTAAATCATTTGTGGCATATTAAAGCAATCGCAAACGACGATTCTTACGCACTAGCAGCTTAAACCCTGCTTATCGCCAATCGACCCTGCCTGTGGGGAAGAGCGGCGAGCATCGCAACACAGGCTCGCAGCAAAGTCCGCCCCGGATGGCGCTGTTAAAACTCTTAGGGGCCCGGCTTTCACGTCCTGCCAGTTGGGCTGTGAAGGCTTAAATCAATAAACATGGCTAAGCATGTAGATCTGCAGATGGATTGCTGACGGACGCGGGTTCGATTCCCGCCGGCTCCACCAAACAATAAAGAATAAGCCATTGAAATACATGGCTTATTCTTTATCTTTCAAAGAAAACGCACTGACAAGTGTCCGAATCTTGTCCACCCACAAAGCATGGAAGCCTTGGGGCATGAGAATCACAAACCCTATTTCAAAATCAGGCTTTTTCTGGCTCCCCTCCACCCCAGATCACAAAATCCCTGGGGAAATTACCATTTCGAACGGCGGCAAAGTCGAAATTGAGACCATTGGACACTTCAGGAACTCGCCCACACAGCTAGCGCAAATTTTGGCTGGAAACCATGACGGGGAGGCGCGCATACATGGCCATGTCCAAGAGTTTGGGGATGTAACAGTTGATGACTGTATATATACCAACCAAACACTCTCAACTCTGGGAGGGACTACCCTCTCAGCTAGAAACGCCTATCTAGGTGCCCTCATCAGTGAAAAAGAACCACCACTATTCGATAGCGTCGACTTCTCATTTGATGGACTGAATGAATGGGCAAGGCAAACATCGCTGTCGCAAAGCCGAAGCGAAGATCGAAATGAAATTTCAATTACGTATAAGAAGCCAGAAAACATTGATCTGCGCATTGGTGAGGGAGTATCACTTCATATTATCTACGACTATTCTTCTTCTGGATCTCCTGGAACTCGAACATTAAAGTCAACAACCTCACTCCGACTCTCCTTTGAAGAAGCCACAAATATAGAAGAGGCAATTCGTCTCATTCATCGCATCCAAAACTTTTTCAGCTTCGCAATGGACGAGACAACACACCTACTTCAGATAAACGGAACACATGAGAAATATATAATCCAACATGCCAACAATAGAGAAACTCTAAAACCGATAAAGATTTTCTACCATGGAGCCTATGACCCCGGCACAGAATCACCGTCAATTCTTGCTCCGAGCATGCTGTTCCATCTTCGCCTAGTCAAAGAAACACTAGAAAAAAACCTAACGGAATGGCTTCGTTACTATGAAGTCATAACACCAACACTGAACCTCTATTTCAGCCAAAAATCCGGAGCTTACCGATTTCTAAACGGAAGGTTCCTTGCTCTTGCTCAAGCAATCGAGACACTCCACAGAAACACATCTAATGAAAAGTTTATGGATGAGGCCGCATTCAAAGATATACGGCGACAGATAATCACAGGCTGCCCAGAGGCTTTTAGAGGTCGGCTAAGCCCGATGCTGATTCATGGGAACGAACTAAGCCTAAAAGAGCGACTAGAAAGAGTAATAGACCCACACTCAAAATACTTTGGCGGCAATGAAAACGTCGAAACCCTGATAAAAATGATAAAAGACAACAGAAACTATCTAACCCACTACGATAGAGCATTAGAAAATAAATTATTGGATGGACCGAAACTATATGCTGTTTGTCTGAAGATTGAGGCCATACTTCAAATAAAATTCATGGAACTTATCGGCTTTGAAGAAAGCCTTCTAGACCAAATCATAGAAAGAAGCCACGCCATAGCAAACAAGTTAAGACCCACCTTAACTGACAGTTGAGAGAGGATTTAGCCTCACAGCATCCTGCAGGTGATCAGGCGACAGGTGGGCATATCTCATGGTCATATTGATCGAGGCATGCCCCAGAATTCTTTGCAGCGTTAGAATATTTCCACCATTCATTGCGAAATGGCTTACGCAAAACATGCTCAGACTGTCCTTTTGGCAGCTTAATTCCCGAAGCAATCAATGCTCTACGAAAAGCGCTAAGAACTATTAGCCGAAATTCTCTCAACCTGCCCTCAATCTTCAGAAGAATGATCAATCTACAGAAATGTGGATTCACTCACCTCCCATCGGCAAAGAAATGCTTTAGATTTCGCATGCGAAACTAGAGCGTCTGGATCTTCACCCGCCCTGACATAGAAAAAAACTATGAAATGTATTTCATTGATTGTCACACTGATTTGCTCCACCGTTCATGCAAGCCAACATTGGTGGATACTTGATAGCAATACCGGGCTCTGCAAATTGCATGAGTTCTCCCCCTCAGATGCTTCTTGAGGCCAATAAAGATGCTAGGGTCGATTTATATCTTGAGAAAGCTGGCATCGTTTCGATATGGCTTCCATACGAGCAAAAGCACATCTACTTCGCTACGTCCCTCGATGCTTGCAACCGGGCTAAACTGGCTGCCTCAAAGCCCTCAAAGTGACCACATTTTGTCCATTTAGCAGTGCTTTTATGTGCCAGAAAGCTCACCGACCAAATCATAACCAACTGATTTATATGAGAAAGTGTAAATTAGTGTCAGATTGACCAGTTCGAGAAGCGGGTTCGATTCCCGCCGGCCCACCAAACAAAGAAGGCGCAAGCCATTGATAGCACCATATTCTTGCTATCTTTGGCTTGCGCTTTTTTTATGGCACCGGAAAAGCCTCGCAAAGCAGAAGAAGCTATCACGTATTTCAGCTCATTAGCCGTCCGCCAACGATGTGTAGTGGCGTTGTGAGCACAAGCTTATGGCGCAAGGCGTTCACGCTGCCAGCAGCCATCTCCTTGCTTCACGTACCGAAAACGGTCATGCAAACGACTGGGGCGGCCATGCCAAAACTGGATCTCGGTGGGGATGATCCGGTAGCCCCCCCACTGCTCCGGGCGAGGCACCGGCGCCGAAGGAAATTCCTGCTCCAGCCTCGACACCTCTGCCTCCAACCATTCCCGGCTAGCGGGTCGGCTCTGGGGGGAAATGGCTGCACTCACCTGGCTGGCATAGGGGCGGGAGGCGAAGTAACTGTCTGATTCTTCCTGATCCACTTTTTGCGCCTCGCCAATCACTATCATTTGGCGATCAAATGGCTGCCAGAACATGGTGAAGGACACCTTGGGGTTGGCCGCGATCTCTTCACCCTTGCGGCTGTCGTAGTGGGTAAAAAAGGTAAACCCCTGATTCTCGATTCCCTTGAGCAGGACCACTCGCGAAGAAGGCTGGCCATTGGCGCTCACCGTGGCAAGCGTGATGGCATTGGGCAGCGGCAATTCAGCTTCAATCGCTTCATCTACCCAACGACGGGCCTGCTCCAGCGGATCATCATGGAGGGTGGCTTCGATCAGGCCGTCAGCGTGATATTCTTCGCGCACGTCTTTCATGGTTTCCCCGGCTGGCTGTCATTCTGAGCGGGCAGTATAACGCCCGAGGAGGCCATGGCAGAAGGCTCTCTACACTTCTCTGGCAACACCGCCGGGCTGGCGCGCGGCTAAACGAGGCAACAAATGCCCTGGTGCTACATCGCCTAGGGCGACCAAAGCATCCAACCGTTACGCCAGGATTTGATTGCGTTATTTGATTGTTTTTCTGGAGCTAAAAATGTCCGCCTGCCCATGCCAATCCGGCCTGGATTACCGCCAATGCTGTCAGCCTCTGCATGAGGGCAAACCCGCACCATCCCCGCAAGCGTTGATGCGTTCACGGTTCTGCGCCTTTGCCCTAAACAATACCGCCTACCTGACCAGCAGCTGGCACCATAGCCAGCGTCCCGCCACCCTCACGCTGGATAGTGACGAACAGTGGCTGGCATTGGAGATTCTTCACTGCGATACCGATGGTGACACCGGCACCGTCCATTTCCGCGCGACCAGCCAACATCGCCAAGGCCTCAGCGTCCTGGAAGAAAACTCCCGTTTTGTTAAGGAAAATGGCCACTGGTTTTACCTGGACGGCACACCCAAATCGAGCGTGTTAAAGCTTGGGAGAAATGATCCCTGCCCTTGCGGTAGTAGCAGGAAGTTCAAGAAATGTTGCGGATAAAGAACATTATACGGCCTTACATCCTTTGCAAACTGGATGGCCCGCGCCGACACCAGTAATTCAGCAGAAGACGCGCGCTCCCATGGCCGTCGAAATAGGCCTTGCCAGAGCCTGAATGGAGCCTTCTGCCCTGCCCGTGCGTGATCTCACTGGTTACGCATTGGCGCCTCAATGGCTTAGGATAGCCTCAAAGCCAGACGTTCTAGTTACGCTGATGTTATTGATCCATTTCGCTGATTCTTTAAGGTGTCCCCATGAGCGATTCACAATTTGATGTGGTGGTCTTCGGTGCCTCCAGCTTCGTTGGCCAGATTCTCTGCCAATACCTCTTTGACACCTACGGGGCCAATGGTGAATTGAAGTGGGCAGCCGCCGGACGCTCGCAGAACAAGCTGAAACGAGTAAAAGCCTCTCTCGGCGACGGCGCCAGCACCCTCCCCTTGATCATCGCCAATGCCAACGACGCCGACAGCCTAGACGCCCTCTGCGCGCAAACTCGCGTAGTGGTTTCAACGGTGGGGCCCTACGCCTTGTATGGCGAGCCCATGATCAAGGCCTGTGTCAACAGCGGTACTGATTACTGCGACCTCACAGGGGAAGCCCAGTGGATAGCGGAAATGCTAGAAAAATACGAAACCACCGCCAAGAAAAATGGCGCACGTATCGTGCACTGCTGCGGATTCGATTCCATTCCCTCTGACATGGGGGTCTACTTTCTCCAACAGCAATCTCAAGCGCGCTTTAACGCCCCCGCCAGCACTGTGCACATGCGGGTAAAGGTCGCCAAGGGTGGTGTATCCGGCGGCACCGTCGCTAGCATGATGAATATTGCAGAAGAAGCAGGCAAAGACCCGGCTCTGCGCAAGAAATTGGCCGACCCGTACCTGCTCTGCCCTCCGGACCACGGCTTCAAGAGCCGCCAGAACAGCATCGGACTGGCCAGTTACGATAACGATTTCAACGCCTGGGTTGGCCCTTTTGTGATGGATGCCATTAACAGCCGCGTGGTGCATCGCTCCAACGCCTTGAGTGGCAAGGCCTACTCCGATCACTTCATCTATAGCGAGGCCATGCTCACTGGCAATGACATGGGCGGGCGCATGAAAGCACTGGGTATCGGCGTCGGCACCGGCCTGTTCTTTGTCGCCGCCGCGGTCAAGCCCACCCGCTGGGTGCTAAACACATTTGTAATGCCGCAACCCGGCGAGGGGCCCAGCCCAGAAGCACAAAAAGCCGGCTTCTATGACATCCGTTTTGTTGGCCACACCGACAACAGCGAAACCCTGAAAGTAAAAGTCACCGGCGATGCGGACCCCGGTTACGGCTCCACGGCCAAACTGCTTGGGCAAGCCGCCGCCTGCCTGGCACAAGACGTGGCAGAAGACGCCCCCGGCGGCTTCTGGACAACAGCCACTCTGCTTGGCGAGCCCTTACTGAAACGACTACAGGATAATGCCGGCATGACCTTCACCGTCATCGACTGAAAAACTCGGCCTGCGAGCCTTGCTCGCGGGCTGGAGCTTGCTAAAAACACCCAGTGATCACGACCCTACAAGGCGAGGGCACGGACCACCGCACTGGCCCCGTGATGCTAACCGAGCTGCCGCACACTATTGAGACAGTGAATTCCGCCTACGAAAAACCACACCAATACACAAAACGAGCTCGAGTAATTGCCGTTCTGCACTGCTGACTTCACACCAAAACCAAAATGTTCTCGTTTCCTATTAACCCGACTTACTGGAGCTGAAAGTTCTTTACCGGTAAGGGCGCGGGTGCAACATCCCCCAACGCGTCCGCAACGGAAATCTCATGGATACGACACAAGGCATCCAACGGCAGGTCATTAGGGGCACGCCCGAACGGGGTTTCTAGGTGCTCAGAAAGGCGATCAATACCGAAGAAGGTATAGGCTACGACGGCGGTGAGAATGGGTGACACCCATCCCATGCTTCCAGTCAATACGAAAGGCAACAGGTAGCAATAGACATAGGCTGTACGGTGAACCAACAAGGTATAGGCAAACGGCAGAGGCGTAGTCGCAATTCGTTCGCTGGCAGCCTGAACCTTACTCAGCGCGGCCAAACGCTCATCAAGCATCCTCAAACCCATACTATCCAACGAGCCCTGACGATACTGCTCACCCAGCAGGCTGCCAGCCTGTGCGATAAAGGCATCGGCGGGATTCGCGGTTGCCAATGCTAGATCACAGTCTTCACGCGACACCCAGGCCAACAAATCCTCGCCAACATTTTCTTCCCGTAGCTGCCCTTTCAGGGCGTGGGCATAGGCAAGGGCCCTCATCAGTATAGCTCGCCGGGCAGGCGCATCTTCCCCTAGCAGCGCACCGCTAACCCGAGCCAGGCTGCGTATTTCATTAACCATCTGCCCCCACTGCTTCCTGGCTTCCCACCACCGGTCATAAGAGGCATTGTTGCGAAAACCAAGCAGAATCGACAAAACGATTCCAAGCAGGGTCACCGGCATGATAGTCAGACTTTGCAAACCAATCAGCTGATAGTGGCTAAGCGCTGCAACCGCCACGGAAAACAACGCAACAAAGGCAATATGCGGCAAAATTTCCGGCACTACCGAGCCTCGCAGGGCAAGCAATAGGGCAATAGCGTTAGGACGCTCTCGAACGATCATGGTAGTAATCCGCAGAAATGTCGGGGCTGGCGCCAAACGGCGCCGCTAGCCAATCGGTAGCGCGAGCACCCCCACTAGCAACCGCGCTTACTCACTCACTTAGCTCTTCAATTTATAACCGGTTTTGAAAATCCACCACACCAGCCCCATGCACAGGGTCAGGAAAAACAACGTCATACCCAAGCTAACACCAATGTGTACATCGGCGACGCCGAAAAAGCTGTAACGGAATCCACTAATCAAATAGACAACCGGATTGAACAAAGTCACCGTCTGCCAGACCGGCGGCAACATATCGATGGAATAGAAACTGCCCCCCAGGAAGGTCAGCGGTGTAATAATCATCAAAGGAATGATCTGCAACTTCTCAAACGTATCTGCCCACACCCCGATAACAAAGCCAAACAAACTGAACGTCACTGCCGTAAGCAACAGAAAACTGATCATTAAAAGTGGATGTTGCACGTCATAATCCACAAATAATCGAGCGGTAAGAAGAATAAGCAACCCCAGAATCGTCGACTTGGTAGCCGCAGCCCCCACATAGCCGATCACAATCTCCACATAGGACACAGGAGCAGATAACACTTCATAAATGGTGCCGGAAAAGGTGGGCATGTATATACCAAAAGACGCGTTGGAAATACTCTGCGTCATCAGAGACAACATGATCAGCCCAGGAATAATAAACGCGCCATAACTAACACCATCAATCTCGACCATACGTGAACCGATGGCGGACCCGAACACCACAAAATACAACGATGTGGAGATCACTGGTGATGCAACACTCTGCATCAGAGTACGCCAGGTTCGCGCCATCTCGAATTTGTAAATCGCGCGAATGGAGTGAATATTCATTTTTCATCCCCCGGTACATTGGGTTTTTCACTGGTGGCTCCATTCGAAACCGGGCTAGCGCCAGGCTTACCGTTATGAACTAGATCCACAAAAATATCTTCCAGCGAACTTTGTCGTGAGTGCAGGTCTTTGAAATCGATACCCTGCTCGTTCAGGTGACGTAGCAGTTCGGCAATGCCGGTGTTTTCCTGGTTGGCATCGTAGCTATACACCAGTGAGAAGCCTTCATCGGCCAACGCCAGTTCCTGCCCTGCCAACACATCCGGCACTGCCGTCAATGGCTCAGACAGATGCACGATCAGCTGTTTGCGGCCTAGCTTCTCCATCAGGCGCGATTTTTCATCCACTAGAATAATTTCACCCTTGCTGATAATCCCCACTCGGTCGGCCATTTCCTCGGCCTCTTCAATGTAGTGGGTAGTCAGGATGATAGTGACTCCTTGCTCACGAAGCTGACGTACCATTTCCCACATTTCACGTCGCAACTCCACGTCCACGCCCGCGGTGGGCTCATCAAGAAACAAAATTCTGGGTTCATGGGACAGCGCCTTGGCTATCATCACCCGACGTTTCATGCCACCGGACAACGTGATGATCTTGCTGTCTTTCTTGTCCCACAGAGACAATGCCTTTAACACTTTTTCGATATGGGCATCATTGCGCGGTTTTCCAAAAAGGCCACGACTAAAACTCACCGTTGCCCAAACTGTTTCGAAGGCATCCGTGGAAATTTCCTGAGGCACCAACCCAATGGCACTTCTTGCGGCACGAAATTCGGAAATGATGTCATGGCCTGCGGCCCGCACCGTACCCGAAGAAGGATTAACAATACCGCAAATAATACTGATCAGCGTGGTTTTGCCCGCACCATTGGGCCCCAGCAAGGCAAAGATCTCGCCAGCGCGAATATCCAGATCCACGCCTTTGAGCGCCTGAAACCCGGATTGATAAGTCTTGTGCAGGTTCTTGATCGAAACCACTGCATCCACACGCATTCTCCCTCAATGGCAGCACATCAGGGCTGCCCACTTGCATTAATTCAGGCGCCTATTATGCACACCCGGCAGGCCCTTGGCGCATCGTTCTGGAGCCCCTAGTCCCTTCGCATCAAACCCCAGACAACGTCATTACCGCTACGGCCCCGCGCAGACCGCTGATGTGCTAATATAGCGAACCACAATCAGGTCCGGCGCAGCACGATACAGCGCGACCTCCTGCGCCCGCCCACCCGGGCAACAGCGCAGGATCTCCACGCCAGCGCTGTTGCCAGCCTGAACACGAGAGCCGAGCTCACACCGCGAGCATCACGACTTAGGTCGGACTTCATCTTGCCCGCCAGCGTGCCAGAATAGGGACCACCCCTCAGTCCGGCACAAACTCGGACACTACGGTTTCACCCTCACCAACCGCAATCAGGAGGCAATATGAACGAGAACACCGTAACCGTTATTCCCGGGGACGGAATCGGGCCGGATATCGTGGATTCCACAGTGCGAGTTCTGGACGCACTGGATTGCGGGCTCAAGTTTGAATATGCCATCGCAGGACAGACCGCTCTTGATAAAGGGCTGGAACTGGTACCCGAAGAGACTCTCACCATACTACGTCGCAATCGCCTAGCCCTAAAAGGCCCCATCACCACGCCAGTGGGCGGCGGCTTTACTTCCGTTAACGTCACCCTTCGCAAGACCTTTGACCTGTTCGCCAATGTGCGCCCCGCCCTCTCCATTCCCGGCGTGAAGTCCCGCTATGACAATGTGGACATCATGACCATCCGAGAAAATATCGAAGGCATCTATTCTGGTTTGGGGCAAACCGTCAGCGACGACGGCGAAACCGCCGAGCTGCGTAGCCGTATCACCCGTACTGAGTCCGAACGCTTACTGCGCTTTGCTTATGAAACGGCGACCAAACAAGGCCGAAAAAAGGTCACGGTGGTACATAAAGCAAACATCATGAAATCCACCTCTGGGCTATTTCTAGATGTGGCACGCAAGGTGCGTAAGGATTACCCAAACCTGGAACACGAAGAAATGATTGTGGACGCCTGCGCCATGCAGCTAGCCATGAACCCACACCGTTTCGACGTGCTGGTCACCACCAATCTTTTTGGCGATATTCTCTCCGACCTGTGTGCCGGGCTGATCGGTGGGTTGGGCGTGGCCCCAGGGGCCAACATCGGGGAACATGGCGGCCTATTTGAAGCGGTGCATGGTAGCGCCCCAGACATCGCCGGCAAAGGCATCGCCAACCCCACTGCCATCTTACTGGCCGGGGCGATGATGCTTGATTACATGGAGCAACACGACAAGGCAAAGAAACTGCGCCGTACGGTACGCCATGTGGTCGGCCAAGGTGAAGTAGTGACTCCAGATCTAGGGGGCCGCGCCAGCACTAGCGAGTTTACCGACGAGCTAATTCGCCACCTCACTAACCAATAGCCGCCACCAAAGTAAGTACCCGCCCGGTGGCCCGACATCGTCGGCAACCGGGCTATTGCTCAAACGTTACCTGTAACCTTTTCGAGCGTGCGCAGGCCTGCAGATCTTCAATACCCGGCTTATCAATACGTCCATTTGGCTGAACACGCCCATACGCCTGATAAGCCATGGGCCATTCTCTAGCAGCTTCCGCCGGCGTGTTAGCACGCATCAACGTAACGTAACCATTGCTTCCGGTAGTATTGAATCGTTCCCCGAGACAACTAGCCACTCGATCTAGGCCTGATCCACGGTCAGCCTTGAATTTGTACTTTCCAGAAAACCAGACAATCCGCTGAGCATCTGAATAATAATTCGTTTGCAAATCAGCATTACATTTTGAGCACACATAGTAATACTGAACCAGGCCATCGTATTTACCGTTGAAAACAAGAGCCTCGGATTCCTCATTCGTTAGCACCATAGATTTAGATAACGTTTTCGACCCTCTTATGTTCGTTATATCGACCCTTAACTTAGCGCCCGAGTCCAATCGAGAGAAATCGAACCAGTCATTCACCGTCCAAACGTATGCGACACGCATTTCTTTTCCGCTAAACCCAGACAGCCCCTGTCGGTTAACCTGCTTTCCATTGGCATAAATCTGAAGGTAGAGGCCCCCCTGAGAATCAGTGTAATTCCTCTCTACTATCTCCACCTCCTCGGTTCCCAAACGCCCCGCCGGTAAATCGTTATGAAAGCAATGGATTTAAACATCATTTACCCCGACAACAGACACAATAGAGGTCCCGTACTAAGGCAGGGAACCTCTATTACAAAATAGCAAAAGGAGACGGCCTATCGCATACCCCAATTTGGGTATCAACCCCATTGCTAGTCCTGTTAGGGTGGACTGTCAGGGCAGAAAGCCCTGCAGGTTATCTTCAACAAGTTGGGCCAGAGCATCCAGGTGGGCAGGTTCAGCATTAAGTGCGGAGATATAAGCAAAAGACTCACCGCCAGCTTCTTCAAAATACTCACGGTTTTCTTGGTCAATTTCTTCCACGGTTTCCAGGCAATCCGCAGAAAAGCCTGGGCAGAATACCTGTACTGATTTCACGCCTTCACCGGGGAGGGATTTCATGGTGGCATCAGTATAGGGCTGCAGCCACTCTTCTGCGCCAAAGCGGGACTGGAACGTGGTCATCCACTGGCCATCACTCAGCCCAAGCGCCTTGGCCAACAACTGTGATGTTTGGTGGCACTCATGGAAATATGGATCGCCCTTGAGCAAAAAGCGTTTCGGCACACCGTGAAAGCTAAATACTAACTTGTCCGCACTACCGTTCTTTTCTCGGTAGGCACGAATATGCTCAGCCATGGCTTGAATATAGGGCGGGTAATCCGGGTAATGGCTAATAAAGCGTAGATCAGGCAGCAAGCGTCGGCCCATAAAATCCTGGGCCACGGCATCAAAGGTAGAGCCATTGGTGGAACCGGAATATTGCGGATACAACGGCAACACAACCAGCTTACGAATGCCCTCGTCCTCAAACGCCTGCAACTGGCTGGCAATGGACGGATTGCCGTAACGCATGGCCACACGCACCACCACATCATCGCCATATTTACTCTGCAAGCGCTGACGAATACCTTCCCCTTGGGCAAGGCTGTACACCAACAACGGCGAGCCCTCTTCCGTCCACACGCTTTTGTAGGCTTCCGCAGACTTACGAGGGCGAATGACCAGAATCACCAGATTAAGGATGAAAAACCAGATAAAGCGGGGAATCTCCACCACTCGGGGATCAGAAAGAAACTCCCGCAGATAACGGCGCAGGGCGCCTGTTTCCGGCGCATCTGGGGTTCCCAGGTTTGTAATGAGCACACCAACCTTGCGGGGGTTGAGGTGCTCTAGGTTTTCCTGTCCCTTGTAGGCCATCCTGATTCTCGCTCAGCAATACATGTTGATTCGTTAGTGTAGCGCTAGCACCTCAAAGCGCCATGAAGCCCTATCTATTGCAACGATTAGCTTTCTGGTAGCTCGCCTTCGTGCTGGGCTAAAGCGTCACGGAGATCATCGGGCAGCGGCGCTGAGGCCTGCGTCTTGTGGTCAAAATACACCTGAACGGCCCGCCCTCTGGCCACCAGAGCCCCGTTCTGCCATGCCTGCTGAATCACCACAAAGGAGCTGTTGCCAATGCGCTCAATAGCTGCACGCAGGATCACGTCACTGCCATAGTAAATCTGAGCGACAAAATCGACCTCCACTCGGGCGAGAATCAACGGCATTGATGCTGGATTTTCCGCGTCACCGAAAAGCCGAAACAACGGCGCACGACCGGTTTCAAACCAACCAGTGACAACCGTATTATTCACATGGCCAAAAGCATCGGTCTCGTAAAAGCGGGGGGTAATGGTTTGTTCAAACATGGCTGAATCCAATACAGGAAAGAAGCCGCCATGATACCCATAGCCTCCCATAAATCGAAGCCTTGATGATCACGAGCCGGGGCTTAGGGAACGCCTTGCAGATGATCCAAGTCCGCTCGCAATTTCTCGACGGCCTCTTCCTGGGAATACTGCTCCACCTGCAACTGATCCACCCGCGCCATTAAGGCCTCGATGCCCTCACTGGCCCGCTCCATGGGCTCTCCCATTTCGCTGGATTGCTGCGCGCGTTCTTCCAATTCCCGCAACTCCTCATCCTGCACCGAGAGCTGCTGGCGCGCACGGCGCAACCGATCAGAGACATCGATCAAGGCTCGCTGCTCATCCAGCAGCAAGCGTCGCAGCCGATTGAGCAAGGACTGGTAAGCATCGCTACCCACGGTTATTTGCTGCCAATCGGCGAAGCGCTGCCGCAACAGGGAGGCCGGCAGGCCAGCAGGAAGGTCCGTAAGCGACAAGCTAATCCGCGCCTGGGTCACATCGTCCTTATCGAACAGTCCGGTCTGTTCGCCTTCAATTTTCGCCACACCGGGCAACACTGCTCGCTCCCCTGCCCGAGCCCCCGCCGTCACCACCAGTTCCCGAGTATCTGCATCTGCATAACGCACCCGCTGCAGATCCTCCTGCAGCAGCAGAGCCACATCAAACAGGTAATGGGTAGCAGAATGGTCCTCATGCCCCTCTTCATTGCGCCCCGTCACGGTCAGAGTATCCACCCGCCAAACGCTCAGGTTGTTATCCTGCAAGGTCTGCCGTACCTGCTGTTGCAGATACGCTTGCTTGCCATCATTGCTACAAGAACCAACAGCCAAAAGCGCCAGCAACCCCGTGGCGAGCCCGATCAGGGTGGATTTTATAGTCATGGCCCCTCGCTTTCCTGGTTTGTCTGCTTAATACGCGCCTTCTTGCTTAATTCTTCACCCCACCCATACCGCCCGGCGGGACTGTGTTTTGCCTGACAAGCCGGTACAATGCCGCCTCTTTCTCCCCGCCGGTTGCTGAGAGTACTCCGCAGCCGTCGATGGCGTGCCCCCGCCGCTCTCTCGTTACAGGATAGTCCTTTGATTTCTACCGCGAACATCACTATGCAGTTCGGCGCCAAGCCACTGTTTGAAAACGTTTCCGTCAAATTCGGCAACGGCAACCGTTACGGCCTAATCGGCGCCAACGGCTGCGGCAAATCCACCTTCATGAAGATTCTCGGTGGCGAACTGCAGCCCAGCAATGGTCAGGTCATGCTGGATTCCAATGATCGCCTTGGGAAATTGCGCCAGGACCAGTTCGCCTTCGAAGAATACACGGTTCTGGACACCGTGATCATGGGGCATACCGAGCTGGCCACGGTAAAAGCCGAACGCGACCGTATCTACAGCCTGCCGGAAATGAGCGAAGAAGACGGCATGCGCGTGGCGGAACTGGAGATGCAGTTCGCAGAAATGGACGGTTACACCGCCGAAGCCCGTGCCGGGGATCTGCTGTTGGGCCTTGGCATTCCCGAGGAGCAACACGCGGGCCCGATGACCGCAGTGGCCCCCGGCTGGAAACTGCGCGTGCTGCTCGCCCAAGCGCTGTTTTCCGATCCGGACGTATTGCTGCTTGATGAGCCCACTAACCACTTGGACATCCATACTATTCGCTGGCTGGAAGATATTTTGGTGGCCCGTTCTAGCACCATGATTATTATCTCCCACGATCGCCACTTCCTGAACAGTGTATGCACCCACATGGCGGATCTCGATTACGGTGAACTCCGCTTGTTCCCCGGTAACTACGACGAGTATATGACCGCCGCCACCGCCGCCCGTGATCGGCTGTATGCAGATAACGCCAAGAAGAAAAAAGAAATTGCTGACCTGCAAAGCTTTGTTAGTCGCTTCTCGGCTAATGCCTCCAAGGCCAAACAGGCCACCAGCCGGGCCAAGCAAATCGACAAGATCCAGCTGGAAGAGGTAAAGCCCTCCAGCCGCATTAGCCCCTACATTCGTTTTGAACAAAGCAAAAAACTACACCGCCAAGCGGTAACCCTAGAAGGGCTCGGCAAGCATTACGATGACCTGACCCTATTCCAGGACCTGAGCCTGCAAGTAGAGGCCGGCGAACGGGTAGCCATTATCGGCCCTAACGGCATCGGTAAGACCACCCTGCTGCGCTGCCTGGCCGGCGACCTGACCGCAGATACCGGCACCGTAAAATGGGCGGAAGCCGCCGACCTCGGTTACTTCGCTCAAGACCACAGCCATGACTTTGAACAGGACATGATCCTGTTCGACTGGATGGCCCAATGGACCAGCGATGGCGAGCAGGCAGTCCGTGCGGCGCTTGGCCGCATGCTGTTTTCCAACGACGAAGTAATGAAATCCGTGAAGGTGATTTCCGGGGGAGAACAAGGCCGCATGCTGTTCGGCAAGCTGACGCTGACTCAGCCCAATGTCTTGTTACTGGACGAACCCACCAACCATCTGGACATGGAATCCATCGAAGCGCTCAACCTAGCGCTGGAGAACTACCCAGGCACACTGTTCTTTGTCAGCCACGACCGGGAATTCGTCAGCTCCTTGGCCACCCGCATTCTGGAAATCACCCCGGACGGAGTGCGCGATTTCACCGGCAGTTACGATGATTATCTGAAGAGCATTGAGGCCTGAAGGCACGTAAAGAACAGCAAAGCGGAAATGCCGGCAAGGCGTTTCCGCTGTTTTATGCCCCCCTTCTATAAGGGCCTCACCAGATAGGGATTTCAGAACCGGGAGAATCCAATGGCCGATATTGATCAAGCCAGCAAAACCGAGATGGAAGCCGCCGCGTTTCGCCACCTGCTGCGGCATCTGGATGAACACAAAGACGTGCAAAATATCGACCTGATGATCCAGGCAGATTTCTGCCGTAATTGTTTGGCTAAGTGGCTAATGGAAGCGGCGACGGAGCAAGGCGTGGAACTGGATTATGACGGCGCACGGGAATACGTCTACGGCATGCCCTTCGCTGAATGGAAAACGCTCTACCAGAAACCCGCCAGCGAGGCACAACTGGCAGCCTTTGAGGCCAAACAAGCCGCCCGTAAACGCTAAGCTGCTTTAGCAAAACGAATTTCCCCGGCCCCAAAAAGGCGGCCCGCAGGCCGCCTGACAACACACAGGGCTTGTATTTTATTGCCGTGATTTATTCGCTGAAGACACTTTGCACTTCATAGATGGCGGTGGAGCCACTGACTTCGTTCCCCACCACCAGCAGCGCCTTGCCGTTGGCAGAATCCGCAGCCGAAATAAACACCAACCCTTCCGGACCCAGATCCCCATACCCATCCAGGTTGCCCGCTTCCGGAGCCACATCCCAGGTTTCACGGCTGTTCAAATAATCCTGATAGACCGGCGCCGCCGGATCCGTAATGTCATACACCAGCACGCCCCCCATGCGCTCCAGCCCCAAGAACAAGAAATGCTTGTCGCCAATCTGACCGATGGTCAGCCCTTCCGGCTCAGGCCCCTTGGCATCACTGCGGCTGTCTATGGCATTGCCTTCATCGTGGCCGCTGTTGAAATAGTCGGCACAATCGATTGATCGCTCGGAGCCCAACTTGCAGTCGTCGCTGGCCAGAAACTGCTCAATGGCATCGCCGCTATCAAACACCAGATCACCACTGTCATCGCGAATGGAGAACGAACGACCACCATAGCTGTAGAGCGTGTCGTACATGATATGCGTACCCACCTCGTCTCCTTCAGGCTGCGAACCATTGGCCATGAATTTCAGCGGTTGGCCATCGACGTCAGTCTTGTAACCCATCGTCCAGGTGATGTTCAGGCGCCCCAGCACATCGTCTTCACGGCAATCGCCGGAATCGCCCGCTGTGGCACCGCAATAGCCGAAGACCGCAGGATCCAACAGGGCTCCCTCTGCCAACGCGCTCAGCTGCGGCGGCAAATCATCGCCACAACGACGGGCAAACCCGCTGTTATGCACCAGATGCTTCACGCGGAATTCTTCAACAAAGCCCTGGCTAGCATCCGGCTCACAAGCGACCGGCGGCACCACCTTTGCATCCGCTTCTTCGCCCCAGTAGTCGTCATTGTCTTCGCCCCAGGCCCGAGCATCCCCTTCGTTGGCGGTCACCAGGTAGGTCTTGCCGTTCACGGTATAGCCATGAATCGAGTCCGGCAGGTACAGCCCCACTACACCGGCAAAAGTCCTGATATTGATAACTTCATCGTCATCGCTGGCATCAATCCCGTTACCTTCTACGCTGCGATCAATTTCTCCCAGAGAAACGATGTCGGTTATCGTCGCTGTGGCGATATCCACTTTCGCCAGCGCATTATTTTCCTGCAGGGTCACCCAGGCTGTGTTGCCATCAGCTGAAACCGCAATGTACTCCGGCTCCAGATCCTGCGCGGCGGATGCCCCCGGACCATAAATGCGAACCCCTTGGTTACGCAGGCTCTCTTCCTGGCCGTTATACGCCGTGAAGTCTGCAGTACTAACCACCGGGTTGGACGGATCACTGAAATCCACAATGCTGATAGAGCCCTCAGGGTCTGTTTGATAATCATCACTGGGCTCGCCTTCGTTGGCGGTGAGCACGCGGGTTCCATCCGGGGTAAACGCCACCATGTCTGGCTGGGCGCCAACCCGCTGGCTGCCCAGCAAGGTCAAATCACTGGCCTGATACAACGCCACAAAGCCATTATCAGTTTTCGGCTCCGCCTCAATGGCCACCGCCACCAAACCATGGCTGGCAGCGACGCTATTCACTTCCGCGCCCGGCGCAATGCCTGCGACACTAATCGCATCGATCTTGACCGGGTTCTCAGGGTCACTCAGGTCCAGCACATCCAGTTCGCCCTGCTCCGCATTCACTACGAACAAACGCTGGCTTGCCGCATCATAAGCCGGGATTTCTGCGGCGGAGGCATCAAAACTGCCTGTGGAATAGCGACTGACATAGGAGAGCTTGATACTGTCCGGTGTGCGCACCGCCTCATCCACAACCGCGTCAGGCTGATTGCTGTCGCCACCACAGGCCGTCAGCGTTGCCGCCAGAATGACACCAGCTCCCAGATACAAATTCTTCATCGGTTTCCCCTGTTATCTGCAGATCCCCCAAACGGATTGCTCACAGGGTTTTACAGGGCAGGAATGAAGCCAGCACGACAGTGAAATGACGACTTGATGACAGCTACCGGGCGGCCACGGACAGAGCACCGTTCCACAGAGGGAATTGACCCAAGGGTACAGAGAGCCTGGAAGGGGTAATCCAACAACTTTCAATGCGGCATAAAAAACGCGGCACCTGCCAGGCAGGGCCGCGTTTACCGAGCGAAACCAAGCTGATTCACATCAGACGGTTTCGTAATCGTTCTCTTCAAAAGCGGCCATCTGTGCCGCGTACTGAGTGGCAAACCCTGGGTACATGGTGGCATTGAAGCCGTCTTCGGTGAGATACCAGCTCTTGCAACCTGAATTCCAGTTAGTTTTTGCCAGCCGTTTCTGCATGGCCTGGTTGTGCTTACGCTGAACATCTTTTTTCACATCCAGCATCTTCAGGTCTTCCTGAAGAATTTTCTGCACCCCTTTCACCGCGTAATCAAGCTGGGACTCCATATACACCAGGGCGGAATTATGACCGGGCCCAGAATTAGGCCCAAAGGTCATATAGAGATTGGGATAACCGGACACATTAATGCTCTTGTAGGCCTGGGCACCGCCTTGCCACTCGTCACCCAACACCCGACCCTTACGCCCTTTAACGGGGAAAGGCGTGCCGGAATGGCTGACATCGAAGCCCGTAGCAAACACGATGCAGTCGGCCTGATGCTCAATACCTTCTACCGTACGAATCCCTTTTTCACTAAGGCGAGCAATGGGCCAGGTAATCAGTTTGGCATTGTCTTTTTGCAACGCAGGGTAATAATCATTGGAGACCAACACCCGCTTGCAGCCGATGGTGAAATCCGGGGTCAACTGACGACGCAACCAGCGGTCTTTCACTTGCCGGCGTAGATGCATCTTCGCTACCCGTTCAGCAACGCGGGTCAGCGGCGAGTTCCATATTACCGCCAGCGCCATGCTTTCATGGGTCCAGAAGAGAAGATTACGCATGGCCTGCTGGCTGGCCGGCAACTTGCGAAAAAGGGCTTTGTTCCAGGCCGGAGTGACAAAATCAGGACGCGGCAGAACCCAGCCCGGAGTGCGCTGAAACACCTTCACGTGGGCCGCCTGTTTGACCAGTTCGGGAATGATTTGGATACCGCTGGCACCGGTACCAATGACAGCCACTTTCTTGCCGGTAAAATCGTACTCATGATCCCAGCGGGCGCTGTGAATCTTGTGGCCCTTGAAATCCTCAATACCAGTAATCGCCGGGAAACTGCAGTTCGACAAGGGCCCCTGAGCCATCACTGCGGCCCGCCCAGCAAACTGCTCCCCCTTATCCGTCGTGGCGGTCCAGATGCCTTTCTTTTCATCAAAAGACAGCTCTTGCACGTTTTTCTCGAAACGAATGTACGACTCCAACTCGAACTCAGCCACCAGATGCTGGATATAACCCAGGATTTCTTCGCTGCCCGAGAAGCTCCGTGACCAGTTCGGGTTGGGCGCAAAAGAATACGAATAGAGATTGGAGGGAACGTCGCAAGCGGCCCCAGGGTATTGATTGTCTCGCCAGGTGCCGCCCACCGCGTTGGCTCGTTCCAGAATCACGATATCCTCAATACCGGCCTGCTTGAGACGAATGGCCATCCCTAGGCCGGCAAACCCCGCGCCCACAATCAGGACCGAGGCCGGTTTTATCACTGGTGTTTTTGTTACCGCCGGCTCTTTCGTTGAGGAAGAACGCTGACGGGAAGCCGATTTGCGAACGGCCTTTTTAGGGGAAGTAGGGGATGCAGTCATAACAAAATCTCATCAAAAAGCAGGAGACCACCATCATCTGCCAGGCACATGATGGTGGTCTTCGGTAACATCAAGCAATGGGGTGATAAGTCAGCTCATTCACCCAGGAAGGCACAGCAGGCAGCATCCGGGGCGGTATCATTCCGGTCAACTTGACTAGACCATCCACGGGTACGTGATAAACACGTTTATTGCGATCTACCATAAGTTTGGCGTGGTGACGGACCAACTGATACCAAGGGTTACGACGGCCATCTTCGGTACGCCCACCAATTGTTTCGAATTTGGCCATCGCGGCATACAGGCGCTCTTCCGGCAGCCCCATACCAATAATGTTGTCGCGCATCTTGTTGAGCAAAGGCAGATAGGAGGCCATACCTAACAACAGGCGAGGATTCAGCAGGGGGGCCAGCATTTTGGCGGCACCAATAAAGGTCTTCCCGCGCCCCTGCATTTCCATCACGCTAAAGCCGACGCCCAAATGACGGGATTCGTCGTCATTGATTTTTTCAAAGGCCTGATGACAAATCGGGTCTTTTACGGTCTCCAGCAGGAAGGTACACAAGGCACCATCCAGAGCAATTTCTAGCATCGGCACCATTGTGCCCAACACATAAATCGGCATCTCATCGCTGTAACGATCCAGCCACTCAATCGCCAATCGTAAGTTGATATTAGGTTCGGGAATACCTTCTCCCTCGAGCATCCCCCAACGTTTCATCAGTGCCATTTCGACATTGGCATGGCGCTGCTCTTCCGCGTGAAAGTAGGTATAGATTTGACGCAAGGTTTCTGTGGGCGCTTTCTTAGCCATGGCGGCAAAGGCCCTGGCGCCCACGTGCTCAATCCACATCACATCAGCCATGAAAGCTTTCAGCTTGGGCCATTGTTCTTCGGTAATCAGCTCCGCGCCGGGAGCATCCCAGTCGATATCTGACAGGGCCCACTGGGTGGATTGAATCTTTGCCAACATTTTTTCCAAATCGATAGAAGCCATGATGCTCTCCTGTTATTGCGATACGGCTTTGAAGCCGTTTAACGGCATTCGGTTTATGCTTTTGCGGACGCCAAGCGGCTGAGCAGCCCGGCACCACGGGTATAGACGGAGGGCAGATAACGCTTCGCCCGCCAGATCATTCGTGCATCCATTTGCGGCAGCACATAAAGCTGCCCGCGATCTAAAGCCTTGAGAGTGGTGAGCGCGACACCTTCGGCGGGCACGCCAGTAAGCTCCACAAGTCTGTTCATCAGCGGCGTGATCCCGGCATCGATCCGGCCAGTGGTGAAAATATTGGTGTTTACCACTGTAGGACATAGCACCGTTACGTTAACGCCGGTGCCGGAAGTTTCGGCTGCCAGTGTCTCTGACAGCGCCAACACCCCTGCCTTGGTCACGTTGTAGGGCCCCATCAACGGGGCCGCCGCAAAACTGGCCGTAGAGGCCACATTGATAATCCCACCGTACCCTTGCGCCTTGAGTCTCGGTGCAAAAACGTGGCAACCATGGATCACACCCCATAGGTTAATGCCCATGGTCCAGTGCCAATCGTCCATGGAAGTCTCGCCTACCGGTTTGCCGCCCACGCCTACGCCCGCGTTATTGATCACCAGATTCACCGGCTCTGGGAGCAGCGCATCTGCTTGTTCGGCCAGCGCTTCTACCTCTGCTTGGACACTGACGTCGCACTGCACCGCCCACGCCCTCCCGCCCGTGCTGACAATGCGGTCAGCCGTTTCCTGGGCGGTCCCCAGATTGATATCCGCACAGACCACCGCCCCATTGCGCCGAGCCAGCTCTTCGGCAAACGCACGGCCTATGCCGCTTCCTGCCCCGGTGACAACAGCGGAGGCATTCGCGCTAATGGTTTTATTACGACCAAACATGCCGTCTGCTCCATCAAGTCAAAATAGCCATTGCATCAAGGCAACGGTTTATTGTTACATCCTCTAATGTGACAGTAGATCGAATGCTTGTTCGGATTCAACTCGGAAATCATTATGGCTCGCAAACCCAAACAACAGCGCTCCAAAGCCACCGTCGATGCTATCGTCGAGGCCGCCCTAATCTCGATTGCCCAGCAGGGGCCATCGGCCACCACAACACGCCAAGTTGCCGACATCGCCGGCATCGGCGTGGGCTCTTTATATGAGTATTTCGAGGACAAGGACGCCATACTGAAAGCCGCCGGCGCCCGTTTCGTGGACGATACCGTGGCCATGATTAAGCCGCTGACTCCGGAACTGGTACGGATGAATATCCGCGATGCAGTGAGTAAGCTGCTGTTTACCTTTCGCGATTTTCTTGAAGAAAATCGCCAGCTGTATCTGAACTGTGCACGCCACGCTTTCAGCCAAGACATGGTGATGCATCTGGAGCCCATCAATCGCGCCCTGTTGGACCTGTTTACTCAATACCTGATGCACCACCCGGAGCTGTTGCGTATGCCTAATATTCCGGCGGTGTCCTATTTTTATATCAACGGCGGGGTTTTCACCGTGGTACGCCATCTCTCGGAAGAAAAACCAACCCAGAGTTTCGAGGAACTGACCACGGTGTTCGGAGACTTTCTTGCCAGTTATGCGGAACACAAACTGGGCGCCAGCAACGCCACGCAATAGCGCCGCACGACTCAAAAACGAACACCATAAATAATAATAAAATCAGGAGGCACCATGCAGACACCCAAGTCGGAAACGCCACCACCTGGGCCGCCCCCTCGTATTCCCAACCTGGCGGATTGGCGTTTCAACCGCTATCTGACCATGCAGCTGATGCCGCTGTTCTATCTTCTGCTGATTGCTGGCGCACTGATTGTGGTCGTTAGCGTAGTTGGCTTGTGCTTTTGGTTCTCTACGCTGGCCGGCATTATTGCCGCCGTTATTGCACCACTTGCCTTTGTGGTAATGGTGGCGGTGATCCGCGCGGCACTGGAATACATGATTATGGCCCACCGCATCATGCGCATCATCGAACGCATGGACGCCCTCCCCGGCCAGGTAGCAGACTTATCAGTACGTGTTGACGGCATTACCAATCATGTAGACGAATTGAGCGGGCATGTAACCGATATCCATGAAACACTGATGCACGCCCGCCCGTTGCTACGCTCCGCGGGCTTACCCAGCCGCCTGCTCAATGCATTGCGGCGCCGAACGCCTGACGCCTGAGGTTCGCAAGCCGCATCCGCCCTCATTCACGTCCACATCAACCCACAGATTGTCGTTTTCGGTGCTGACATCGCCACATGTATACCGCACTATTATGCTCCTGAAAGCGTCCCACTTTTTTCGGTGGCGCTCACCTTGTGAGATGAGGAGTTCCCATGGCCCTACCTGCCTCCCTGCAAAACAGCCTGCAGCTACCCGTTGTGGCATCCCCCATGTTCATTGTGTCCAACCCGGAGCTGGTGATCGCCCAGTGCAAAGCCGGCATTGTCGGCTCTTTTCCCGCCCTGAACGCTCGTCCCGCAGAAGAGCTGGAAGTATGGCTCAAGCGCATTACCGAAGAGCTCGATGCCTGGAACCAGGCCAACCCTGACAAGCCTGCGGCCCCATTCGCGGTAAACCAGATTGTGCACAGATCCAACAATCGGCTGGAGCATGATCTGGAGCTATGTGTGAAGTACAAGGTGCCTATCGTAATAACCTCACTGGGCGCACGAGTGGATGTGAACGAAGCCATTCATAGTTATGGCGGACTGGTATTCCACGACATCATCAATAACTTCTTCGCCAAAAAAGCCATAGAGAAAGGTGCTGATGGCCTGATCGCTGTGGCCGCTGGCGCGGGCGGCCATGCAGGCACCCTCTCCCCGCTGGCCCTGGTGCAGGAAATTCGTGAGTGGTTCGACGGGCCACTGCTGCTCTCCGGTGCGATCGCCACCGGGGACGCCGTTCTCGCTGCTCAGGCCATGGGCGCAGACTTGGGCTATATCGGCTCCGCCTTTATTGCCACCGATGAAGCGAATGCGGATGAGCGCTACAAACAAGCCATTGTGGACAGCGGCGCCAGCGACATTGTTTATTCCAACCTATTCACTGGCGTGCACGGTAACTACCTGCGCGGGTCCATCGAAGCCGCGGGTCTGGATCCGGAGAACCTACCGGAAAGCGATCCGTCAAAAATGGACTTCGGCGATGGCAGCTCCAAAGCCTGGAAAGACATCTGGGGTAGCGGTCAGGGTATCGGTGCGGTGAAGAAAATAGGCCCAGCAGCAGATCTGGTCGACCGCCTGAAGCGAGAATACTCAGCCGCACGCCAACGGATTAATGCTTTACCTTGGAAATAGTTAAACGTTAAAAGAGGCGCTAAAGCCTGGCGATTATTCGCCATAAGCTCTGCCCTCATTAACAGATAGCAGCACTAAAAAGGCCGCACCCTTTTCAGGATGCGGCCTTTTTAGTGCTGGCCCTAGCTAGGCCCGCTGTCCATGCCTACTAGGGTAACAGCACCGTAAATGGCGCTTTTTTTCAGCTTTCAGCTCAAGCACCCAACAACGACGCCACCAGCCCTTTCTTTTTCACCGGCTGATAGTTATCGAACTCAAGGAACCCGTCATCAATGGCGCCCAAACGCAGCTTGGGCAAATCAACCATATAATTCTGCACCACCTTCCACGGCTCCTTTGAACCCTGGCGCGGCAGCCGATCATTGGCACGCTGAATGTAACCCGATTGCATGCCGAGGAAGTTATCGTCGGTAATGCAATTATCCTTGTCACGGGGAATCACTGTCTGGGCACCGGTTTTTTCCATATGGTTTAGCAAGCGGCAAACATACTCGCAGACCAAGTCGGCTTTCAGAGTCCAAGACGAGTTAGTGTAACCAAACACTAGCGCCATATTCGGCACGTCCCGCAACATCATGCCCTTGTAAACCAGCGATTCGCGTGGCTCCACCGGCTTACCATCAATGGTGCTTTTTACCCCCCCAAGCATCTGAAGGTTCAGCCCCGTCGCAGTAATAATGATATCCGCATCCAACTCCTTGCCAGACTTGAGCAAGATCCCTGTTTCAGTGAAACGTTCGATGTGATCGGTCACAATCTCAGCATCGCCATTGCGCACGGTCTTGAACAAATCGCCGTTGGGCACTGCACACAGACGCTCGTCCCAAGGGTTATAATGGGGCCGGAAATGCGCCATATCCACGTCATCACCTAGCTGTCGTTTGGCCGCAGCCAACAGCGCACGGCGAACCAGCTTGGGGCGCTGTGTGGACAATTTAAACACCATACGCTGAAGACCAATATTACGCGCACGGGTTAACCGGTAAACCATCATCTCCGGCATAAACCGGCGCATGCCCACCGAGATTTGATCCACTTCCGGCACGGTGGCGATATAGGTTGGCGAGCGCTGCAACATGGTGACTTTGGCACCTTCTTTAGCCATTGCAGGCACCAGCGTTACGGCGGTAGCGCCGGAACCAATCACCACCACTTTCTTGCCTTTATAGTCCAAATTCTCCGGCCAGTGCTGAGGATGAATGACTTGGCCTTTAAAGTCTTTCTCACCGGGGAAGTCCGGCTTATAGCCTTCGTCATAGTTATAGTAACCACCGCATGAGAACAGGAAGTTAGCGGTAAAGGTTTCTTGCTCACCGGTTTTCTCGTTGGTGGTTTCCACCGCCCAGTGGTTATCGGCACTGGACCAATTCGCCTTGATCACCTTGCGACCAAAGCGTATATGTTTTTTCACATCGTACTCTTCCGCAGTGTCTTCCACGTACTGGCGAATAGAGTTGCCGTCCGCCAACACCTTAGGTTCGGTCCAAGGGCGAAAGTTGTAGCCTAGTGTGAACATATCGGAATCAGAACGGATACCGGGATACTTGAACAGATCCCAGGTGCCACCGATGCGTTCGCGGCGCTCCAGGATCGCATAGGTGCGATTCGGCGCCTTGCGAGTCAAATGGCAAGCCGCACCAATGCCGGAAAGGCCGGCGCCAACGATCAATACATCAACGTGTTTATTAGACATATACTTTACCTCCAGCCTCTCAGGCTGCCCGATTCTCTCAGCGCAAACATTGACATCGATCAATGGCACGTTTTAATGGCGGACAGAATAGCCGCACTAGAGGGTATGAGAAAAGGCCCAAACGGGCCGTTAATTGGCTTTAGCGCCGAAGGAAAGCGCCGCTAAAGACGGCCATCTCGCTGTAACCGTTATAAACATTGGGCTTGAGTCACCATTCAGCCCGATACCAGGGCCTAGGTTTTAATCGCGCCCGGCGCCTCATTTTAGGTCATTCTGCTTGCAGGCCTAAATCAGGTTGCCCTTAGCCGCGTATTCCGGGCACCCCACCACGCCCAGCACTCACAACCCGGCGCAGCTAATAGCTCACGCTCAAGACCTAAGAGCTTTCAGGCGGCGCCATAGATTAGCTCCAGATTCCCGTTTCCTGTTCAGCACTGATCGGCTTGAGCCGTGAGGGTCCGGCCTCCGCCAACTGGGATCTGCTCGGAGGGTCACCCGCGCGAGCATGTATGCCAATCCGCTGTCACTGGATCAGACAACGGTTCTGCTTTCATTGAGCCGCCCGTTACAACGCCATTTTAACTTTTAGCTTTCAACATCCCGCAAAAACGCCAACTGATCCGCCAGGCTGATCTCCCGGGCCTCGCCTTGGTAGACATCAAAATGTCCCACCGGATAACGTTTCACGCTGGCTCGAGCCATCGCTGCAGCCGCTTTTTCTGCCGCCGATGCCGGCGCCACCGTATCGGTTTCGCAAATAAGGATCAGCGCCGGGCAAGTGACCTTACTGGCCTGGGCCACAGGCCGAAATAGCGGCAGCGCCAGCGCAACCCGCCCGGCCACCTCGTTAGGCACGTGGGCCGGCATCAACGCGGTGTACCCATCATAAGCGTCATCGCTGGACATAGCCGCCAGCTCACCGGGGCGCCCTGCCGAGGGCAACATTTTAGGCCCCAGCCCCAATGCACTGCTGGCCAGGTCCCACAGACCAATACCGGTCATCTTCAACGCCTGCCCCACACCCGCATAACGAATCACCTCCAACACTGACGCCATGCCGTCCATCATCGGACACTGCGCAATAATACCCGCCACCGGCTCCCGGGCCGCCACCACAGTGACCAAACCACCACCAAAGGAGGTACCCCACAAAACGATGCGCTGGTTATCCACTTCAGCTAGCTTGCGCACACAGGCCAGCGCCGCCTGCCAATCAGCCACCTCCCGATAGGGCAACAACACCTGGCGGGGCATTCCTTCGCTTTCACCAAAATGGCGGTAATCGAATAGGAACACGGCATAACCGGCCTGTACAAAAGCGTCGCGAAACGGTGCCAACCCGCATTCCTTGGTAAGCCCAAAACCGTGGCCCATGACCACTGTCAGAAAAGGCCCCTCGCCTTCAGGCAAATACAGATCGCCCCGGCAGGATTGCCCGTCACTAACGAAACGTAATTCACGCATTGCACTCATGGGAAACTCCTTGTTTGGCCTGCTAACACTAATAATGAAAGCGCAGGACACTCTGAACCCCGTGCCGGAGAGGGGCTCACGCCCATCAACCGTTCAAGGCCGGAGCGATAAAGCGCCATTGTTCAATACTTTGCCCCAACACCAGAAAGAACGGATTAAGAATGTCCTCTTTGTTGTACTGCAAGGGCGCAAAGTCGGTGTTCACTACCACCCCCCCGGCGGCGGCAACCACCGCGTGGGCCGCAGCCGTATCCCACTCGCTGGTAGGCGCAAGGCGCGGGTAAATATCCGCACTGCCTTCCGCCACCAGACACAGCTTAAGAGAGGAGCCCATGGAAGCGCGCTCCACTTCCCCGATCTCTTCTCGTATAAAAGCTTCCAGTTTTTCCACAGCCTCACCACCATGGCTACGGCTGGCCACCATCACCACCGGCGTGGTGCGCGCACGGCACTCAATGGCTTGGCGCTCACCGTTATGTTCTTTAAAGGCGCCCACGCCCTTTCCGCCCATATAGGTCACAGCCGTTACCGGCACGTGCACCACCCCCAGCACCGGAGTATCGCCCTCCACCAGCGCAATATTGACGGTGAACTCACCGTTACGCTTAATGAATTCCTTGGTGCCATCCAGCGGATCTACCAGCCAGAAACGCGGCCAGTCCTTACGGTCCGCATAGGCAATACCCCCTGACTCTTCAGAGAAAACCGGAATATCCGGCGTCAGCGCCTGCAATCGAGTTTCAATAATTTTGTGGGCTGCCAAATCTGCCTCGGTAATCGGCGACTTGTCATCCTTAGTTTCCACACCCAGATCATCGCGCTCGTAAACCTCAAGAATCGCCTGTCCCGCGGCACGGGCAATCTCACCAAGCGGACCCAGCAGGGCATTTAAATCCGTCATTTCCATTTTCCTGTGATTAATTCAGAGACGTGTTGAACTATCTTTTCTCCAACAACCGCTTGGTCATCAACAACGCAGCGATCACTCTCGCCTCGGTCACATCATCGCGCTCAATCAAGCGATCCAGTTCCGATAATTTCCAGGTCACCACTTCTAGCTCTTCCGGCTCATCACCGGGAAGCGATTCCTCATAAAGGTCTTCAGCCAACACGACTTTAATGCGGTGCCCCATGTACCCGGGGGACAAGGTCAGCTCCTTCATCAGGCTCATACGCCGCGCGCCGTAACCCGCCTCTTCCTTTAATTCCCGGTTAGCCGCATCGCGCCAATCTTCACCGTGTTCATAGGCACCCTTAGGCAGAGTCAACTCATAGCTTTCCGTACCGGCGCCATATTCACGGATCATCACCACGGTATCGTCATCCAGTAACGGCACCATCATCACCCCCGCGATCGGCGGCGTGCGCAAGCGCTCGTAGGTGCGTTCCTCTCCGTTGGTAAACCGCAGGTGTAACTCTTCAATTCCGAACAGGCGGCTCTTTGCTATCAGCCGGGTGTCGAGAATCTCCGGTTTCTCATCCATAATTACCTCTGAGCCTACTCACCAAGGCAAGACTAACCCGAACACGCAGGAAATTCATGATTGACTGGCAATCCGTGGACACCGTGCTGCTGGATATGGACGGCACACTGCTGGACCTGCAGTTTGATAACTGGTTCTGGCAACAACATGTACCCAACTGCTACGCCCAGCAACGGGGCTTAGAGCAGGTCGAGGCCAACCGCATCATCCACGACTGGATCACCAGCCACCAAGGCACCCTGAACTGGTACTGCCTGGATTTCTGGACCGCCGAGCTGGGGCTGGAAATTGCCCACTTGAAAAGGGCGGCTGGCGACCGCATTTCCGTGCGGCCTGGCGCGGAAACGTTTCTACAGAAGCTTAAGGCATCAGACAAGCAAGTCATCATGGTGACCAATGCTCACCGCGATGCCTTACACCTGAAAATTGCGCGCACCGGCATTGATCAATATTTTGACGAATTGGTCTCCAGCCATGATTACGGTCACCCCAAAGAAGCCCAGTCATTTTGGCAGCACCTGCAACGACACCTCCCTTTCGAGCGAGACCGCGCCCTGCTGGTGGACGACTCCTTGCCGGTCCTGCACAGCGCTCGGAAATACGGTATTGGGCAGCCGGTGAGCATCCTCCACCCGGATTCCAGTCTGCCAAAACGTTCGGATACGGCCCCGTTCCCGGCCATTGATGATTTCCTGACCGTGCTGCCCTAACGGCCAACTCTGGAGAAAGCGATGGAAAGCGTACGTATAGACTCCTGGCTCTGGGCCGCACGGTTCTTCAAGACCCGCACCTTGGCCAAAAACGCCATTGAAGGCGGCAAGATCCATATCGACGGCAACCGGACCAAAGCCAGCAAGGCAGTGCAATCCGGCCAGACAGTGACCATCAGCAAAGGCACTGAGCATTTCGAGGTGGTCGTCCGCGGTCTGAGCAACAAACGTGGCCCGGCAAAGGTGGCCCAGACACTTTATGAGGAAACCACCGAAAGCGTGGCCAAACGGGAAATGAACAGTGAACAGCGCAAACTGGCCCGAGCCGCAGCCGCTGCACCGGACCACAAACCCAGCAAAAAGGAACGTCGGGATATCCAGCGCTTCAAACGAGACAATCTGGAATAACTGCTTTTTCGCGCTGAATTTACCGCAACAGCCCAACCTCAGGACCTCATAATGCAAGACCACAAACAGCGCTTTCTTTTCCCCGACTCCGACATTCGTGGTGAGCTGGTTCAACTGGAAAGTAGCATTAGCCGTATTATAGAAGGGCAAAACTACCCACTGCCGGTGCAGGGGTTGATCGGCGAAGCCGTGGCCGCTGTGGCGTTGCTGGCCAGCACTCTCAAATTTAAGGGCCGGCTCGCCCTGCAAGCCCAAGGCAAGGGGCCGGTGTCTCTGCTACTGGCCGAATGCAGCCATGATGGCGAGCTGCGTGCCCTAGCCCGCCACAGCGACGGTCAAGACTGGAGCCACGGCGACATTCAAACCTTGATCGGTGAAGGCACCATGGTAATCACCATCACCCCCGATCAGGGGCGCCAGTATCAAGGCATCGTACCGCTCAGCGGCGACACTCTTGCCCAATGCCTGCAGGGATACTTCCAACAATCCGAACAACTGCCCACCCGGCTGTGGCTGGCCAGCGGCAACAATCGCGCGGCGGGCCTGCTGCTGCAGCGCCTGCCCAACCAGCTGTCCACCACCGACGGCAACACCCAGATGTGGGAACACTTAGAGGCGCTGGCGAGCACCCTGCAAATGGAAGAGCTACTAAACCTAGATGACCAAACCATCCTGCGCCGGCTGTTTCACGACACCCCACCCCAGTTGCCCGACGCCCAACCTCTGCGCTTTGGCTGCACCTGCTCCCGGGAACGCAACCGAAATGCACTCATTTCCCTTGGCAATCAGGAATTACAGCAATTACTGGAGGAAGACGGGGAAGTCACGCTGACCTGCGACTTCTGTCGCCATCAGGAACATTTTGATGCCGTGGACCTGGCGGAAATGCTCCGAGAAAGCCGATAGGAATACCAAGAATAGCTAACCCGCGATTCCTGGCCTCGACAGCCAGAGGCAAATAGCAGGCGACACCGCATTTGCCTCCCATCTTTTCCTGCGCCCTTTCCCTGCGTCGCGTGCCTTGACGCATTAAAAGGGTGGCCCTGCAGCCGTGACCGCACAGTCCGAAGGGGAATCGCCACTGATTCCCTTTTCTGGCATAATCGCGCGCCTGTGCTGATCAGTGGCGCCACTACTGGTCCCTTATTGGTCTTGTCCGGTCTTTGATCCGGGCACGAGACCGGCACTGTGTATCCGCAATGCGAACTTAAAGGTTGCGCGGCCATACCCGTTGCAACCGCACGGCCACAAGCCCAGGAATAACCATGACAGATCCAATTGTTTATAACGATCTCAGCCCGGCCCAGCTGGTAGAGCTGGCTGTTCAGCGTAACGAAGGCCGCCTGGCCGACAACGGCGCCCTGGTAGTGGAAACCGGTCATCGCACCGGCCGCTCACCGATGGACCGTTACATCGTTGACGAGCCAAGCACCAGCGAACACATCCACTGGGGCGCCATTAACCGTCCCATCGACAGTGATAAATTCGACGCCTTGTGGGACCGTGTGACCGCGGCCGTTGCAGAAAGCGACGCTTTTGTTTCCCACCTGCACGTCGGCGCTGACGCTGATCATTACCTGGCCGTGAAAGTGACCGCGCAAACCGCGTGGCACAACCTGTTCGCCAACACTATGTTCATCCGCCCGGAGAAGTACAACGCCCGCAACAAGGAAGAATGGCAGATCCTGCATGCCTCGCACTTCCAGTGTGACCCGGAGCGTGACGGTACCAACTCCGACGGCTGCGTTATTCTTAACTTCGCCCAGCGCAAAATTCTGATTGCCGGCATGCGCTACGCCGGTGAAATGAAAAAAGCCATGTTCTCCGTGCAGAACTTCCTACTGCCGGAAAAAGACGTGCTGCCCATGCACTGCTCTGCCAACGTCGGCGAAGACGGCGGTGTGGCTCTGTTCTTCGGCCTGTCTGGCACAGGCAAAACCACCCTGTCCGCAGACCCTGCCCGTTATCTGATTGGTGACGACGAGCACGGCTGGGGCAAAGATGTGGTCTTCAACATCGAAGGCGGCTGCTACGCCAAGTGTATTGATTTGAGCCAAAAGAACGAGCCGGTGATCTGGGACGCCATCAAGTTCGGCGCGGTACTGGAGAACGTCATCATCAATGACGAAACCCGCACCGCTGATTACGCCGATGTGTCCCTGACCCAGAATACCCGTGCTGCCTATCCGCTGGAAAACATCGACAAGAAAGTCGAAGAAAACCGCGCGGGCGAACCCAAGCACATCATCTTCCTGACCTGCGACCTGACTGGCGTCCTGCCGCCCGTATCAAAACTGTCCAAAGAAGCCGCAGCCTACCACTTCCTGAGCGGCTACACCGCCCTGGTCGGCTCCACAGAAATGGGGTCCGGCGGCGGCATCAAAAGCACCTTCTCCACGTGCTTCGGCGCCCCCTTCTTCCCACGTCGTGCCGGCGAATACGCCGAGCTGCTGATCAAACGCATGGCAGAATTCGGCTCCCAGGTATACCTGGTGAACACCGGCTGGACCGGCGGCCCTTACGGCGAAGGCGAGCGTTTTAGCATCCCCACGACCCGTGGCGTGGTTAACGCAATCCTGTCCGGCGAACTGGACACCGCCGAAACTGAGCACTTGGACATCATCAACCTGGACGTGCCCAAAGCCGTTACCGGTGTCGACAGCAATCTGCTGCAGCCCAAGAACACCTGGGCTAATCCGGAGAACTACGAAGCACGCGCCCGCGACCTGGCAGAACAGTTCCAGAAGAACTTCGCTGACAAGTACGCAGATGTGTCCGACGAAATTCGCGCGGCCGGCCCCAAGGCCTAAGCCGCGAGCATCCACGAAAAAGCCCGCCACCGGCGGGCTTTTTCGTTGTCGCCCGACGAGCAGACCCGCACGTATGGGAAGACGCAAGGAAAGCCTCCGGTTCAGAAGCGGCCTACCACCCAGCCTGAACTCAGCATCCGTTCTGCCGCGCAAGGCAGAATGACGCCCCACAAGGGCCCGTCTCATTAACCCTGTTCCCGCACCCATGAATATGATTGACTGACGGCCTCTCCCCCAAAGGTCGACAGCCTGACAGGAGCCCCAATGAGCAAACCCAAAATTGTTGTTGTCGGCGGTGGTGCCGGCGGTCTTCCGCTGGCAACCAAACTCGGCGCAAAGCTCGGCAAATATGGCAATGCCGATATCACCCTAGTGGACTCGTCCAGCATCCACGTTTGGAAGCCCCGTTTTCACGAAGTGGCCACTGGCGCCATTGATGCCGATCTGGACGCCGTGGATTACCGCGCCCACGCTCAACTCAACCACTACCGGTTTGAA